>JARLGM010000044.1 GCA_031292755.1 Candidatus Sulfopaludibacter sp.
TCGAGGCACTGGCAGAGGATTGATAAGGTTATATTTTAATGAAACGTTATACTAGGCCGCCCGCACCGCCGTAGTACGCCATTCCGGCGATTTGCGCAAATCCGTCCGGCATAGTCACCGGTGCTCAGCGCCATCAGGCGATTGGGCCCCTTGAGACAAGGGGCAACATGAAACGTGCGATTCTGGCCGGACTGTGGGGCGGCGTGCGATGTTCGAATGGGCTTCCGTGGCCCACTACACCTTTTCGGGCCGCGTTTTCTTCTTCACAGCAGTCCGGTTGCCGGCGCGGATACTTCGCGGCGCGCAATGTCAGGTGGCAGAAATCAGCCGGATGCCCATCTGCGTGCATCCTACTCCGCCTGCTCGGCCCGATAGGCCATTTGGGGATCGTCGATAAGAGACTCGCCGCCAGTCGTGTTGTACTCTGTCAACTCGGCCACCTGAACGTGCGCGGCGACCAATTCGGCGGCCAGCCGGACAATGTCCCAAAGCTCATGGATGTTGCGCCGCATCGCTACAAACTCGATACCGGGCGTCGGCTGATTCACCTTCAGACGCCTCTTGGCCCGGTTGATGTTTTCGATGTTCGCGATGATCTTTTCCTGGCTCGCGCGGCGGCGAATGGCGTCGAACACCTCGGTCGTCAGGCCATCCAGGGAGATCACGATGGAGGTGGTGCCCAAGCTGACCACCCGGTCCGAAACTCGCTTGGTGAGAAGCGCACCGATGGTCTGGAACATGGCGTGGAAAAATCGCCTTCGCGGTACGTGCCCATGTGATTCTCTTCACTTACCGCGCACCGTTTTGTTGTCTCCAGCACAACGGGACAAGTCGGAGGAGACATTCCCCCGTCGCGTCCTCCTTACCAGTCGCGGGTTTGTTTAACGAGGAGGGATCATGCACTTGCGCCTGACCTTTTTGTTTGCGGCTTTTTCGGCCTTCTATCCCACAGTCTCCAAAGCCGCTGTCCTGTACGCCCTTTCGGTGGATTACAGCAACATCAACGGAAATCCTGCCGGAAGCACCTTGAACTGGGTTTTTGAGACTCCATCCATACTGACCACCGAAACTACCGTAACCTCATTTCTGAGCAGCTCAATTGGTTCAGGTTTCAGCAGCTTCGGAGGGTCATGCGGTACGGTGGTCAGTGCCTCGATTCTTGCGCCGCCTAATCTCAAGCCGCCCATCGGCCCCCTGGGTCTCTTCCTCAACCACCATTTGGTCGGGTTCGTGCGGTCGCGGAAATCAATTCACTGGCGCGGTTCAGCAATTTCTGACTGTCCCGGATACGCTTGGTGTTTTCGATGCCTACGGACACAACGGCGGCGCGTTCCTCGGAACACTATCGCCAATTTAACGGACATCCAGGGCGGTACCACTTCGACGCCTGTGTTTCTGAATGTGCCGGAATTGGCGGAGATTGACGGAACAATTGGGGGACAGGGAACCCAAGACTACTACACGATCGACTGGCGAGGGGGCACATTTAGTGCGACCGCAGTAATAGCAGGCTCGGGCGCGCATCCTATCTTTTTTCAGAAGGCGTGGCCGGTAGCTGCAGTAGTGGCGCTGGCGCAACGCTGAACAGCGGCGACAGTTTCACCGGTACCATTGCATTTGCCGACCTCGCGCCGGGGAAATACTGCATTGGAATATCCGCCAACAGTCCAAACGATCCCAACTTTTCCATAGATTTCAGCACGCCATTAAACTCCGTGCCGCCCCAGACAAACCAACGCACGGCACACCCTCCAATGGGGAAAATCATAGCACGGCGGCCGGGTGGTGTATCATGCGGCAATGAACCGCCGTACCTTTCTGGGCGCCCTGGCGCTTTCGCCGCTGGCACGGGCGGCCGAATTGCCGCCGGTCAACGCGGCCCGACTGCGCGACCACCTGGAACGTCTGAGCGTCTTCGGACGGCCCGCCGGCGGCACCTTCGCCGATGGCGTGAGCCGGATCGCGTATTCCGATGCCGATATCGCCGGCCGCCGTTACGCCATGGACCTGATGGCGAACGCCGGACTGGAGCCGCGGCTCGATCCCGCCGGCAACATCTCCGCCCGCCGCTCCGGTTCCGACCCTTCGCTCGCTCCCGTGCTCTTCGGTTCGCACATCGATTCGGTGCCGAACGGCGGTAATTTCGATGGCGATGTGGGATCGATGGCCGCCATCGAGGTGGTCCAGACGCTGAACGAAAACCACGTCGCCACGCGCCGCCCGCTGGAAGTGGCCATCTGGTCCAACGAAGAAGGCGTGGCCTTCAACAACGGCATCACCGGCAGCCGCGCCGCCGCGGGCCGTCTGGATCCCGGCGAGCTCGACGCCGTCTGGAACGGCATGGTCAAGCGCGACGCCATTCACAAAATCGGCGGCGACCCCGGCCGTATCGCTCAGGCTGCCCGCGCCAAGGGCAGCTTTCACTGCTACCTGGAACTGCACATCGAACAGGGCGGCACGCTGGAACGCGAAGGCTTCCCCATTGGCGTGGTGGAAGGCATAGTGGCCATCGATCGCTATGACGCCGAGATCCGCGGATTCGCCAATCACGCCGGCACCACTCCCATGCCGGAGCGGCGCGATGCGCTGCTGGCGGCTTCGTACCTCACCGTTGCGGTCAATGAAATCGTGCGCGCGCAGCCCGGCCGGCAGGTGGGAACCGTAGGACAGATCGCCGTCACGCCCAATGCGCCCAACGTGGTGCCGGGGCGCGTGCTGCAGACTATCGAATTGCGCGACCTTTCCGCGGATAAGATCAAGGCACTGGCCGCGCAGCTTCGGGACCGCGCCGCCGATATCGCGCGCAAGACCGGCACCGAAATCGAACTCCGGCAAGTGGCGCATCACGATCCGGCGCTGGCCACGCCCGCCGTGCAGCAAACTATCGAAGCCGTCTGCGCCAAACTCGGGCTCCGCACGATGCGCCTGCCCAGCGGCGCAGGCCACGATGCTCAGGCCATGGCCACGCTCGGTCCCATGGGCATGATCTTTGTGCCCAGCGTGGGCGGCATCAGCCATTCGCCCAAAGAACTCACCCGCTGGGAAGATTGCGCAAATGGCGCTACCGTATTGATGCACACTGTGCTTGCATTAGCAGGTTAAATCGATGCCCCTTACCCGTCGTGACTTCATCAACGCCGCCGCTGCCGCGGCGGCATATCAGACCCGCGCCGCCGAACCCGCTGCCGGCTGGTTCGACCGGCCCCTGCGTTGGGCCCAGTTGACCCTGGTGGAAGACGACCCCGGCAAGTACGATCTGAACTTCTGGCTGGACTATTTCCGCCGCACGCATTCCGATGCCGCCTGCCTGAGCGCCGGCGGCTGCGTGGCCTTCTATCCCACCAAAATCCCGCTGCACTACAAGACGCCATGGATGAAAGACACCGACCCCTTTGGCGACCTGGTGGCCGGCTGCCGCAAGCTGAACATGGCGGTGATCGCGCGCACGGACCCGCACGCCGTACACCAGGACGTTTACGACGCGCATCCCGATTGGATCGCGGTCGAGGCCAACGGGCAAAAACGGCGGCATTGGGCCTCGCCGGAACTGTGGGTCACCTGCGCCCTGGGTCCGTACAACTTCGACTTCATGACCGGGGTGACGCGCGAGATCGTCTCGTTATACAAGGTGGATGGCATCTTCAGCAATCGCTGGGCCGGCTCCGGCATGTGTTACTGCGAGCACTGCCAGGAGAATTTTCATCAGGCCAGCGGCATGGACCTTCCGCGTACCAACAATCCCCACGACCCGGCCCGGCGCGCCTACATGGCCTGGCATCAGCAGCGCCTCTTCGACCTGTGGCACCTGTGGGACGGCGAGATTCGCAAAATCAATCCCGCCGCCTGTTACATTCCCAATTCCGGCGGCGGCGCGCTGGCCGATCTCAACATGAAGGTGATCGGCGAAACCGCTCCCATTCTGTTTGCCGACCGCCAGGCGCGCAGCGGCCTCGCCGCCCCGTGGGCCAACGGTAAGAACGGCAAGGAATACCGGTCCACCATGGGACGCAAGCCCATCGGCGGCATCTTTAGCGTGGGCGTCGAAGAGGCGTACCGCTGGAAAGACTCGGTGCAGAGCGGTCCCGAAGTGAAGCTGTGGGCGCTGGACGGCATCGCCAACGGCCTGCGCCCGTGGTTCACCAAGTTTTCCGGCACCCTGCACGATAAGCGATGGCTCCAGCCCGTGGAACAGGTCTACACGTGGCATTTCCGAAACGAGCGATACTTGCGCAACGAACGGCCGCTGGCGCGCGTGGCCATGGTTTATTCGCAGCAGACGGCGCAATTCTACGGCGCCGACCGCGCCCGGCAGAAGGTGGAAGATCATACCCTGGGCTATTACCAGGCGCTCATCGAGGCGCGCATCCCGTTTGAGATGGTCCACGATCAACTGCTGGACGCGGCCGACGTGGATCCGTTCAAAGTGCTCATCTTTCCCAATATCGCGGCGCTTTCCGAGGCACAGTGCCGCCAGATCCGCGAGTACGTGGCGCGCGGCGGCAGCATCGTCGCCACGCACGAAACGTCCCTCTACGACGAGTGGGGCGTGCGCCGCGCCGATTTCGGCCTGGCCGATCTGTTCGGCGCATCCTTCGACGGCGCCATCGATGCCCGCATGCAAAATTCGTACCTGCTGCTGGAAGGCCGCCATCCCATCCTGGCCGGACTGGAAGACGCGCCGCGCATCATCAACGGCGTCTCGCGCGTGCACACCCGGACCATCGGAGCGTATCCCAATCCGCCGCTGACGCTCATTCCTTCCTATCCCGACCTGCCCATGGAAGAGGTGTACCCGCGGGTCGCCAGGACGGACATCCCCGAAGTCTTCCTGCGCGAGACCGGGAAGGGCAGGGTGGTTTACTTCCCATGGGACATCGATCGTACATTCTGGGACGTGCTCTCGCCGGACCACGGCAAACTGCTCCGCAACGCCGTGGATTGGGCGGCCAACGAACCGCGCCCGGTGACCGTGACCGGGCTAGGGACGCTGGACATCACAATCTGGCAACAGAAGGATTCCGTGACCGTGCATCTGGTGAATCTGACGAATCCGATGATGATGAAGGGCCCCATCCGCGAGTTCATTCCCATCCCGCCGCAGAAGGTTGCGATTCGAGTGGCGGCGCGGCCCAAAGCCGTCCACCTGCTGGTGAGCGGCGGCCAACCGGCGGTGCAGTACGGAAACGGTACGCTCACCCTGACCGTTCCCTCGATTCTGGATCACGAGGTGATCGCGCTCGACGTGTAGACTGCTACTTATAGGGCAAAGCGATGAGGAAAATCATTCAGGCCCATATTTTTAAGGGTGAAAAGCAGTACGTCGCAGAGTGCCTGGATCTTTCGGTTGTGACCCAGGGCAAGATACTGGATGAGGTCACCGATAATCTGCGGGAGGCGATCCGCCTGCACCTCAGGGGAGAAAACCTGGCAGATTCCGGTTTGGCAGAAGACTCTTCTGTGCTCTACACCGGCTCCAACTGAGTCGTTCCCGCCCTCTGTGTATCATGAAACCTATGAACCCTTACGCCAGCTTTCTGGGCGGCCAGCCCGCAATTCCCGTTATCTCTGCTACTCCGGAACGCCTCGGCGCACTCCTTGCAGCCCTGGGACCGGCCGCCGACCGCACCCCTGCGCCGGGCAAGTGGTCCGCTCGCGAGATCCTCTGTCACCTGGCCGATTGCGAAGTCGTGTTCGCCTACCGTCTGCGCCAGGCCGCCGCGGAACCGCACCACATCATCCAGCCGTTCGACCAGGACGAATGGGCCAAAGTCTATTCCGGCTATACCGCTCCGGCGGCACTCGAACTCTTCTCCGCCGCGCGCCGCTGGAACCTGGCCTTGCTGAAGGCGCTCCCGCCCGACACTTTCGCCAAAACGCTCAACCATCCCGAGCGCGGCGAGATGACCTTCCAGGTTGTGGTGGAGACCATAGCCGGCCATGACCTGAACCACCTGAAGCAGATCGAAGCCATCGCCGGCCAGCCGTCATGAGACGCGCGGCCCTGCTGGTGGCATGGTCCGCGCTTGCCGCGGCCCAGACGCCTCTGCCGGGCGTCATCGATATCCACGTCCACGCCGATCCCGACAGCCTGCCGCGTTCCATCGACGCCATCGACCTGGCCCGCCTCGCCAAGGCGCGCGGCATGCGCGGGCTGGTGTTGAAGAATCACTACGAATCGACGGCGGCCCTGGCCTACATCGTTCGCAAAGAAGTGCCCGGTATTGAAATCTTCGGCGGCATCGACCTGAACCGCTCCGTAGGCGGCGTGAACCCGGCGGCCATCGAACGCATGGTATTGATGAAGGGCGGCTGGGGTCGCGTGATATGGATGCCCACCTTCGATGCCGAAAACCAGGTGCGCTACTCCAAGGAAAGCCGACCGTTCGTTTCCGTCTCTAAAGATGGCCGGCTGCTGCCGGAGGTGCTCGCGGTGATCGCGCTGGCCGCGAAGCACGGCCTCACGCTGGAAACCGGGCACTCCTCCGCTGCCGAGTGCCTGCTCCTGGTGCGCGAGGCGCGCCGCCAGGGCGTCCAACATATCGTGGTCACCCACGCCATGCTGGCGCCGGTGCGAATGACCGTGGCGCAGATGCGCGAAGCCGCCGCCCAGGGCGCATACCTGGAATTCGTGTATAACGGCCTGATCGGGAAGGGCAAGGAATCCGAGCCGCGCGACTATGCCGCCGCCATCCGCCAGGTCGGACCCGCGTCCTGCATTCTGGCGAGCGACCTCGGGCAGGTGGGCAATCCCCTCCACCCCGACGGGCTTGCCGCCTTCTTCGCCGTGCTGCGCCGCGAGGGAATTGCGCAGGCCGATATCGATCGCATGTCGAAGACCAATCCGGCACGAGCGCTGGGCCTGCCGGAGTGATCCTCACCTGGTGAGCATTTTGAATGCGTGCTGCCAGTCATTCCGCAAAAAGCCGGGCAGGCACCACAACATGCACAGCGGCTCGATGGCGCGCGCCGATACGATGCCGCCGCAATCGTAAGGCTCCCATCCGAATTGCCGCGCGATGCCGGAAACCTGCGCCTTGGCTTCGTCGCTATCGCCGCAGATGAACATCGTGGGCGTGCCCTGCGAGAATTGCGGGTTCACCATCAGGCCTTGGCCCACGCTGTTGAATGCCTTCACCACGTGGGCAGCCGGTACCTTCGCCTGAATTGCTTCGCCCAGCGATTCGTTCGGTCCGGTGGTGTATTTCAGCACGCCGTTGACCGGTGGCTCATCGGTCAGGGGATTGGTTGCGTCCATCACGGTTTTCCCCGCGAAGTTGGCCGCGCCCGCCAGATCGATCACGTTTCCCACCACGCGCCCCAGCGTGGCCAGCACGATCATCTCGCCAAATTGCGCCGCTTCTTCGAACGTGCCCGTTTGCGCGCCCGGAGTTTGCGAAAGCCACTCCCGCACGTCTTTTTTCCCAGGATCGCGCGTGCCCAGCATCACCTGGTGACCATGTTTGAGAAGGCCCGCGCCCAGCACACGGCCCACGCCTCCCGAACCCAGAACTCCGACTTTCATTCAATCCCCTCCGTAGGCCATCTTACTGCACCCTCCGGCGATCAGTCGGCTAGCGTCGCGAAATATGGACCAGATCCGCTGTTTGACCTCCGGCCGACTTGAGGGCTGTGGAACTCAGGTCTGAGATCGCCTGCGTCAGGGCAGAAAGGGCTTGCGACTGTTCGGACGATGCCCGTGCAATCTGCTCCACGATTCCATCCACCTGTTGCGCCTTTTCGTCGATTCCGGCAAGCGACTGCGCCACCTGGCCGCCGATGGTGTGGCGCGTCGCATTGGCCAGTTTGCTGGCATCGGTTCCGTTGTTCGCATGGGACTTGGTCTGCGCCTCGACCTCTGTCATGGTACTGGTCATTTCTTCGAGGGAGGCAGCCACCTTTGAATGCAGATCGCCCAACTCATTTTGCGCGTGGACGTCGGTCACGATTTCTACGTAGCCCAGGCGGTTGCCAGACTTGTCCACGATAAAGAGGCTGCGGAACGGCGTCCAAAGTCCCTTCGAGGAGGATCGTGCGCCGTTGCATGACGAGAGCATATCGAACCGTGAACCAACCGAGGCCGCTACAAAGGAGTAGCGCGAGGAGGGGACTCTACTTCTTCCCGCCCGTCCACTCCAGATAGGACCGGAACTCCGCCTGTCCCGGCGCCTTGAGCTGGAATTTCCCGTTCATCACGCCATTCTTCAACCCGTAGACCAGCCGGAACTGCCGCCCCGGCTGTTTTTCGTCGCTCAGGAACACAGCCGTGGCGGGAGCGGGGGTGCTGACGTTGTAGTGAATTACGTGCCCTTCGTTATCGAAGTAGATCGCTTGGTAGGACGAACCTTCCGCGTAGATGTAGAGGAGGTCGCTGTGTTCGCAATTGAAATCGAGCGGCCCTTTACAGTCCTTCGTCGCGGCATGGCGAGCCAGCACGTGACCGCGCAGTTCCGTTTGAAATACGTAAGACCCGGAGCTTTGTACGTCCCCGTTGACCGAGCGGGCGTCCCACGTCCCTATCAGGAAGCGCAGAGGCGCCCAGGCATCGGACGAAGCCTGGGCGTGCAGGCTGGCGACGCCGAGCAGCGCCATGGCAAGAAGATTCCGCACATCCTGTAGTGTACGTTACTCGTACCGCAGTGCTTCGGTGGGATTCAGATGCGCCGCGCGATTCGCCGGCAGAATGCCGAACACCAGGCCCACCAGGCAGGAGACTCCGAACGCCACCACAATCGCCACCGGCGAGATCGGAATCCTGATGTCCGCGAACAGTTCCACGCTCAAGGGAATCGAGACGCCCACCAGAATCCCCACAATGCCGCCTGTCAGGCTCACGATCATCGCCTCCGACAGAAATTGCAACTGGATGGCCCGCGCCGAAGCGCCCACCGCCAGCCTCACGCCGATTTCCCGCGTGCGCTCCGTGACCGTGACCAGCATGATGTTCATGATGCCGATGCCGGATATCACCAGCGTGATCGCCGAGACCAGCACCAGCACCAGCGAAAGGATCAGGGAAATGTTCTTGGCGGCTACGAGAATCGCCGTTAGCGTGTCCACACGGTAATGCGCCCCCGTCCGGTGGCGGCTCTCGATCAGGTCCTGCACCCGCACCGCTACGCGCTCCACTTCCTGCGGCGAACGCACCTGCACGTACAGCGGATCGATTCGCTCTACCGGCGTGAAGTACCGCAGCACGGTAACCGGGACGACGATGGTGTCGCGCTCGATCTCCGATTGGCCGAACGTCTCCACGCGCTCATGGAATGTGCCGATGACGGTGAATTGCAGGCCGTACAACTTAATCACCTGGTTCAGTGCGGCGTTGCTGGTGCCGTACATGCGCTCGGCCAGATGGTCGGTCAGTAGCCCGACCTTCTCGCGGCCGGTTACATCGCCCGGCGCCAGAAAACGGCCGGAGCTGATCACGATGTTGCGCACCTCGGCGTAATCGCCATCGGTGCCGTTGATTTTCACATCCTGGAGTTTGCCGCCGATCAGGATCTGGTCGAAGTTCGACATCACGCCCGTCGCGGCCACGATGTCCGAGCTCAGATTCTGCCGAATCGCTTCCACATCGCCCATTTTGATGTAATCCGCATCAGCCGCCGGGTTGGCTGGCCCGGACGATACAAAGTACGCAAAAATGATGTTGGAGCCGATCCCTTCCACTTGTTGCAGAATGTAGTCGCGGCTGGTGAGCGAGATGGTGACCACCAGGATCACCGAAGCGGTCCCGATCACCATGCCCAAACCGGTGAGCAGGCTGCGGACCGGATTGGCCCGCAACGCCTCATAACTGAAGCGGAGCGATTCGGTGAATAGCATGCGCGGGCGCGCCTAGCTGCCCTGCACCTGTTTCAACAGCTTGAGCGCCTCGCTGCGCGGGGGGTCGTCAGGCGACAGAGGAGAGCTAATGTAACGCTTTAACAAATCCTTGGCAAGTTGAAGATTGCGGCTGGATTTAATATAGATATCCGCCTTGGCGTACATCAACCGCGGGCTATTGGGCGCGATCTTTTCAGCGCGCGCCAGACTCTCGTCGGCCTCCTGGTTCCTGCCCTCTTTTGTCAGGAAATGCGCTAGTTCAATGAAGCGGCCTACCTGCTGGGGCGCAACCTCGATCGCTCGGCGCAGGTGCTCTTCGGCGGTGGAATACTGTTTCCGTTTCTCCGCCAGCTTGGCTTGCGCCCACTGTGCGTCGGCTTCGTTGACTGCCGCCATTTTCGGCACTAGCGCCTGGGCTTTATCCTGGCCGCCTCCCAGGAATCCCGGAGCCTCCATGTAATACTCGAAAAGGTCGCTCAGCGCTTCCAGATTGCGGGCGTTCAGTTGTACCGCCTTCTCGAAGTACGTGCGTGCCTTGGAAGCGTAGCCGGGCGCCGTAAACGGGCTGGACGTCTCTGCGCGCCGCCCGAAGGAACGGGCCAGCCAGAGGGCCGTTGTGGAATTCCCCGGTTCGGCCGCCAGAGCGCTTTCGAAGGCTTCGCTGGCGCGCTTGAAGTCCCCTTGCATGTATAAGTTACGGCCGATCAGCTCGTACGCTTGAGCGTCTTTAGCCGGCATCGCGTGGAGGATCTTGAGGGATTGGTCGAATTCCGTGAGGTTGTACAGCTTCCGCGCCCGCTCCACCGAGGAGTCAGACGCCAGCAGGACACAACTTAACCCCAGCAGCGCGAGAAGTCTCACCATGCACCTTTCGGAAACTATATTTTATCTCACGGTTTTAGATGGTCCGGAATCGCCAGGGGTTTCAATCCGCTCGGGAAATCGGCGATTGCGCCAGGCGCGCGCCGCGTTCGACAATAAGCCCATTATGTTGCGACGACTTTTGCCCGTCATTCTCCTGCTGGCTCCCTCCGCGCCGGCGCAGGATATCGCCGCCAAAGCGGACCAGTTCGTTCAGGCTGCCGTGACCCGCCAGCGCTTCCAGGGGTCGGTCCTGCTGGCCTGGGACGGCAAACCCCTGTTCCGTAAAAGCTACGGGCTGGCGAATGTCGAATGGGACATCGCCAACACGCCGGACACGAAGTTCCGGTTGGGCTCCATCACCAAGCAATTTACCAGCGCCCTGATTATGCAACTGGTGGAGCAGGGCAAGGTCAAGCTCGACGATTCGATCCGCAAATACTATACCGATGCGCCGGAGTCCTGGCAGCCGGTCACCATCCATCACCTGCTGTCTCACGAGTCCGGAATCCCGAGTTACACCGAACTGCCCGGCTTCTTCGAGAAGCAGGCCGGCACCGCGCGGACACCGCTGGAGATCATCGAACTCACGCGGGACAAGCCGCTGGAGTTTGCCCCGGGCACGAAATTCAAGTACGACAACAGCGGCTATATCCTGCTGGGCTACGTGATTGAGAAGGTGACCAGCAAGACCTACGAAGAACAGCTCCACCAGGCCATTCTGGATCCCCTCGGCATGAAGGATACCGGGTTCGATCATTACACCTCGATCCTGCGCCACCGCGCCGAAGGATATCAAAACGAAAACGGCAAATTTTCGCGCGCACCGTTTCTGGACATGTCCCTCCCCTATGCCGCCGGCTCGCTTTACTCTACCGTCGACGACCTCCTGAAGTGGGACCAGGCGCTCTACGGCACAACTGTGTTGAGCGAGGCATCGAAAAAGAAGATGTGGACGCCCAATCTCAACGACTACGGATACGGCTGGTTTATCGCCAGGCGCTTCAAAGAGGATACGGTGGAGCACGGGGGCGGCATCAACGGGTTCAACACCATGATCATTCGCATCCCCGCCAGGAAGTTGCTGGCGGTGGTGCTGGCGAACGCCAACACGCAGGAGACCGGAGCGCTCGCCGCGGGACTGCTGGGGATCGCTTTGGGACAGCCGGCGGACCCCACGAAATCGCGCACCCGCATCCCCCTGGCTCCCGAAGCCATGAAGGCATTCGAAGGCGTCTACGCCGCAAATCCGAATTTCAAGTTGACGGTCAAAGTGGAAGGCGACCACCTGAGCGCGCAAGCTACCGGACAGGGCGCCTTGCGCATCGACCCCATGAGCCCTACCCGCTTCTTCAACGACCCCATCAACGGGGAGATCGAGTTCGCCAAAGACGGTTCCGCGCTGACGCTCTACCAGAACGGCGCCACCATGAAATTTCTTCGGGAGCAAAAATGAGTCGCGTCTTCTACTTCTTTCTCACCGTCACCGCGTTCCCTCTGTGGGCCCAGGACCCGACCGTCGATCTCCTCCGCAAACTGGCCGACGCTCCCGGGCCGCCCGGTTTCGAAGAGCCTGTCCGCAAGCTGATGGTGGAAGCGCTGAAGCCCTACGCGCAGTCGATCCGCTATGACGGCATGGGCTCCATCCTGGCCACGCAGGGCGCCGAAGGCCCCCGCATCATGGTGGACGCGCACATGGACGAACTGGGCGGAGTGGTCCGGCGCATCACGCCGCGTGGGCTTTTGACCATGCAGATGCTGGGCGGCTGGCTGGACCAGGCGCTGGTGGATCAGCGCTGGACCATCATCGGTTCCAAAGGCCCGGTGCACGCCGTCACCGGAATCCGCGACGCGCACGTGGTACCGGCCGAAGAGCGCGCCCGGGTTTTTTCGCGCGACAGCCTCTTTTTGGACGTCGGCGCGCAATCCGAGATCGAGGTTCGCAACATGGGGATCGGGCCGGGCTCTCCGGTGGTGCCGGACGCGCCGTTCACCGTCCTCAACGGAACCGATAACTATCTGGGTAAGGGTTGGGACGACCGCGCCGGATGCGCCGTGATTGTCGAGGCCATTCGCCGCCTGGCCTCGTTGCCCCATGGCAACCAAATTATCTGGGCGCTCACCACCCAGGAAGAAGTGGGACTGCGCGGCGCCCACACCGCGGCTGACGCAGCCAGGCCGGACATCGGAATCGCTCTGGAAGCCGGCGTGACGGGCGACGTCAACGGGCGCCCCGAAGAGTCGCAGGAGAAGCTCGGCGGCGGTCCCGGCATCTTCCTCTACAACAGCTCGCAGGTGCCCAACCGCAAGTTCGTCGACCTGGTGAAAGAGACCGCCGCGGCGAAAAAGCTCCCGCTCCAGTTCGACCTGGTGCAAGGCTACGGCGACGATTCGGCCGAGATCCAGAAGAGCAACGGCGGCGTTCCCACCGTGTGCCTGCTGGTGCCGGTCCGTTACACCCACGCTCACAACGGAATCATGAACCGGCGCGATTTCGACCAGGCCGTCGAACTACTGGTGGCGCTGATCGAGCGGCTCGACGCGCCCGCGGTTCAAAAGCTGCGCGACTTCACGCCGTAGCGCAGGCCATCAAAAAACTCATCACGCCCCAACTCTCGCACTCGGGGCCTGCCTTCAGGTAGAAATGATGCGTTGAAATTATCCATATTGACGCCAACAGGTTGGCATTGCAAACTAGTAGGTATTATGAATGAAGTTGCCGGTCTCCTGAACCGGCCGAAAGCCTACTACAACATCGACGGCGTCGGAGAACTGGGAGTCGGCTTTATGGGCCTCGGCTTTGCGCTGCTCGGCTGCATGCAGGTCCGCTCACCGGAGAGTTCCGTCTGGAACCGGCCATACACGCTCCTGGTTTTCATGGGGGCTATCTGCCTGCTGATCCACTACGGCAGCAAGGCGATCAAAAAGTACGTCACGTATCCGCGCACCGGGTTCGTCCAATACAGCCGGCGCGACACCTTGTGGCGGCCGATGATCATTGGTTTCGCCATCTCGGTGCCGGCCTCCGTGATCCTCTTCTACGCCATCCGTCACCACTTATCGATGACTACTCCGGCGTCCCTGATGGGCCTGGTATTCGCCGCCACCTATGCCCACGGCTTCGCCCGGACGGTTCGCTGGAAATGGACAGTGGTCTGGGTGATGGTGGCCGGCTCGATCCTGATTGCGCTTCTGCCCGCGGACCTGGTCGGATCGCTGGCAGCCCATTCCTGGATTACGAAATCGGTTTCCGCGAAAACCGTAGGGGCGGTCGAATTCACCATCCTGTTGTACGGCGCCCTGCTCCTGATTTCCGGCGGCATCAGCTTCTGGCTCTACCTTCGCCATACCCAGCCTCCCGCGGCGGAAGAGCAATGAACCGGCAAGTCCGGAAAATCGCCGAACTCGACCGGACCATTCACGAACCGGGGCGCCTTATGCTGATGACTCTCTTATTCGCCGTCGAAGGGTCCGATTTTCTCTATCTCCAACATGAGACCGGCATGAACAAGGGCACCCTTTCCAGCCACCTGTCGCGCTTGGAGTCGGCCGGGTATATCGAGGTCTCCAAGACCTATCGCGGCAAGGTGCCGCAGACGCTGCTGCGCCTCACAGCCGCCGGCCGCAAAGCCTTCGAGCAATACCGGCGGCATCTCCGCGAGGCGCTATAGTCGGGCGCGGCTACCGCAAAGTCAGCTTCGCCCACTGCCAGGCCACGGCATTGTCCGCCGCCTTTTCGGCGATCTCCACTCGCACCATATATCTCCCCGGATCCAGCCCCCGCGGCACCTCGAACGATCCGCGGGCGGCGGACCCCGCAACCGGCAGGGGCGCGCTCTCCCACACCTGCGCGCCGTTCCGGTACAGGCGCGTCCGCATCTGGAGACCGTCCGCCGGCGCCCCTGTAATCTGAACCGCGAATGAAACGCTCGCCCCGCCTGCGTACACCCGCGGCATAGTTGCCGGCAGAATGTGATTGTCGGTCCCCAGATCGTGCTGGAAAACGATTCCCGACAGCCGTGGGCCCTTGCCTCTCATCTCCGGGATGGAGACAAAATCCGCGCCCGCGCCGCTCTTGCCGGTGGCCTCGTCGCGGCAGGCCACGCGAACGCGGTAGGATCCCGGTTTCGGCGCCGGCAGCAGCGCGGTGTAAATCAGGCCATACTTTTGCGCCCGCTCGTAGCCCGCTTCGTCCAGGTCAATCCGGCGGATCTGGTCGATTCCACCAGACAGCATCCCGCCATTGGCATTGAACGCGCGCACCATCAGGTGCAGCACGCCGGTCCGGTGGATCGGCGGCCCCTGGAACAGCACATCGTTGCCGTCGATATAGACCGTCGTGCGGATGAACTCGCGTTTCCCTGCCACGTAACCGGCCTCCACGTCGAGCCCGATACCGGTCGCGGAATCGAGCGGCTGCGACAGTTGCAGTTCCGGACCCGTGGACGCGCCGGGCGCTTCGCCGGCCACCCCGAAGAATCCCGCGTGCGAGCGGACGCTCAGACCCGGCTTGACCATCTCGATCTTCAGCCGGTGGAAGTCCAGCGCGCCATTGTTGTCCGGGTGCATGGCCTCCGCCGGCGGTTGGAAGCCCAACAGGTAATAGCCGCGCTGGTCCGCCATCACGCGCGCCAGGGCCGCGTCGATATGGTTCGCCTCCGTGACCATGAACCCGCCGGTCTGGCTCGAAATGAACATTCCGCCCCACTGATTGTCGCGGTACTCGTCCCGCCGCGAGCCGGCGCCGGCTCCCGGATCCTTCAACCTGTCGGAGGCATTGGCCAGCAGCGACGATTGGCCCCGCGTGTCCACCGCATACAACACCACGCCCGCGCGCACCGATTCGTCCACCACGTTGCGCATGCTTTTATAGATCGGCGCCAGAAACGCGCCCGAGCCGGTTGCGGTATTCCCGAAGGGGTCCATTTCGTCAGGGCTGGTGAGCCGCAGACCGTCCGAGAGAATGATGAGAGACTTCCGGCCCGGCAGGGGAGCCATCGCGCGCACCACTTTCAGCAGCGAATAAGTGGTCGCCAGCGTCGCCCGTTCGATGGAATCGATCTTGTCCAACTGAGCAAGGTCTAACGCGCCGTTTCCTTGCAAACCGGGCTGGCCGACGGCCTCGTATGCCGAAGCGCCGCCGATGCCCAGTGCGCTGGTCGACCAGCGCACTTGGTCGATCGCGGCCATCAGCATTCGCCTGTCGGTAGTGAAGTCCTGAAGCGCTCCCAGACCCGCGCCGGATCGCACGATGGCCGCCAGATCTCCCGGCTGCATCTGCTCCTCCACGAACTTCTTCAACCCGGCGCGAATCGCTGGGATACTTTCCGATGAAGTCAGCAGATCGCCTACGAACAAAACGATGGTGCGCCGCACGTCCTCGCGCCGGACCGGCTGCGAAGGCATGGCGGGCCGTGCGGCCACCGCTGCCGTGTCAACCTCCCCGGGCGATGCCGCCGCCGCCGCGTCGTTCACGCGGACATAGTTACAGTACTTCAGTTCCTGTGGCTTGCCATCCAGAAAAAGGCGGAAGTCGCCGGCTTTCAGATCCGGTACCGGGTTGCCCTGGGCGTCGGTTACCATCGCATCCACCTGCACCAGGTCCACCGTCACCCGCAGACGATACTCCTCCTGCGCGCCCGCGGAAAGACCGGCTAGCACGGCGAGAATGAGAAGCCGCCTCACGGCACCTTAATTCTATCCGATGGGCTGGCCGGCATTGGGAATCAGCCGAGAGATGGAGCCGCTGTCCTGCTCGTCATTCTCGTCGGATTCCCCGTACAGATGATAATAGTAGGTGGTCAGGCCGCATAAAAGCATCATCGCCAGCGCGATGCCGAGCCATTTCAAAGTGGCGCCGTTCCATGCCGTCTCGCCGGAAACCGCGCAAATAGTGGCTTTCACGATGGCGTAGGCCAGACCAAATCCCAGAACCAGTTTCAGGTACCACGGCATGATATCCAGGTGCCCCTGGCCGCCCACCTGGCTCCAGACCAGAAAAACCGCGATCAAAGCGATCAGGAATTGCGTAGTATAAGCAAGACGAAGAATAGGCATCCGTTAGTGCCGAATAATCATCTTACGTTATCCTGGTAAAAGATGTCCCAATCCGGTCCCGGGTTTTCCCGCTCCTGGCATAGCTTCCAAAATGCGTTCAGTCTGGCGATGGATTCGATCCGTTCGCACAAACTGCGCAGCTTTCTGACGCTGCTCGGAGTCATCATCGGCGTGGCCAGCGTGATCATGGTGGGTTCCGCCATCGATGGGCTGGGTGTGTATGCCGAAACCAGCACGGCCAAGGCCTTCGGGTCGGAATCGTTTCTGGTGGCGCAGATCGCCGCCACCGGACGCATGAGCCGCCGCGAATACTTCGACAAGGTCAAGCGCAACAAGCCCATCCGCACTTTGGACGCGCGCTATCTGGAAGCCCTGAACGGCGACAAGGTCCTGTACAGCCCGTACCGCAACCACACCTCCGACGTGAAGCGCGACAACCTGGCCTGCGAGGACACCACCATCATCGGCGTCTCCGCCGACATGGTGCAGATTCGCGATATCGGAGTGGTGGACGGCCGCTTCTTTACCCCGCAGGAAGACCGTTCCCGCGCCATGGTGGGGGTGATCGGCGACACCGTGATGACCACTCTGTTTCCCGGCGGCGATTCCCCCCTCGGCAAGATTGTGCGCGTCGAAGGCGTGGAGTTCACCGTGATTGGGGTGCAGGAAAAGCTGGGCTCGGCGTTTGGCCGCGACCAGGACAAATCCATCTACATCCCCGATACCGCGTTCGATCGCATGTATGGCCCGGGCACCGGATTCGCGCTCTTCGGCCGCGCCCGTCCCGGCCTGGACCTCACCTTGCAGGACGCTTTGGACCTGACCCGCGTGGCCCTGCGCGCCCGCTTTCATGCGCTTCCTGGCCAGGAGGACAACTTCGATACGCTCACGCCGGATGCCATCCGCGGATTCATCGATCAGTTGCTCGGCATGGTGGCAGCCATCGTGGTGCCGGTCACCTGCATCTCGCTGGTGGTGGGCGGTATCGTGATCATGAACATCATGCTGGTGAGCGTCACCGAACGCACGCGCGAGATCGGCGTGCGCAAATCCCTGGGCGCGCGGCACGGCGATATCATGATGCAGATCCTGATCGAGGCCGTGGTGCTGGCCATGATGGGCGGCGCGATGGGCGTGGCGATGGGCGCGCTGGTGGTCATGCTGCTGGGCAAGCTTTTCGACCTTTCCCTGGCCATCACGCCCGGCTACGTGGTGCTGTCCATCGCAGTATCGAGCATTGTAGGTGTAATTTCGGGTTGGTATCCGGCTTCGCGAGCGGCCAAACTGGACCCCGTGGTGGCCCTGCGTGCGGAGTAAGCCGTGAATATCAGCCCTACTGAAAACATGCACATGGCGGTGATCGCCGTATGGACCCACCGCTTCCGCTCGCTGCTTACGGTTCTCGGAATCGTCATCGGCATCACCACCGTGGTGACGGTCGCCTCGCTGCTCACCGGACTGCGGCAGGGCGTAGTGGACTTTTTCCAGGAACTCGGCCCCGACAATATCTTCCTCTACAAGACCTCGGGCGACCCGAATGCGCCTGACCAGCAGATCCCGCCCAAGGAGCGCAAGCGGCGCGCCATGAAGCCCGAGTATGCCGATTTCATCAAGCGCTGGTGCACCGATGTGGAGGACGTTTCGCTGACCCTCTACATTCCTTCAGTGGTAGACGGGAACCCCATCACCGCGCGCGTGCCCGGGTTTGAATCGGACACTATCAATGTCGCCGGCCTGGCCGCCAACAACGAAGATATCGTGCCGCGCGATTTCTCCGCCGGCCGCTACTTCACCCCCGAGGAAGATCAGCGCGGCGCTCACGTCGCGGTGATTGGAGACAGCGTGGCCAGCGCGCTTTTCCCCGGCGGCAACCCGGTGGACAACACCTTCATGATGGATGGCGCCGAGTACCGCGTCATCGGTGTCTACGCCAAAGCCAAAGGCGGTTTCTTCGGCGAGAATGGCGAGGACAACACGGTTGCCATTCCGCTGCACACCGCCATGAACCGCTATCCGCAACTCGACCGCTACATGATTACCGCCAAGGCGCGCGCGGGACATCGCCAGGAGGCTTACGACGAAGTGGATGGCGCCATGCGCCGCATCCGCCGCCTGGCCACCGGAACGCCCGACGATTTCGCCATCTCCACGCCGGACCAGATCATCCAGCAGTTCGACCGCATCACCGGCCTGATCGGCCTGGTGGCCATCGCCATCTCCGCCCTGGGCCTGCTGGTGGGCGGCATCGGCGTCATGAACATCATGCTGGTGAGCGTCACCGAGCGCACCCGCGAAATCGGAGTCCGCAAAGCCCTGGGCGCGCGCAAGCGCGACATCATCGGCCAGTTTCTGGTGGAAGCCATGACCCTCACCGGGGCCGGTGGAGTCCTGGGCATCGTGATCGCCATCCTCATCACCATGCTGGTGGGAGCCCTGGTGCCGTCCCTCCCCTCGAAAGTGCCCACCTGGGCCCTGGTAACCGGCTTCTCCGTCTCGGTAGCCGTAGGAGTCTTCTTCGGAGTCTGGCCCGCCGTGAAAGCCGCGCAACTCGATCCCGTAGAGGCGCTGCGCTATGAGTAATATTCGTTTCATCGCGGAGGCGCAGAGGCGCAGAGGAAGACGCGGAGACCTACAACCTCGTTTTTGTTTTCCTTCGCGTCTTCCTCCGCGTCTCCGCATCTCCGCGATGAGTTCCTGATGCCCCTCATCGAAAGCTGCGCCTCCATTTCCAAATCCTTCGGCTCCCGCCTGCTCTTCACGGGCATCTCGCTGAGCATCTCCGATGGCGAGCGGCTGGGATTGATCGGCCCCAACGGCGCAGGCAAATCCACTCTGCTGAAGATTCTCTCGGGCCAGGCGGAGCCCGATTCCGGATCCATTTCCATCCGGCGCAATACGCGCGTGGGATACGTCCCGCAGCAGGCCGAATTCGCTCCCGGGCACTCCGCCGCGGAGGTCATCGCCGAAGCCATCGCCGGCGAGCGCCTCGACGAAATGGAACGCTCCGCGCGCATCAATCAGACGCTGGGCCGCGCCGGATTTACCGATGGCGCCGTGCGCACCGAAGCCCTCTCCGGAGGCTGGAGACGCCGCCTCGCCATCGCCCGCGAACTGGCGCTCCAGCCCGACCTGTTGTTCCTCGACGAGCCCACCAATCACCTCGACCTGGAGGGCATCCTCTGGCTCGAAAAGCTGCTTGCCGGGGCCGCCTTCGCCAGCGTGGTGGTCAGCCACGACCGCTATTTCCTCGACAACGTGGTGAACGATATGGCCGAGATCGACCGCGTTTATCCCGAGGGTATCTTCCGCGTGGAGGGCGGCTACAGCCGCTTTTTGGAGCGCAAAGAAGAATTCCTGCTGGCGCAGACCAGCCACCAGGAGGCGCTCGCCAACAAGGTGCGGCGCGAAGTGGAATGGCTGCGCCGCGGCGCCAAGGCGCGCACCGGAAAATCCAAGGCGCGCATCGATGAAGCCGGCCGCCTGATGCGCGAACTCGGCGACCTGGAGACCCGCAGCGCGAAAGGTGTGTCGCAGATCGATTTCACCGCCACAGAGCGCCGCACCAAGCGGCTGGTTTCCGTGGAAGCCATCTCCAAGCAACTCGGAGACCGCACCCTGTTCCGCGACCTCAGCATCACCCTCACGCCCGGCACGCGCCTTGGCCTGCTGGGCCTCAACGGCACCGGCAAGACTACCCTCCTGCGCCTGCTGGCCGGCGAACTCGCGCCCGACGCCGGCAAAATCGAACGCGCCGACGCGCTCCGCATGGTCTACTTCGACCAGGCTCGCGAGCAACTGGATCTCACCCAGACCCTGCGCCAGGGATTGGGTGCGCACGGCGACACGGTCATTTTTCAGGACCGCCCCATCCATGTGGCCGGGTGGGCCAAGCGCTTCCTCTTCGATTCCGGCCAGTTGGACCGTCCTCTGGCCAGTCTCTCCGGCGGCGAACAGGCGCGCGTCCTCATCGCCCGGCTCATGCTGCAACCGGCCGACCTGCTGCTCCTCGACGAGCCCACCAACGATCTCGATATCCCCACGCTCGAAGTGCTCGAAGACAGCCTCACCGACTTCCCGGGAGCCCTAGTCCTGGTGACCCACGACCGCTACCTGCTGGACCGCGTTTCGACTGCCGTGCTCGGTCTGGATGGCCAGGGAACTACGCAGCTTTATGCCGACTACTGGCAGTGGGAGCAGGCGCAACTCGCGCCCAAACCGAAGGCCGAAAAACCCGGTGCGGCGTCCGCCAGGCCCGCGTCCGGCGCGGGGAAGAAGAAGCTCTCCTACCTGGAAGCGCGCGAATGGGAACAGATCGAAGCGCGCATTCTCGAAGCCGAGCGGGAGCTGGCAGCCATCCGCGCCGAGATGCAATCGCCGGATGTGGTGTCCGACGGCATGCGTCTCCACGCCTGCTACCAGAGCATGCAGGAAGCCGAATCCCGCGTCGCCGCACTCTATGACCGTTGGGCCGAACTGGAAGCAAAACAGGCTTGACAGTCATTTAAGTTTAAACTAAATTAATGGAGAATGGACTCCGCGGTTCTCGCTGCCATCGCTTCTCCACGCCGGCGCGAGATCCTGCGCCTGGTCTGGACTCAGGAGCAGTCCGCCGGCGCCATCCACCAGGCCATGCCGGACGTCAGCTTTCCGGCAGTATCGCTGCAACTGCGCTCGCTGGTGGAAGCCGGCCTGGTGGAAGTCCGCGCGCAGCAACGCAATCGCTTCTACCGTGCGCGCCGCAAAGCCTTTGGACCCGTCGCGAAAATCCTGGAAAGGATGTGGGACGACGCGCTCTGGAAACTCAAACTGGCCGCGGAATTGGAAGAGACCCGCCGCGGTCCGAAACCCGGAAGAAAGTGAGGACTCATGCTGAAACTGCCATACGACCTGCAACGCACCGTTCTGATCCGCGCCGTGCCCGAAACGGTATTTCGGTTTTTCACCGATAGCGCCCGCTTTGCCGCGTGGTGGGGCGCCGGGTCTACCATCGATGCCACACCTGGAGGCAAGGTGTACATCCGCCATCCCAACGGAGTGGAAACCGTGGGGGAGGTGCTGGAGATCCAAAGCCCCGAGCGCATCGTCTTCACTTACGGCTATGCCAGCGGGAATCCGATACCGCCCGGCAGTTCGCGCGTCACCATCCGGCTGGAGCCGGTCGAATCCGGAACGCGTCTCTTCCTCCGTCACGAATTCGCCGAACCCGGTCCGCGCGATCTCCACGTGCAGGGGTGGCGCTTCCAGCTTTCGCTGTTTGCCAACGCGGTGGCGAACGAAGTGTATGCCGGCGCCGAGACAACCGTCGACCAGTGGTACGAAGCCTGGACCATCGCCGACGACACAGCGCGCGCGGAATTCCTCGCTCGCGTCGCGGCGCCCGAAGTATCGTTCCGCGATCGCTACAGCCTGCTCGCAGGGCTCGAGGATCTGACCGCGCACAGCGGCGCGGCCCAGCGCTTCATGCCCGGCATCCAAGTGCGGCGCAACGGCTCTGTGCGGCAGTGCCAGGGCACGGTGCTGGCCGAATGGATTGCCACCGACAAAGAAGGCAAAAAACGCATGAGCGGAACCAGCGTCTTTCAACTCCGGCCGGATGGGCGAATCGAAGCGGTCACCAGCTTCGCCAAATAATCTTCACAGCTTCCGCGCGAAGAAGTCCGCCGCCGCCTGGTATGCGCGCAGCCACGAGGTATGCCGCAGGAAACCGTGGATCTCATCCGGGATGATCAACTGCTCGAAGTAGACGCCCTGCCGGCGCAGCGCCGTCACCAGCGTGACCGTCTCGCTGAAGTTCACATTGCGGTCGTCGTCGCCGTGAATCAGTAGCACCGGCGATTTCCACCCGCTCACCGACGCCATCGGCGAAGACGCATAAGCCACTCGCACCGCTTCCTGCCGCGCAGCCTCCGCCGCCGGATCTCCGGACGCCGCGGGCGCGCCGGCATTGGCGGCATTCCGTACCGTCCAATCGTGGACCCCGTGGAAGTCCACACCGGCCGCGAACAGGCTGGAAGCCCGCGCCAGCCCCATCGCGGTGAGATAGCCGCCGTACGATCCGCCCCATAGTCCCACGTGCGCGGCGTCCACATCGGGCCGGCTCTTCAGGTAGAGCCCGGCGCCCTCGACGTCGTTGAATTCGCTGGCGCCGCGCGCGCCGTAATTGGCCGGCTCGCGGAATGCCAGCCCGTAGCCGATGCCGCTGCGGTAGTTGATGGAGAGCACGATGTATCCCTGGCTGGCCAGGTATTGGTTCATGCCGTAGGCGTTGTTGTAGTAATCCATGTAGTGCCAGCCCAGCAGCATCTGCCGGCGCGATCCGCCGTGCATAAACACCAGCGCTTTGCGCTTCTCGCCCGGCTTCAGGTCCGGCGGCAGGAACAACTGCCCGTGAATCTGCATCCCGTCGGTGGAGTTGTAGATCACCTGTTGCGGGACCACCAGCGAATTCGCCGGAAACCCGGCGGGAATGGAATCGGGCGCCAGGTCTTTCACGGCGCCCCCGATTTGGATGGCGGCGCGCGCGGGTTGCTTCGTACCGGAATGCAGGAACGCCACGCCGCCGGCGGTTGCCACGGGCATCCACTCCAGGTCGGTGCCGCTGGTGACGGCACGCGCCGGGGCGCCCGATACGGAAACGCGCCAGATGTGGCGCCGGTCGATATCGTCCTGGTTCGAAGAAAGCATCAACTCCTGGCGATCGCCGGTCATCGAAACGTGTTCGACCTCGAAGTTGCCCTTGGTCAATTGCGTGGCCGCGCCGCCTTCCACCGGCACCGAGTAGAGGTGAGTCCAGCCGTCCTTCTCCCACGGGAAAACAATCCGGTCGCCCGCTGCCCAATACAACTGGCTCTCGGACACCACCGGGTGGAAAGCGCTGCCCGGACCGGGATCGGCAGCCCAGATCTGCCGCCCGATGCCGTTACTCACCGTGGCTACGCGGATGGACCAGCCGGCGCCTTCAATGCCTCCGCGTCCGCCGCCCGCGGCGGTCCGCAGAAATGCCACCTGCTTGCCGTCGGGCGACCATACCGGGTTGCGGTCGCGATCCACCGTGGGGTCGAGATATGTCAGCTCCTTGCTGGCGAAGTCGTACACCGCGATGAAGCTGTGATTGCCGCGGTCGCTGACAAATGCCAGCTTCCTGCCATCGGGTGACCACGTTGGTTCGAGCGAAGTCACGCCGGAGCGCGCATGGTACAGCGGCGCCGTCTTCTCGCCGCCGCGAATCCAGATCTGCCCTCCGTGGATCAGCGCCATGCGGTCGCCTTTGGGAGAGAGCGCGGGCGAATAACCATCCGCCACCTTGTGCGGCATCTCGCCGGGACTCACCTCCCACACGGCCTGCTCCACGCCATCGGGATCGGTGCTGGGGTTGGGATCGGGCCGGCCCGGAAATTCCAGGTCGCCGCCGCGCGTGTAGTAGACGCTTTTGGCGTCCGGCGTCCAATGCAGTTCGCCGATATCCTGTCCGTCGTCCTTCGTGTACGACGTGACGCGAACGCCCTTCCAATCCGGCGCCGAGGCTACCCACACATTGCGCGCGCCGCGCTCGTTCAACAACCACGCCACCTTTTGCCCGCCGGGGGCGGCCACCAGTTCCGAAGGAAACGGTGCGGAAAGCACCTGGTCCAGCGTGAAACTCCCGGCAGCCGCCAGCGAGGCGAAAATCAGGATCCCAGGGAGAATGCGTTTCATGGGAATCCAGTTTACTAAAACCGCGGCCCACGCCTATGAGTACGGGAACCAGCAGGGCTCGATCGTGGCAGCGGGGTCGCCGGCCTGCCGCATGTGCTCGAGCAGGCGGGCGCGCAGGGCCGCGGCCACCTGTTGATGGGTGGCCCTGCCGGCCAGGTTTACGTGCTGGTACGGGTCGGCGTAATTGTCGTAGAGCACGTACTCGACGTAGCTCGGCGCCGATGGCACAGCTTTCCATCCGCGCTCCTTGGGCGCCATCGCAGCGTAGGTGTATTGCGGCGTGCGCAGACCGCGCCCGGTCACGAACTCGGCCATCTGGAAATACACCTCGTTGTTCCAACCCTCGGTCTTGCGATCCAGCAGCGGCAACATGCTGCGGCCCTGCATCGCCGCGGGCACGGGCAATCCGGCGGCCTGCAGCAGCGTCGGCGTCACATCCACCTGGCTCACCAGTTCGGAAATCTCCAGCCCGCGATTGAAGCCTGGTCCCTCCACAATCAGCGGCACGTGGATGGAACTCTCATGCGGGCTCCGTTTGTATTCCGTGTTCCGCGTCTTGAAGTGGCAGGCATGATCGCTCAGAAACATCAGGATGGTGTTGTCGGCGAGCCCGGTCTCCGCCAGTGTCTTGCGAACGGTGCCCACGGTTTCGTCCATCTTCGCCACGCAGGCGAAGTAATCGGAAAGCTGGCTGGGCCATGACCCCGGCAGGGGCCGCAGATCTTTCGGAATAAATGGATTGGGATACCGTTTGGCGTATTCCGTGGGCGGGTCGAACGTGTCCTTGTCGTTCTGGTGGTGGACTTCCAGGTACGACAGCGTGAGCAGGAATGGCGACTTCGCCGAGCGCAGAAACTGCTGCGCCAGGCCGGTCATAAAGTCGGTACGGTACACGCCGGAAAAATGCAGCGGCTTTCCGGCGTTGTCGTACAGGTCGCCTTCGTACGCATGAGACGTATGTTCCAGCGTATTGGCGGCCTGCCACAGATCCAGAAACCCACCGCGATTCGCCGGCGCCACCGGACCCTGATCGCTCGCCGGCCCCAGGTGCCATTTGCCGATATAGTTGGCCGAGTACCCGGACGCGCGCAGCGTGCTTGCCAGCGTGGTGGCGTCCTCCTTCAGGGGAATGGCGTTCTTCCAGACGCCGTGCCGCGCCGGATACTGGCCGGTGAAGATGCTGGCGCGCGCCGGCGCGCACACCGGCTGATTGCAGAACGCCGAGCGGAACAGCACCCCGCGCCGCGCGATGGTATCCAGGTTGGGTGTCAGGTTCATGGGGTTCGCGCCCATGGCGCCCACACAGTCCCAGCGGAATTGATCGCTGATGATCATCACGATGTTGGGCCGCCGGGCGGATGCGCCCGTCTGCGCGGCGGCGGAAACCGCGGAAAGGGCGGCCGGCGCGCTGCCCAGCCATTGCCGCCGGGTGGGTCCGGACGAAGAGTTGCGTGGCATCAGAGTCATCATAATCCAACGCGCGCTGTACGGAAACGCACCGTGAATTTAAGACTCCCATGTCAAAATGCCGATAATGCCGACCACAGAACCGGAACATAAGCCGCTGCTGGAAGAGGTTCTCGCCTATCTTCCGTACTCCGACATTCACTCATTCGCCAAGGGCCAGCAGATCTACGGTCCCGGCAACGATTCCGGCAGCCTCTGTCTGTTGATCGAGGGACGCGTCAAGCTGTTGCGTCTGACCGAATCGGGCGTCACCGTGGCGGTGGACATTTATCAGGCCGGCGACCTCTTCGGAGAATCGGCCCTTCTGAGCGTCCCCCGCGACGACGAGCAGGCCCTGGCGGTGGAACCGGCCAAAGTGATGGCGTGGACGGCCGCGGAAATCGCCAATCTCATCGCCGGAGATCCGCGGCTGGCAGTCGCTCTCATGCAGGTCATCGTCAAGCGCTGCCTGAGTTTTAAAGACCGGCTGGAGAGCCTCTCGGCAGAGGATACGTCACACCGTCTGGGACGGGCCCTGGTCGATTTCGCCGACCGGTCGCGCGCCGCTGCCGGGCACGCCGACGTGACCATCGCGCCACTCACTCACGAACTGCTGGCGCAATACGTGGGCACTTCGCGCGAAATCGTCAGCCAGCACATGAGCACGCTGCGCCGCCACGGATACATCGGGTATTCGCGCAAGGGAATCCTGGTACATTGCGATACGCTGAGGGACTGGCTGCATACCAGAACCAAACGCGCTTAGAAGTACTCCGGACTTTCCCTAAGACGGTTCAGGAATCCACCCCCCTTGCAGTTGGTTGGTACTGTTAGTACTATAGAATACATGAGCGTTACCCTCGAGGATCCGAGCCTGTTCGCCGGGCAACGGGCTGTCGAAGAGCAGTGGCGCGCCCGCGTGCGCGCCGCAAAATTCCGCTTCGATCTCGCGGCCGCCCAAGCCTCGCATGGAGCTGATTGCGCGGCGGTGGAGATGTCGCGCGCCATGGAAAGAGACGCCCGCGAACAGTACCTCCGCGAATTGCAGGCCTTCACCGATATCGTAGTCCACGGCAAGACGCCGGAGTGAATTCGCCGAAACGCCGATTTCACGTATGGGTGGCCGCGCAAAGCGGGATCCCATCCGCGCGTTCAACAGGGTGAGTTCGGTGGCATCCATCCGATCAGGTGCGGCGCGATCTCGGCAATACCGTGCGCGCGCCCGCCGCGTACCCGGTTACGCAGGTATCGGTATGGATCGCGACCAGCTACGCGCGGGCAGTGTAGATGATCATGGCCAGGTTCCAGGTGACGATTACCGCGAACATGTAGTTGAGAAAGACGACCACCCGCGGCCGCTTCAAGCGCAGGGCGGCCAGTCCCAGAAGGATCGCGAATGTCTTCGAAATCAGCAGCGCTTCGATGGTGCCCAGGTGCATCAGACGGCTCACGAAGTAGCTGCCCTCTGACGCGCCCACGCGCAGACCGATAAGCGTAGTCAAAAGATCCAATGCCTGCAAGGAGAAGAAGACCGTCAATGACGGGGCGGGGAACTCTCTTCGAATGTTGAGGAACATCTCCCCTCATTGTGCCTGCCGGCCGCCGGTGGGTCTAGCCTGACTTTGGTTATGCCTCAGCGAATAACATCGAGATCCTTGCCGAAGACTGTGGTTCCGTTGTATTCCTGGCGAATTTCTCCCAGAATCTCATCGGCGCTTTGTCCCCAGCCCAGTTGATGATACAGCACCAGGGTCTTGGGATGAACCTGCGCGGCCACGCGGCCTACGTCTGGCGCGGAGGTATGAAACGCGCGGTGGTAACGCTGCCAGTCGGCGGGGCGGGAGGCCAGCCCCTTTTCCGAATAGACTTCGTGCACCAGAATGTCGCAGCCTTTGGCCGCGGCAATCAGTCCCGGGCTGTAAGTGGTGTCACCCGAAAGTACGATGATCTTATCGGGAGCTTCGAAGCGATACCCATACGCATGTTTCCAGGAGCCATGATTCACCGCGAAGGCGATCACGCGCACGGCGCCATCGCGGTAAATCTCGCCCGGCGCCACATCGTGAGCGTGCACCACATACGCCTGCGCGACCGAGGGTTCCAGGCCATGCAGCCGGATCTGCTGGTCTTCACCCCACGCCTGCATCACCAGTTGCGTCATGGCGCGTATTCCCGGCGGTCCGTAAATCTCCAGGGGCTCCTGGCGGCCGGTGACCGCCGGCGTGAAAATCAGGTCCGGCAGCCCCACCGTGTGGTCGGAGTGCAGATGCGTGACGAAGGCGCGCGTGATCTGCGCCATGGCAATGCCCGCCTGCGCCGCGCGCCGTACAACGCCAGGACCGCAATCCACAATGTAGGCCCGGCTGCCCGAAAGAATCGCCACCGCCGGACCCATCCGGTCTGGGTCGGGATTCGGGTTGCCTGTCCCCAGCAGCACCACCCGTGTATCCTGCGCCACCGCTGCCGTCGCCAGCAGCAACAGCATTCCCAGACTCATGACCCGGAGCATGTGACAATAATGGCATGTTCAAGATGTGCGCGCTTTTGGGCGCGATGCTTGCGGCCACCTCGCTGTGGGCCGCCGACAACCAACTCACCCCGGCGGAGAAAAAAGCCGGCTGGATCCTGTTATTCGACGGCAAGACCTTCGACCACTGGGTCGACCCCACGAAAAAGACCCCGCCCGGCGATTCCTTCGTCATCGAGGACGGATGCCTGAAAGCCACTTCGCGCCCGAAGATCACCGAGGACCTTTTCAGCGCGGACACCTACGCCGATTTCGAATTGGTGTGGGACTGGAAGATATCGCCCAGGGGCAACAGCGGCCTGAAATACCGCATTCAGGACCACGTCTTTCTGCCCGACCGGCACCTTCCCCGTTTTGAGGACAACGTGAACGCCGCGCTCCAGCAACGCCGCACCGATCGGCCGGCCAAGGACCAGGACTACGTGATCGGCTTCGAATATCAGATGACCGATAACGCCGCCAACTCCGACGCCATACACAACGGCAAGCTCCACCAGACGGCCGCGCTCTACGATATCTTTCCCGCGTCGAAAGACGTTACCCTGCCGGTGGGGGAATTCAATCACTCGCGCCTGGTGGTGCGCGGCGATCATGTGGAGCACTGGCTCAACGGGGAAAAAGTGGTAGACGGCAGCCTGAAAGCGCCGGAAGTGGCGGCCAGCATGGCTAAACGATGGGGCGAAGGGTCGCCGGTCTACGAATTACTGGTGAAGCAGCCCGTGAAACAGTGCCACATTTCGCTCCAGAACCACGACGATGTGGCGTGGTTTAAAAACATTAAGATTCTGGTTCTGAAGTAGCGCAGGCTTCCGGCCCGCGCAATAGCTTCGGCAGCGCGATCAGTGCCGCGCCATAGACCAACAACGAAATCACGCTGGCCGCTTTCTGTTCCTGGTGCATATCTTCGGCCACCAGCCGGTATGCCGCCAGCAGCATCAGCGGATAGATCAATCGCGAAAAGGCCGGATTTTGCCAGCGCGTCCCTCCCCACGCCGCGAGCAGCGCGCCGATTGCCAGCACACTGGTGCGCACGGTGGCGCAATACGCATGAGTCGCTCCCGCGCCGAAGTAGCCGTGATACGCGCCGGTAAGCGCGGTGGCGGCCAGTCCCGCCGCAAGCCACACCAGCGCCCCGGCCAGCGCCAGGCGCAGGAGCGCCACCTTCGGACCGTCCTGACGGCACGCCACCAATCCCGCCGCGCACACCCCAATTCCCAGGACGGTCATCCACACGCGCTCCGGCTGCGTGGCCGTTCCGAGCAGCATTCTTCCCGCCTGTGCCGGCGCACCCGACCCGAGCAGCCCCAACAATAAGTAGATGCCGCCGTGGACTTGCAGCGTGAATCGCCCATAGAAGCTTCCCAGGCCCAGGCACGTCAGCGCCAGCGCCGACCACACCAGCGACGCGGCATCGCCCGAAAGCAGGATCCGCGCTCCCGCCAGCGCCAGCAGAATGCCGAAGGTCGAGTAGGCATAGAAATTGCGGCTGGGAGCACCGCCGCGGTCCAGCCGTGCGAAGGAAACCACGTAGCACGCCGCCGCGCACCCGAGCGCCATTCCGCCCACCAGCGGCGCCAGCCGCGGATCTTCGGCCGAAAGCCGCAGGCATCCGCCCACCGTGATGGCCATCGCTACCGCGCATTGCGCGGTTTCGAACCACGTGAAAGGGAAGCCGCGCAATAGCGTGCGAATGATCGTGCTGCATAGATAAATCGCCAGCAGCGCAACCAGCGCCAGCAGCAGGCTCGCGTGCGGGATGGGCGCATAGTCCGGCGGCAGGCCATACTCGCGCGTCACCAGCCAGGTGGCCAGCAGGACCGAAAGATCGGCGGCGCACGCGGCCAGCCACCGTTCGCTCAGCCAGTGATCCAGGCAGGCCGATGCTTCCACCGCCGCGGCAATGGCTAGCAGCACGAACGTAAAAGGCAGCACATCGTAGCTGGCAATCAGGAGAGCCGCCGACGTGCCCAGGCCCGCCAGCGTGGCGACGGTAGCCAGAATGAGGATGTTCTTGCGCCAGGATGCCGCCAGACCGAATACCGTGAAGAACAGCAGAATCCCGCCGGCGGTCCAGGTGCTGATGGCGTGAAAGCGCAGGGTCGCTTCCCATAGCAGGGGACAAAGCACCAGCACGCTGGTAAGGCTGTACAGCGCCGTTTCCACGCGCCGGGCGGCCGGTGTGCGCGCTGCCGCGATCATCCAGCAGATGGCATACAGCAAGCCCGCGGCAATACCTGCCCGGTGGGGCAATGCGCCGCTTTCGGTCAGGGCTCGCAGCAGATAGGCGCCCGCCAGCCCTAGCATGGCCCTGCCGAATGCCGCCACCGGCAGCGGCGCACGAATGCGCGGCACTGCGGCTGGTTGCGCAGCGGGCGCACGGGCGACTCCCGTCACCTGCTCCAGCCGTGCCACGCGGGCAGCCAGCTCCCGCACTTCGGCTTGCAGCGCTTCCCACTCCGGTTGCATCGCAACCTCCTAAAAGCCGCGGGGACTTTAAACGCCGCGGGGACTGACCGGCCTGTCCCAAGGCGCCGTCGTTGCGCCGTGTGGACAGCCCGGTCTGTCCCCGCATCCTTATTGCCTGTCCCGCTTCTAGTCCCCAGCCGGCGCGGACACGTGCTCCGGTTCTTGCCACGGAGGCAGCAGGTACACCAGTACAAAAAAGATCGCGAAAGGCAGAAGCATCAGGGCGATCGCCGGCAACAGTCCTTCGCGGGTGGCGAACGCCATCTTGTACGTGGTGTATCCCAGGAAGCTCTTGGAAAAGAGCTGGCCCCCAATCACCACGTTCCAGCGCATGGCGAAGATCCCAATCATAGTCAGACTGCACGCCGTCACATACATCGCACGGCGCGCCTTTTCGGTAAATCTCCACAACTGGTTGGCCGCCAGCAGGCAGAGCGGCACCAGCGTTCCCAGGAAAATCTGCAGGACCACCTGCGAGAAGAACAGGCGCGTATGCACCATGAAATCCAGACTGCGGAAGCTTTCGTCGGATTCATACGTGCGGTGCACCAGGTCCAGCATTTCCAGGGTGAAATCGATGCAGAAGGTGTAGAACAGATACTTGGCGATGGTATCCACGCAGCGCATATCGACCGCCATTTTCTTCACCTTCATCGATGCTACGTACAGCAGCAGCACCGCCGCGATCCCGGAGACCATGGCGGAAAACAGGAAGACAATCGGCATCAGCGGAGTGGACCACCACGGATTGGCCTTGATGGATCCGAAAATGAAGCCCACATACCCGTGCAGCATGAATGCCGACGGGATCCCGATTACGGTGACGATGTAACCCACCTTGTCATCCAACCTGCGCGCCTCCGGACTCACGTTCATCGAGCCCAGCGTGAGCGCGCGGTAAATCACTCTGCGCAGTCCCTTGGTAGTTTGCGCCAGGTAGACGATTTCGGCGCGGAACTCCAGCCAGATCTCCAGTAACAGAACTACGGTCAGATACCACAGGTACACAAAGCCGAACATAGCCATCGCCGAAGCGGTGTGTGGCGTGAGATACATCTCGAACGACCGCTCCGGATGGCCCAGGTGCAATTGCAAAGGCAGCGGCGCCACCAGCAGAAACGACAGGGCGGTGAGCAGGGCCAGCCGGTAAGTGGGCCGGACCGCATCCACTTTGAACACCCGCTCCAACGAAGCCAGAATGAATGCGCCCGCCACCAGCCCCGTGATGTACGGATACAGCACAATTAACAGGCTCCACTGCAACTCCACTTCGTTGGGATACATGAATCCATCGACGCCGGGAATCATTGCTCTCTCCTTACCTCACCGAACCATCGAGGTTCTTGTAATAGACTTTGGCATTGGTAGCCATGTAGGGCTTCAACACCTGCACCATGTTGTGGCGCAGAAATTCGTGCACCGGGTCCTTGGGATCCTTGAAGTCCACCAGTTGGCGCGCCTGCGTGGGGCAGTTCTCGCAGCAAGCCGTAGTCAACCCCTGGGTAATGCGGTGATAGCACAGCGTGCACTTATCCACCGTGTTGGTTTCCGGGTGCAGATACCGGCATCCGTAAGGGCACGCCTGCACGCAATACCGGCAGCCCAGGCAATAATCGGGATCCACCAGCACCACTCCGTCTGGGCTGATGAACGTGGCCCCCACCGGGCAAACCTGCGTGCAAGGTGAATCCGCGCAGTGATTGCAAAGCTTGGGCACGAAGAAGCTCTTGATATTTTCGTCGGTCAGCGGAGGGAAGCCCTCCATGGCGCCGTCGGGCGATTCCACTTTGGGCTGCTTGCCCTCCGCCACCTGGTAGCGCTCCACCCAGGTGCGGAAGTAACCGCCCGGCACCTTGTTCTCTTTGGAACAGGCGCGCACGCAGTTGCCGCAGCCGATGCACTTATCGATGTCGATAATCATGCCCCACCAGTGGTCCGCCATTTTGTAGGCGTCGGGAGCCGGTTCGGCGCCCACAATCTGCTCCAGGGTGGCTCCCACCGAAGCCAGCACCAGCAGTTTGCCGCCGATTGTGAAGAGGTCTCTACGGGTCATCTCCATGGCATCTCTCCTATAGGTGCGGATTGTGCGGCTGATGGCAGCCGTTGCACAACACGCCTCCGGAATGCTCCGCGGTCACCACCTGCGGGAAGCCTTTGGGCTTGGCGGCGTCTTTTTCGTGGCAGCGGCGGCAGAGATTGGCTACGTCGGGAAGCACCGGCTTGTGCGCCGCCGGGTCGTTGGCATGATCCGCCAGAGGTCCGTGGCACGCTTCGCAGGCTACGTGCGCATGTTTGCCCGCGGCGCGCGCCTTGCCTTGGTCGTCATGACACATCAGGCACATGTCCTGGCCGGCGAAAGAGATCGGTTTCGATCGAATTAATGCCAGCGCCTGCGGCCGGTAATGCCCGTACTTGCCGAATCCCTTTGGCACCACGGCCGCCCGGATGGCCAGAAAGATACCAAGGCCGAGAAGAAGAACCACTGCGGGGCGTATGAGATGGCCCGAGTCCCTGAACAAACAAACCTCCTTTTCCTGTCGGCGCTACCATTGCAAGATTAAGACCAAAGGCCCGTAATACCTTAATTGGAGTCTTTTGGTCCGTTGTGTGGATATTTCCTACGGGCTGTTGTCGATCAGGATGCGCAATTTCCCCCACTTGGGGGGAAAAACACGGAAATCGGCGCTATGCTCGAAACGTGGTGAGTGTTTGGACCGCAATCCGTCATCAGTCCTGCCCGCGTTGCCGGGAGGGCCCGTTATTTCGTACCTCGCTCTGGCGCGGCTTCCTCAATATGTACGAACAGTGCCCTCACTGCGGCCACACGTACGAACGCGAACCGGGCTATTTCCTCGGCGCGCTGTATGTCAGTTATCTTCTCTCCATCCCGCCCGGCCTGGTCCTGGTATTGGGCATCTGGCACTTCACGCGATGGCCGTTCGACTGGTCCGTGGGCGCGGCGTTCCTGGCCTACCTGCCGCTGGTGCCGCTGGTCACGCGCTGGGCTCGCGTTCTGTGGATGCATCTGGACTGGCACTTCGACCCGGGGGCGTAACGGCTAGTTCGAACCCAAAGGCAGGCGTCGCCGCAGTTCGTCGAAGAAGTTCAGCAGGATGGTTGCGTGGAGAGTATTGGGCTCCTCGCTCCTGGATTCGGGTGGAGCGAGCACGATAAAGCGCCGGCCGTCCGGTGCGATGTCCAGATTCCAAAGGGCGTTGTAAGCTGGCCGGAACAGCGGTGCCGGCGACCACGGCCGGGGTTTCTCCGGGGTGAAGGCGTGCTCATCGGCCGTGTATCGGGCGACCATGATGCGGTTGCCGGAATTTACGTAGAACAGTTCCCGGCGATTGCGCGACCATACGGGGAACTTTGCCCCGCTTTCCGATTCCGATACCTGCCACCTGGCCGAGGAAGGCGCAGACGGAAACGGGCGCACCGAAACCTGGCCTCCGATTCCGGCGCCGTTGGTAGCTACGTACGCGATCCAACGGCCGTCGGGTGAAAAGGCCGGGTCTACCTGGCTGAGGGATTCGCTCGCGAATGGCTCGGGCTTCCCCGGTTTGGGATGGTCCGAATCGGCCAAATCCAGCGGGAGCGTCCAGATCTCATGCCCCTTCTCCTTGCCCGTCCGAACAAAAGCTATGGTGCGTCCGGCAGGCGAAATCGACGACACTTCAAGGGGAGTTCTCTCGCCGAACAACTTCTCAGGCTGGCTGGAACCATCGCCGCGGACCCACCAGATACCGAATTCACCGTCGCTTGCGGGAACATCGGAACAGTAAACAATGTGCTGCCCGTCGGGCATCCAGACCGGTTGCCGGTTCAGAGCGGCATCGAAGGTCAGCCTGGTTACCGCGCCGCGTAGCAGGTCGTGAACATAGAGGTCTCCCGCGACCGCCAACGCCAGCCGGTTGCCGTCCGGGGAAAGGCGAGGAGTCTCCGCCTGGCGCGATACTCCGCTGGATGGGCTTACAACCTGCTGTGACTTTCCGGTGCTATCCAGCCAGGCAACGGGGGCGACTCCGGTTCGCCTCGCCGCGCTCCCGTACAGCAGAATCCCGGTCTGGGAAAAAGAGATCCGGTCAGAATCGGCTTCCAGCAAGTGCACCGGCGCGCCATGTGTCTCCAGGCGACCGGGGTCGAACCGTACGCCATAGAGCATTCCCTGGCGGAAAAAGACGAGGTAGCCGCCAGGCAGATAGCGCCCAAAGTAACCTCCGTGCCGAACTATCTTGACCCGTCCCGACCTGAGCGAAAGAACTTCGATGTTGGCGATATCGAGAGCGGGGCCGGAAGCCGCGACGGCGCCGGTGAACAAAACGTTCTCACCGCCGGGCAGAACCTGCGGCCAACGCCAGGTGCGCTCGCCGTGCTGCTCCGGCTTGCCGATGATCTCCGGTTCCCCGCCGCTGGCAGGCACGCGGAACAGATGGTCGGCATCCAGACTGCCAATGATCGTGCCATCCTCTCCCCAGGAGGCGCCACGCTCCAGGCTGGCCGCATCGCACAACGAAACCACCGCGCCGCCCTGGAGAGGAATCTTCTTCAACTTCCGGCCGGCGAAGAAACCGATCCACTGGCCATCCGGAGAAAAGAAGGGATCGGCCGCTCCTTCGGTGCCGGCGAGGAACGTGACTGTGGACTGATCAAGGCGGCGCACCGCCAGTTGCTCCCTGCCATCCGTCCCCTTCGCAGGGAAAACTAAGCGCGCTCCGTCCGGCGAGATGACTGGATTGAAGAATTCACCATTGTCGGCTCGTCCCCGGATTGCATCGGGACCCAGGTCAATGCTGAAGCGCATCATGGACCTGTCCGCCGGCCGCGTGGCATGCCATAGCAGCGCCGCCGAGATTGCTACCACTACCGACGCAAGACCGGCGATGACCCACGGAAGCCGGGACGGGAGCTTCGGCCGGAAGCCGTGGATTGCCCCACGCGCGCCAGGCTCCGCGGCGAGCGCTTGCTGCGTCTCCGGAGTTGGTGCGGGTGGGTGGCCGTCGGGGGTACCGGCGTCTACCGGAGCGATGAACCGGTAGCCGCGCTTCGGTAACGTTTCGATGAAACGGGGGCTTTCCGCCGAATCACCCAAGGCGTCGCGCAGGTGATTGACGGCTTTGTTCAGACCGCGATCGAAATCGACAAACGTGTCAGCCGGCCAAAGCTGTTTTTGCAGTTCCTCGCGAGATACTATTTCGCCCGGGTGTGCCAGCAGGAGCAGCAGGATTTGGAAAGGCTGGTCCCGGAGTTTGATCCTCAGACCCTGTTTGCGCAGTTCGCCCGTGTGCACATCGACTTCGAACAGCCCAAAGCGGATCGGGCGGCCAATCCCGGTCATACTCACTCCTGGTAGGTCGAGTATACTCGCTTTCACACGTCACGGTAAGGCTTTGGTTTCCCGCCGCTTAAGCGGGAACATCGCGGGAACACAAAAGGCACAGCCCCTGGATTGACCTTCCGTCCCAGCAATGCCAATCTGGCTCAAAGTTTTCCGCCACAAGGAGGGATGACGATGCAGAAGTTCCATAGCATATCGAGACGGGCCGCTTCGCTTTTAGTGGCGGCCTTTTTGGCAGGGGCCGGCACAAGCGCGGTATCCGCTACTCAGTGGCAGGCTCTGGTCGGCGCGCAGAGCGCGGACCTGGGCAACCAGGCTCTGGCCTTCCTGCCGAATGAGTTTTGGATCCACGCCGGCGATAGCATCCGGTTTACCTTTTCGACCAGCGAACTCCACACCGTGACGTTCCTGAAACCCGGCCAGACACGGCCGCCGCTGAATTCGCCGGTCACAGGCAACTTCGTCGGGTGTCCCGGTACCACGGCCGATGGATCCGGCTTCGATGGCTCCCTGTGCGTGAGCTCCGGCCCTTCAACGACAGGGCTAACCTACACCGTCAATTTCCCGTCTGCCAACAACTTCAAGCTGGTGTGCCTGGTGCACACCAGAATGACGGGAGCAATTCATGTTCTTCCGCTATCGGCGCCGCTTCCCTATGACCAGGCTTTCTACGACCGTCAGGCGGGCATTGACCGAGCCGGGTTGTTGGCGGACGCCATTGGGCTCGAGGGCCTCGGGTATTTCGACGCGCTGCAGACCGCGCATGAAGTAACGGCTGGTATCTCGGCGGTCCTGGCCACCGGAGGAGGCTCGGAGACCACCTCGGTGATGCGCTTCCTTGGTCCGACAATGGTCGTCCACGTTGGCGACACCGTCGAATGGACGAACCTGGCTACGCCGCCATTCCACACCATTACTTTCGGCACGGAGCCTGCCAACCTGATGCCTCCTTCCCCTGGGGTGACTTTGGATCCGGATGGCGTCCGGCACGGGGTAGTCGGTTCGGTGAACGACAGCGTGAACTCGGGCTTTATCGGCGCGCCCAACCAGGAAACCGTTTTACAACCGCAGTCGCCCCTCGACTTTACCCGGTTCCGCGTGACCTTCACCGCGCCAGGCACTTTCAATTACATCTGCGGCCTTCACGATGTCCTGGGCATGAAGGGTACCGTAATCGTTCACTAATAGGAGAGCCGCATGAAGCTAGGATTCTTCTTTTTCCTTCTGGCCTTTACGTCTGTGGCATTGGGTCAGCAGAACAACAACTACCGGGGCGGCTTAGTCTCGCCGCCCCTGCCGAAGCCGGGATTCGTCCTGACGGACACCTCCGGCGCTCCATTTGATTTCAAGCAGAAGACCGGGGGATATGTCACGCTTCTGTTCTTCGGCTACACGAACTGTCCCGATCAGTGTCCGATGCACATGGCGAACCTGGGCGCCGCTCTGAAGAAGGTGCCCGCCGGTATCGCGGATCAGGTCAAGCTCGTCTTTGTGACCACCGATCCCGCACGCGATTCTCCCACCGTGGTGCGCCGCTGGCTGGATCTCTTCGACCGGCATTTCATCGGCCTCACCGGAACCGAACGGGTCATCGGGGAGGTCGAGCGGGCTGCCGGAGTTCCCATGGCGACGAAAACGGGACCGGCTACCGGCAACTACGGAGTGTCGCACGCCAATTTTGTCCTTGCCTACAGCAAAGACAACCTCGCGCACGTGATCTACCCTGGCGGAGTAAGCAAGGATGATTGGGTGCACGACCTGCCCCTCTTGATCAAGGAGACCTGGACGCACCGGGCAGAATAGTCAGGCGGCCCCTCTTTCAAGTCGGCCTTGCGTACAGAGGTCGCTGAAGGCTTTGGGAATAGGCTTCCGGGTCTGGAACCACTCGACTTGTGCCCCCACGAGCCGACTGGTGTTGTGAAACACAGATGGCTGAGTCGGCGTGATATTTCGTTTGGCAATACTTAAGTTGTATGTCAGCCTATTCAAGCTAGTTGAGGGAGTCTCGGGTGTACCACCGGGGGGGCCGAGAGTTCAAATTAATGGGAACGACCCCGTTCCGCCCTTGTAGCCTAGCTCATTGGTGAACGAATTAACGAAGTCGAAATGAGGAGTGCCGCATGTTTTCGCTTAGGGTTTTGTTTGTTCTGTTTATGGCTTTGGTCGGTATCGCATCCCGCTCAGAGGCTTCAATTATAACGGTCCCGCCCGGTCTCGCTCCCGGCAGTCAATATCGTCTCGTGTTCGCGACCGACGGGACATACGGTGGATCGTCTGCAAACATCTCCACCTACAACCTTGAGGTGTCTACGGAAGCCGCTGGAATCCCACAACTCGCCGCTCTCGGCGCCACCTGGACCGCAATCGGCTCCACCGAGTCCGTGTCCGCTGCAACCAACATTGGGTTCTCCGCTTCGACGGTCGGCATTTACCTTCTTGACGGAACCCTGGTAGCAAACGGTACTGGCACCTCGGGCACGGGGCTATTTTCCGGCTCCATTCTTAGCCCCATCATTGTCACTGTCACGGGCAGCAATTTGATTAACTTGGTTACGTGGACTGGGACAAACAGCGATGGGACCATATTTACCGGCCAGGCACTCGGAGAATCGCCCGTCGAGGCAGGGGGTACCGGCCTTCGCTCCGCGGGGTGGATCGCCTACAACCCCTACGATCCAGTGGGGGGGGCTTTAAAACAAGGTCTCTATGGGATATCCTCAGCTCTCACGGTGCCAGGAGTGCCGGAACCCGGAACTACGATCCTAGTGGCACTGGGTTCGGGGTTGTTGTTACTGGTCCAACGTGCACGCCAAATGCGCCCGAGTCACTACTCGCAAAAAGACCGATAGTTTCCCCCAGACCACTAACCACCCATCGCTTCCAGCGCTGAACGTATGTTTCAAGGCCTCGCCGGATTTCCTCCAGCGGGGCGTCTTGCTCATAAAGCCGAAACAGACGTTCTTGAAATGCTTCCCAAGTGGAAGGCGCAACTCCGGTCACGCCTCTTTCGTAATCCAAGAGCCCAAAAATGTTAAAACCCGTTCAGCAGTGTTTTTTGGAAAAAGCTACAATCCGCAAAAGTGTACTACACCGACCCACCCGTTGTCAGGGACGGAGCCGGGGGTGTCAGAAATCCGTGGAAACGTAAGCTCTGCAGGCTGGCAATCCGAGCCATAGGACGATTCCATTCTTCGTAGTCTGCGCGAATCCGCCCAATGGACCTCCGAAAGTTACCAACTCCCGGTTCCTTCAAAAGCGTCTACGATGAGATGCGAAACACAAGTGTATCAGCTACTCTCGGCACAGAGCCTGCCAACCTGATGCCTCCTTCACCTGGGGTGACTCTGGATCCGGATGGCGTCCGGCACGGGGTAGTCGGTTCGGTGAACGACAGCGTGAA
>JARLGM010000045.1 GCA_031292755.1 Candidatus Sulfopaludibacter sp.
CCGCTACCTGCTGCTGAAGGCCAAGCGCATGGCCGTGACCAACCTTGAATTCATCACCGTTCACACTGTCAGGAAAGCCGCCTAAAATGAGCCATCCGTCGGATTCTCGTTCAGTGCCGAAAAAACTTTTGCGCCATCCGGTACCACCACGGCCAATCGTGCCCGAACCCTTCCCACACATCCAGCAGGTGCGGGATGCCCTTGGTCCCGAACAAATGCGCCAGTTTCACATTCTGGTCGAACAGTGAGTCCTGGTTGCCCACTGCAAGTACATAATAATTCCTTCGAATGCGATCCAGAAACCAGGTATCGTTTAAGTTTGCCAGATTGTCGAGCGGACTGTGAAAGTACGCGTCGTCATTGTAGAAGCCGTTCAGGAAGCGCCGCGGGATGTCGAACGCGCCGGACATGCTGACCGCGTAGGTGACGATATCGGGATGGCGGAGCGCCAGGTTGATGGCGTGGTATCCGCCGAAGCTGCATCCGGTGAGGCCCATTTGCTGCCAACTCGTGCGCTGGCGCACGAAGGGCGCGAACTCCAGCGCGAAGTAGGCGTCGAAGGCGTTCTGGCGGTGCAGGCGGTCGGCCGGTTGAGCCCCCTGGTTGTACCACGATTCCGAATCCACCGAGTCCACGCAGAAGAGTTGCAGCTCGCCGCGATCCAATTTGGAGTGAAGCGCATTCACCATGCCGCGATCTTCATACTCGAAGAAGCGTCCGCCGGAAGTGGGGAAGACAGTAACAGGGAAGCCGCGCTCCCCATAGGCGAGCAATTCCATCTCGCGATGCAGCGACGGGCTGTACCATTTCACGTATTCTCTGCGCATGGCCTCTCCGTAGCGTACACTGGAAATTGTCCGTTTGCCGCGCTAAAGACGAAGGCAGAATTCGCCTGCATCGCCGCTTTCCTTCGGGTTACCTTTCCACGCCGCGCGATATCGCAGTGTACGTTCCGCCGGGCTACGACGAGAGCACAATCCGTTGTCCGGTGCTGTATCTGCAGGACGGCCAGAATCTGTTCGACCCCGCCACCGCTTTCTATGGACAGGACTGGCGCGCCGATATCACCGCCGACGAACTCATCCGGAGCGGCGCCATCGAGCCCGTGATCCTGGTTGGGGTGTACAACACCGGCGTGCGGCGTGTCTCCGAGTACACGCCGACGCGCGATCCGGCGCGCCGCAAAGGCGGCAAGGGCGATCGCTACTCGCAGATGCTGGCCCGCGAGCTGAAGCCGTTCATCGACAGCCAATACCGTACGCGCAAAACGGGACACGCCGTCGGCGGGTCTTCCCTGGGCGGACTGGTGGCGCTGGAGGCCGCGCTGTTGTATCCGCGGGTGTTCGCCGCCGCCGCGGTGCTATCCCCTTCCGTATGGTGGGACCGCCGCTCGATTCTCGAAATGGTGCGCAACCATAAGGCGGCGCAGCGCCCCCGCATCTGGCTCGATTCCGGCACCCAGGAGGGCCAAACTCCCGCGGAGGTGATCGCAGACCTTCGGCTTCTGCGCGACGCGCTGCTGGAGAAGGGCTGGCGGGAAGGCGTGACTCTCCATTACCTGGAAGCGGCAGGCGCCGGGCACAACGAACAGGCCTGGGGCGCGCGCTTTGGTGCGGTGCTCGAGTGGCTGTTTCCCGCGGGTTAGGGAACCAGCCCGCGGGCGGCCGCCCTCACAACCGCGATCATCATCGGGTGGTTCGTCGTCAACCCAAGAGCGCGCCGACCGGCGGACAAACCTGTACGATGCCTTGCTTGGCAGCCCATAGAACGGTGTGCAACAAGAACCCCGCCCGGCGAGCCTCGGACACCAGCTTTGGGCGATTCCCACAAAAGCTGAGCAGTCCCCGAATCTCCTGGGCACGGCGTTCCGATAACCCGAACCCACCGATGGAATGTCCGTCCGGCTCACTCGCCGTAGAGACGATGATTGTGGAATTATCGTCAACAAACTGGCCCGCATAATGCGAGAAGTAGGCATCATAGTCATGCATCGGATGCCGCCTTGTTCTCGGGGCCTCAGCGGTTTCAACCTGTTCCTTCCAAAGCTCCAAGTATTGTCTCGCAACACGGGGCCAGCAGAAGTCCTCTTTAACGCGCTCTCGGCCACGTTCACCCATCAGTCGGACGAGATCCGGATGTTCCCCCAGAGATTTCAGCGCTGCCGTGAGCGCATCGCAGTCAACGACGGTGGCTTGCGCTAGCCGATGAGCTATTTCAAATGGATCCAGGAGTGGGGCGAATGTGGAGACAATCCCGGCAATTTCTGGCGACCACGATGTCCTGAGCAGGAACCCTGTCTTCCCATCCTCAACGAGTTCCCGATACCCGCTCCAATTTGATGCAATTACGGGTTTCCCTTGTGCCATTGCCTCAAGTAGCGAAAGTCCAAAAGTCTCCTGGATACAATCAGCCGGTGATACCATCACACTACAGGCGGCCAAAATGGTAGACTTCATGTACTCTGGAAAGTTTTCGAGAATCAGAGATCTGTGGAGAAGATCGGCCATCCCAAGGCGCGCCTTGATGTACCCGACGTATGAAGCGTCAGTCGTCTGGCCAGCCAGGAGCAAGCAAGCGTTGCTGTTCTCCTTAGCGACGGCAGCAAAAGCTGTAATGAGACCGCCCAGATCGGCTTTATACCTTTCTGTTAACCGTCCCAAGTAAAGCACTACAAACGCATCCTCAGCAATTCGGAGAAGTGATCGCGCTTGAGAGCCGCTCATCAGAGCCTCGGGAACCTCCGTTCCCAGAGGGATGCATCTGATTCGCGGCAGCTCAATTCGTGATTTCTGTAAGCCGAACCGCTCTGCAGCCCATTCTGTGATCCGGGAAAGTGCTTGTTCTACGACCGCCTTTCCCGCAAGGCTGGTGGCTACCAGCGCATCGCAGTTTTCCAGGCCGAGAGCGATGCGGAGATAGCTCCAACCGAGATCAGGCAAGTTGGCGGCGTGCAAAATGCCGCAAATCGGAAATCCCACACTGGAAGCTTGAAGCCGCCACTCAGCTACCTTCGGAACATTCGGGAGCCCCACTACGAATGCATACGCGGGAGACTGAACCCTCTTGGCGAGGGCATCCAGGTTTTGTAAACAAACCCTGTGTCCCATGAAACCGCTAGCCGTTCGGAAATCTCGGCCGAGGGGACCAAGAGCTTCCGGCCAAAGGGTCCCCGGCCAGAGGTCCCAACCGAGTTCCGAATCTACCTCCAGCGTGGACCGCATCAACTGGTCAAGTGCGACCATCGAACCTGTCAGATCGCCACGCTCCGCCCTGTGGAACTGGACGTCCTTCGTGATCAAAGTACCGCATGTCATATTTGGTCGGTTACAGTCTTCAGTTGCCGGAAGGCGCCTTTTCTGCGCGGTCCACAATCAGAAAATCCATCGGCACTTTGCGGCTCTCAGCTTTCAAACCGAGGGTGTGAAGTACACCGAGCGCGCCCATAGCGTCCGCAGATCCGGCTGCCATGCTCAGTGCGTGTCCGGATGCAGCATCTGGCTGAGATTCGACGGACGCGGCTACGCCCGCGCCCCAGTTCAGTTCAATATCGTAGCTACCCGCTAAACCCGTCGAGTCCACCACGGGGCGATCACTCAACAGCGCGAGGATATTCGCAAGATCGAAGATCGATTTGTTCTTGAGGGACAGGCTCCGAACCGTCATGCGGACATCGGGCGTGGTGCCTTCGGCACTTAACGTCAACTTTGGTCCGCCTTTCGCGACGACCAGAACATACGCGCTGGTCTCCCGCTGGTCGTGATGGGTTTCCAGATGAAACCTCTCAGCCAGGAGGTTTTGGAGCATGACGAGAACCGTGTCATCCGGCGTGTCCCGAGGCATGGTCGCGTCGATATCATAACGCTCCGAGTCCATCCATCCAGGTCCAGACAACCGATAACTTGGCAATTGGTAGGCAATTTGCAGGAATGTTCTGAGGAAGACATGGTGCATAGAATATCGTCCCCCCAATCGACCCTGAACACGATTATTAAAGCTAGCCGTCATGACGGGCGGCGTTGGGCTCCCCGGAACCGAACGCTTTACCGACGCGACGTCGAATGAGGGACGTGCCGGCTGGCCGGCTAAACTTTGCCCCCAAGCGGCCGCCCACCACAGCACGCCGCAACTGATCCACGCCCCAATCATGCAACCTCTCGAACGGGTCTTTCGCATAACCTCACCTCTTCCTAACTGTTCGGCTCGTCCGTGCTACAACACGGACGAGCCCTATCCAAAGGTTAGCTCCAATTACCGCATTGCCCTCCAACTGTGCAGTCTTGATTTTGGCCGTTGCCGGGGATACAGAAATCCCATGCGTAGTCGTTACCTTCTTGGCAGTAGCTGTACCATTGACCAAGCGGGAATTGCCCGGTATAGCCACATTGTTGGCAAGCTTCGACCTTCGGAACCGCCTGCACCGCAGCGATAGTTAGCGCCGCCGCTGCTAGGCCTCTAAGAAGGATCTGCTTCTTGTTCATAGCGTCTATTCACCTCCTTTCTTTCTTTAGTGCGGACTTGACTCACAGCTCTTAAATACCAGCCCTTCAGAGAAAGGGACGGCAATCGTCCCCTGCCGTTTGACCACTCCGAGAACCGAAGCGCAGCGTTCGGACGAAAATTGAGAACAATCGACGACCAACGTCGCGCTTCGGTCGAGTTCAAACGGCGCCCTGACTTCGAACTCCAAGAGCGGGATATTTACGGCCGCCTCCTCGTGCCAGATGGCAAAGTCGTTCCGCTCTCGCACATCGATCAGGATCACCTTCTGCTTGCCACGAAGGATGCGCAGATCCTCCCCGCTCATCACCTCACGCCCGTCCAATCCGCTGACCGTATCCAGGTCTTGAGGATGCTCCAGGAGACCCAATAATCGGTTTTCGGCTTCCTGCGGGAGTTTGCCTACCAGTGTCGCGCGGACGATGTTCTGCTTATCGACGACCACAACCGTCGGGGTGCCTGAGAATCCAAAACTCAGGTCGGCCCACGACTTTATCACTCCCTGAAGACCGACACTCTGAATGTACCTGCTGGCCTGTCGGACTGACGGAACAGCAATATACAACGGCACGTGGTTCACCCGGGCACTTTCAGCCAGTTTGTGGTGGAAATCGCCACTGGCGAGGCAATACCTGCATTGCGGAGATGTGATCAACACCATGCTTATGGGTGAGGAACCAAAATCCACGCCGTTAATCCTGACTGTGCCACCGGTCATTATGGCCGGTCGAGTGGGTTGCTTGGGTAGTAACGCATGGTACCACCTGAGGACGACGGGCGATGCCGCAGAATAGACCCCGTACATTATGGCCGCTGTTAGACCGACTAGTGTCCACTCATAGATGAACTTCGTCAGTCGCCTAGTCAATCCGCGTTCAAGCATAAGCTGTTTCAAACTCAATGGATCACTCATTACTTCTGAACCTGGATTTGCTGTCCTCTTGGTGCAAAATAACTTGAGCCGCATCCGTCACCGATGGGCCTCCCGGACGTAGTAGGAAGTAAAATATGAGGCGTCCCTTCGTTTGCGACGCGACCCGATGGCCATCCACCGTCATGGGCCTAAATCGCCAGCGAAGCACGGCCACCCTTGTCGCCTCTCCGACGGCGGAGTCGGGCGCCTCAAGCAGAGTCGCAGAGTTGGGCACGCCACGCTCATCATACGTCAGAACCACTACCGCGCGACCTTCGTGCCCCGCGGCAATGGATGATGCGGGATATTCGGGCAAAGGTGCCGTAATTGCCAATGTCCGCAGGACCGTAGAGGAAATGACGATGTGTTTTCCCTCATCGGCTGCGAACAGAGCCGATGCACTTGAAGAGATCAAAACAACCAAGGATGCGGCTATGAACCTCATGTAAGTGCGATTTTCGCTCCGAGGGCGTCGAATGTCAAGGTGCCGTGTATCCTACTTACTAAGATTTCATAACACCAACTATAAGCGACCAGAAGCGACTACTCGCATCCAATTTATCCAGTTGACCGCTTTCCGCACATTGAAAAGGCGGGTATGACCCGACTCTGGGCCGGCACGCGCATCCGCGCTTCGACCCAGGCCGAAGTAAGCCTTTCCAGCGGTCTCGTTATAACCGACACACTTTGGGACAAAGAACGCGAGGACGCTCCAAGGCACAAAATGATTATCTTCGCCGATTGGCGAAGATAAGTGGGTGGAATCAACCCGACCTTCTCCACTGCGGGGACGAGACGTGGACTATCCACGTCAAGACAGTTCGGCGTGGAAGTTACTGTTGTTTTGGACTGGTACCACTCGTTGTGAGTGGCGGCATGATGCCATGAGGCCGCTCGTCGGCTGGCTCCCGCGTTTCAGGGCCGAGCAGTCGTACTCTCGTCTATAAGGCGATCGAGGGGCGCGAGGCACGCTTCTAGCGTAGAGCCCGCAAAGATCCAGTTGGCTAAGATGTTTAACAGGCTCCGAACACCGGGCGAACTCCCCGCTTTCATCGTGAAAAGCTCAGCCTGGAGGTCGGAACGCGATTTTGCCCGTCGAGTGTGGACCCGCTTGCCGATTTGCGTGTGTTCGCGGCCGCCGCCGTGCTGTCTCCTTCAGTATGGTGGGACCGCCGCTCCATTCTCGAAATGGTGCGCCACTACAAAGCGCCCGAACGCCCCCGCCTCTGGCTCGACTCCGGCACGCAAGAGGGTGAAACTCCCGAAGCGGTGATCGAAGACCTTCGCCTCTTGCGCGATGCATTGCTCCAGAAGGGCTGGCAGGAAGGCACAACGCTCCATTACCTGGAAGCCCCCGGCGCCGGTCACAACGAACGGGCCTGGGGCACCCGCTTCGGCGCTGTCCTCGAGTGGCTGTTCCCCGCACCGTAGTCGAAAACCTGGCGAACCCGCGCCTGTCGCTCCACACCGGAGCCGCTGAATCACGCTTTCGTCCAGTCCTGAATCTCCAGGCCTTTGACACGGGAGAAGGCCTTATCGTGGGTGACCAACGTCGATCCCGTGGCCAGCGCCTGGGCGGCAATCATCGTGTCCAGATTGCCCAGCGCATCGCCCGTTTGCTCCAACGCGGCGCGGATCCGGCCATACTCTTTCGCCGCCGCTGAGTCCCAGGGGTGAATCACCACGCGGGTCAGAAACTCCTCGACAATCGCTTTCAAACTCGTAGCCGCCGGCAGTCGCGCCACACCATATCGCAATTCGCCTTCCGTCACGGCGGAAATGGCAACCTGATACAGCGGGACCACAGCCAGGTGCCGCCGGACCGTTGGATAATTGCCCTTGATGACATAGCTGGCGATGTTGGTGTCCAGCAGGTATTGGCTCATCGCAGCAGTTTGCGTTTCTGTGGCGGCTGATCTCCGCGGTCAGACAGGAAATCCTCAGGTACTCCCGTGGCCAGTTCGAAAAAGCTCTCCCAGGACTCCGGCCGCCGCGACAGGATGACATCGCCAGTTGAAGGATCCCGCCGGATGAAAACCTCGCTTCCTTCGAAGCGAAATTCGGCCGGCAAACGGACAGCCTGACTTCGCCCATTGCGAAACAGCTTTGCAGTGCGCGGCATAGTACCTCCGTGGTATATACCATAGTATATCACAGCCACGGAAATCCAGCCTCCCTTACCTCTGCTCCATCCACACCTTGCGATTCAGATGCGCCATCGCAAACAGCACCAGAAAGCCCAACAGCAAGCCCAGTGAGGAACCAATGCCCAGCAGTTCCGGACGCAGTGGGCGCAGCCACAGCGTGAGGCACACGTTGAACAACACCGGAATCGCCGCCGCGATCACCGGCAGCCACGGCCGGTCCAGCGCAAACAGCGAGCGCGACATAATCTCCAGCAGGCTCCACCCCACCAGGCTCGGACCCATGCCCAGAAACACCGCCGAAACCAGCATCGTGGATTGCGAAGTAAAGCTGCCGCGCTGGAAGAAGAGGGCGACGGCAGGGCTCCGGAACAGCAGCGCGAAGGCGCATCCGGCCACCGCTACCAGCGCCGCTAATGCCACCGTCCGATCGATCAGGCGGAAGGCCTGGCGCATGCGGCACAAGCTGCGCAAACGGGCAATCTCCGGCAGCAGCGAATTCGATATGGGACTGACCAGCAGCGCCATGGGAACGCCGACGCCGCGCATGCAGTAGTCCAGTGCCGCGGCCATACCGGGACCGGCGTGCGTGGCGTAAGCGCGCGTGAACGTGACGTTCAGAGCGAGTCCCGAAGCGTATACCACGAAGAATGCCGGTTTGCCCAGAATCTCCGACCAGTGAAAGCGGCACTCCGGCAGGCCGGCGGTCTTCAGGGGACGCCGCGCGGCATACCAGACGATGCCCAACTGGGCCCACGCTCCGGCGGTATAGCCAATGGCAAAGGCGTATACTCCCAGCACGCGGAACAGGGTCAAGGCGGCAATGATGGTGAAGGTGTTGATGGCGGCCTGGTAGAACGCGGTCGGCGCGAATCGCCGGTCGGTATACAGCAGGGCGCAGTAGAGGGCACCCGACCCGGCGGCCACCGTGGAAAGCGACAGAATCCGCAGCGTAGTGACGGCGGCGCCGAAATAATAGGGGTCCAGGCCGGGCGCCAGCGCTCGCATCAACCAGGGCGCGCAGAGAATCACGGCGGCACTGATGGCGCTGAACACCCAGGTGAACACCCGGCTCAATTTCAACAGCAGCGCCGTGCGTTCCTCCCCTTTGCAGGCGGTCAGCATGGGGACGAAGGCGAAAATCATGCTGTTGAGCAGCATGCTGTTCAGCGTGTCGAGCGGACCCATCGCGACCGCCAGCGAATCCGCCCGGCTATGCGTGCCCAGCAGGTAAGCCGTCACCGCCACCCGCGCGAACCCAACCAGATTTCCCACCAGGACTCCGGCAATGAGCGTCAGCCCGCCTCTCACCAGCGGATTTTCCACCGCGCGGGTGAGATGGTCACCGGCAAGCGACGGAGATGACGTTGTGGGGTTCAGGGAAACCTCGCGCGTTAAGCCGTGGCGGCCCCAGCGCTTCGGGCGGCCGCGAGGGCGGCTTCATAATTCGGGAAATCGGCCACTTCCTTCACGTACTCGGCATGGCGCACTGTATTGTCCGGGTCCAGGACGAAAATGGCCCTACTTTCAATTCGGAGTTCCTTAATTAAGGTTCCATAATTTGAGCCAAACGATGCATCTTTGTGATCGGAAAGCATGGTCACCTGATTCACATCGAAGGTGTTGCACCACCGCTTCTGGGCGAAGGGCAGGTCCATGCTCACCGTGATGATCTTGACGCCGGGCATTTTGCCGGCTTCTTCGTTAAATCGCTTGGTTTGCGCGTCGCACACGGGTGTGTCCAGCGACGGAATCACGCTGATGATGCGCACCTGGCCGGTAGTATCCTGCAAAGTGACCGGCTTCAGGCTGGTGTCCACGAGCGCAAAATCGGGTGCGGCCTCTCCCGCCTTCAATTCGGGGCCGATCAGGGTCAAGGGGTTCCCTTTTAGAGTGGTTGCTCCAGGTCTTTCCATTTACATCCTCCAGTTTTATCGTGAATTCTTCATTGTAACAACTCGGCCAGTGCGCCAACCTCAGCCACCGGCAGCTTACAGGCGTAATTGCGGCACACATAAGCCGCGGCGCGTCCATCCAGCGTGGTCATGGATCGGATGGCGCCGTTGCCCGCGGCAAGAAACGCCCGCGTCTCTTCGGATTCCACCAGCATGAGAACGCGCCCCGCGCCAAAGCGTTCGTGCACGGTGCGTGCCAGAGCTTCGGTATCCGCCGCGCCTTTCTCTCCCACGAGCACGATTTCGCGCGGCTCGCTCAGGAAGAATTCGCACGCCACCAGCATTTGTGGAAGAGCCACCGGCGCGGCAATCAGGCGCGGTCCGAACGCGGCCAGCAGCCGCCCGGCCGATTCGCGAAATTCGGCGCGTCCGGTGATTTGCGCCAGGCGCAGCAGATTCAGCGCCGCAACCGAATTGCCCGACGGCTCGGCGCCATCGTAATCTTCCTTCACCATGATCACCAGGCTGCTATCGCGAGCATCGGTACTGAAAAACCCGCCATGCTTGCGATCTTCGAACAACTCGCGCTGCTTCTCTGTCAGGCGGATGGCAATCTGCAGGTGGCGCAAGTCGAACTGCGCCTCGTAAAGATCCAGCAGCCCCTGGGCGGCCATGGCGTAGTCGTCCAGGAATCCGGGGATGGCGGCCTCGCCCTGGCGGTAGCGGCGCATCAGGTACCCGGTTTCGGCGCTGTACATGCTGGTGGCGAGGAACTCCGCCGCACGCCGCGCCGCTTCCGCGTAGCGCGCCTCGCGCAGGACGGCGCCGCCGAGCGCGAAAGCCGAGATCATGAGGCCGTTCCAACCGGTCAGGATCTTATCGTCCAGTTGCGGCCGCACCCGCCCCGCGCGGGCGCGCAGCAGGATGCGCTCGGCCTCCGCAATACCAGCGTCAATTTCTTCCACCGGGCGCTCGAACTGCTGGGCCGTCTCATCCAGCGTCATGGACTGGTAAAGAATGTTCTTACCCGTGAATTCACCGTGCGGGTCGCTGGCCACGTTGCCGCCATCGGCCACCCCGTAGCGGTAGCAGAACCAGGAGGCAGCCGGTTCGGGCACCAGTTCGCGGATCTCGTCGGCGCTCCAGATGTAGAACGCGCCTTCGCCCTTCAAGCCGGGCTCTTCCGGCACGATGACGCTGTCGGCATCTTCGGCGGAATAGAATCCGCCTTCCGGGGCAGTCATGTCGCGAAGGACGTAATCGAAGATACGCCGCGCGACATCGGCATAATTCCCGTCCCCGCTGATCTGGAATGCCTCCAGATAGGCAATGGCGAGCTGTGCCTGGTCGTACAGCATCTTCTCGAAGTGCGGCACGAACCAGCGCTCGTCCACGGAGTAGCGGTGGAAACCGCCGCCGAGTTGATCGTTCATGCCGCCCTTGGCCATCTCGCGCAGAGTGAGCAGGACCATCTCCAGAGCTTCGCGATTGTTCGTGCGCGCGTGGTAGCGCAGGAGAAAGCGATAGACCGAAGGGCGGGGAAATTTGGGCGCGCCGCCGAATCCGCCCAGTTGCGGGTCGAAGGTGCGGCGGAACACGTTGAAGCCGCTATCGAGCACGCCGTGGTCCACCGTAAGGACGCCGGAGGCCGAGGGCTCGACTGTGACCTGCTCCTGCAATTGCCGCACAATATCGCGGGCGGAAGTGAGGATCTGCGGCCGGTCGCTCGTCCACGCTTCCGCGATCTGTCTCAGAATGGACGCGAAGCCGGGATGGCCGTAGCGGTTTTCAGGCGGGAAATAGGTTCCACCGAAGAATGGCTCGAGTTCGGGAGTCAGCCAGACAGACATGGGCCATCCGCCCCCGCCGGTGGTGGCTTGCACGAAGGTCATGTAAATCCGGTCCACGTCGGGGCGCTCTTCGCGATCGACTTTGATGGGCACGTAGTGCTCGTTGAGCAGGGCGGCGATCTTATCGCTTTCGAAACTCTCGCGCTCCATCACATGGCACCAATGGCACGTGGAGTAGCCGACGGAAAGGAAGATGGGCTTGTTTTCGGCGCGGGCCTTTTCGAAGGCTTCGGGGCTCCACGCGTACCAGTCCACCGGATTGTGGGCATGCTGCAGCAGATAGGGACTCTTCTCGTTGGCGAGCCTGTTGGTATGCATATTGCTTTCTGAGTGCTTCGTTACAGAACGGGCGCTTTGGCTGAAACCGGCAGCAAGCCTTCTTTTTCAAGATTGGCCAGCATTTCGGATACCTTCGCGATGCCGGCAGCCGGCATAGGTCCCACGGGCCGCCGGCAGGCTCCCGCGTGCTGGCCTGTCAGCTTCATGGCCTCTTTGATGACGCCAGGAAAGGTGTGCAGCGAGACCAGCTCCGACAAGCCGCTGGCCAGAGTTTGCAGCCGCGCAGCCTCATCCATTTTCCCCTCCTGGAACGCGCGGTACAGATTGACGAAAAGCCCGGGTGCGATATTCCCACAGCCCGCCACCACGCCGGCGCATCCGTTCGCCAGCGCCGGCAGCAGCAGCCGCTCGGGCCCTACAAATACAGCGAACTCCCGTCCCGGCGCGGCATCGCGGTAGGCGATGGCCTGCTCCAGACGTCCGCCGGAATCCTTCACGCCCGCCAGATTCTCGCAGCGCGCGGCGATCCGGGCCACGGTTTCCGGCAGCAGTTCAGTACCGCCATGGTTGGGAAAATTGTAGGCCAGCACGGGAATGCGGACGGCCCGGCACACCTCCGTGTAATGGTCAAGGAGTTCTTCCTCTGTGGCCCGCACATACCACGGCGTAATCACGGCCACCGCGTCGATTCCTTCGGCTTCCGCAGCCAGCGCCAGTTGTACGGTTTCACGGGTGGTTACGCAGCCCACGTTGGCATACACGGCCACGCGGCGCGCCGCCGCCTGCCGGCAAAACCGCAGGGCCATGATCCGCTCTTCCAGGTTCAGCGTGTAAAATTCACCCGTCGACCCACCGGCGAGCAGCCCATTCACCCCGGCTCCGATCTGCATATCGATGATGGCCTGCCAGGCGTCACAGTCGATCCGCTCATCCTCACGAAACGGCGTCACTAGCGCGGTGACAATGCCCTGAAGCGCACGTTTTGGCACGCTTTTATGTTACCGCTTCATTCGAGAATGGAGGCATGGGTGACGATTTCCGCATCGAAAAGGACAGCATGGGCGAAATGCCCGTGCCTGCCGGAGCGCTCTACGGGGCGCAGACCGCCCGCGCGATCGAGAACTTTCCGATTAGCGGGAAGCGCTTTCCGCGTTCGTTTCTGCGCGCGCTGGCGCTGATCAAAAGCGTGGCCGCCCGCGTCAACGGCCGCCGTGGGTATCTGCCCGCGGAACTGGCGGCGCGGATCGAAGCGGCGGCGGAGCAGGTGATGGAAGGCCGTTACGACACCGAATTCCCCTTGGATATCTTTCAGACCGGCAGCGGCACCTCGACCAATATGAATGCCAACGAAGTGATCGGCCGCCTGGCGGGCGCGCACCCCAACGATCACGTCAACCGCGGCATGTCCAGCAACGATGCCATTCCGAGCGCCATGCACATGGCCGCGGCGGAGGCTGTCCATGCGCGGCTGTTGCCCTCGATGCAGCAGCTCCAGGACTCGCTGGCGCGCAAAGCGGCGGAATTTCACGACGTCCTCACCATCGGGCGCACGCACTTGCAGGACGCCGTGCCGGTTCGCATGGGACAGCGGTTCGGCGGCTACGCGCGCCAGGTGGCGAATGCCCGCGAGCGCGTGCAGGCGGCCCTTCCCGGTATTTTCGAGCTGCCTCTGGGCGGAACGGCGGTGGGAACCGGCTTGAACGCGCCGCCGGGATTCGCAGGCGAGGCGATTGCGGAAATCGCCGGGCGCACGGGGTTGCCGTTTGTGGAAGCGCCGGACCATTTCGAAGCGCAGTCGGCGCGCGATGCGGTGGCCTTTCTGAGTGCGACGCTGCGCAACTATGCCATCGCGCTGACGAAGATCGCGGACGATATCCGGTGGCTGGGCTCGGGTCCGCGCTGCGGGCTGGGCGAATTAAAACTGCCGGCGGTGCAGCCAGGTTCCAGCATCATGCCCGGGAAAGTGAATCCGGTGATCGCCGAGAGTCTGCTGATGGTGTGCGCGCAGGTGGTGGGGTACGACGCGGCCATCGCCTGGTGCGCGGCGGCCGGCAATTTCGAACTCAACGTGATGATGCCGGTGATGGCCGTGGATCTTTTGGAGGAGATCGAACTGCTGGCGGCCGGCGGCCGCAATTTCGCCGAAAAGCTGGTGGAGGGCCTGGAAGTGGATCGCGCGCGGACCGAGAGCCTGGTGGAGCAGTCGCTGGCGATGGGGACGGCGCTGGCTCCGGAGATCGGCTACGACCGGGCGGCGGAACTGGCGAAGGAGGCTTATGCCGGCGGCCGGACCATCCGGGAGGTGGCAAGGGAGAAATCAGGCCTGCCCGAAGAGAGGCTGGCGCAATTGCTGGACGCGGAATCGCAGGTGTAGTTGGATCACCGTGGGACCGCGGATGCCCCCACCACCTCACGCACTGCCGCCACAATCGATCCGCTGTCTTTCAGCGCCGCCCGGCGTCCCCGCGTGGAGAGCTCCGCCAGAAGCTCTTGCCGTTCCAGTCTGGCGATCTGGCGCTCGCTCTCCAGGGAGCGTTCCGATGTCAACACGATGAGCGGACGGCTGCCAAGCCCACCGGCGGCATGCGCCTCGCGCGGGCCTGATGAGAAACCCTGCTCCGCCAGAAATGCCGCCCGCATGCCCGGCTCGCGCATCAGGCCTTCGAGAGTGACGCGTTCCGCCGGTGTCAGGCCGTCCATGTACGGTACCTGGCGGTTTGCGGGTGCCGCCAGACGCATCAACCCCACCGAACTCAGCGCGCGCAGTACGGCATCCGGAGGGTAGCCAAGACCAAACGGAACGCGGCTCATACCTCCTCTTGCCTCGTTCCACTCGTCTTCGTGAGGGGCATCCACCAGCACCACTCCCGCCACCTCATCCGGAAACAGTCCGCAGTATACGCGGATGTTGAACGCTCCCAAGCCTGCGCCCGCCAACACGAAAGGCGGCGTAACGCCGGCCGCTTTCAGCAAGGCGTGCAGGTCGCGCGCGCTGGCGGTACTATCGTGCGGCGCGGGCGCCGGGTCGCTCCAACCGTAACCCGCGCGATCATACCAGCAGCCGCGCGTAAACCTGGATATCTCGCGCTGCACACCCGCCCAGCCGAATCCTGGAGTGAGCGCGTCGCTCTCCAGCACCACCGCGGGCGTGCCCTCGCCGGAACAGTAGATGTTGAGCGAGCGGCCCCCGATATCCACCGGGCGCCCGATCCGCGGAAAGCGCGCCCGGTCGCGCCGCCGTTCCACTTGCTCATACCCTATCCCGCAGGCGACCAGGATAGCCAGCACCAGCAGAGTCCATAACCCGCGCGCCATACCTGGATTTCGTTATATAGGAGCCGGCGCAGGGTGTCAAACTCCGCGTACATGGCCGCCAAGCATATCCAAAATCTGCGTCCACCCTTGCACAAGTTGCCCGGCAGAGTTCACCTGATTTCTCGCTTTCGCTTGTCGGTTTGCGAGGGCGTCCATTCGGCCGCTCCAGAATTCGGAGTACTCGCCCATCCAGTTCATGGCTTCGTCGAACCTGGCCGCATCGAGCCGGCAGGAATGCTCCCGGCCCTTTATGCTGCGGCGAATCAGCCCGGCACGCTCCAGCGTCTTAACGTGCTTCGAAACGGCGTTCAGGCTCATGGCGTAGGGCCGCGCGAGCTCGGTTACAGTCAGGGAGCCACCTCGCAACCGATCGAGCATGGACCGCCTGGTTGCGTCGGCGACCGCACTGAATATGAGGTCCACCCATCGGTTGAGTATTCTGGGCGTATGGGAAATCCAAAGCGTGTCCTGCTTCACGTCGATTCCAGCCCCATGGGCCAAGCCTCCATATCGCGCCACCTCACCCGGGAATTCGTGCAAAGATGGCGTAGCGCGAATCCTCAGGGAGAGGTCATAACACGCGACCTGACCACCATCGCCATTCCGGTTATCGACGCAGCGTGGGTCGCTGCAAACTATACCCCCAGGGAATTGCGCACGCAGCAGCAGAATGAGATTCTCGCACTCTCGACGGAATTGACCGGGGAATTGCTCGATGCCGACGAATACGCTATCGGTGTTCCCATGCACAACTGGGGACCGTCTTCCAGCTTCAAGTTATGGGTGGACCAGATTGTGCGTTTCGGGGAGACGATTGCCATCACTCCGTCCGGCATGAACGGGACCCTCGACACGAAGCGGGCCACCTTTTTCATCGCAGCCGGCCGGCACTATGGTCCCCCTTCCGCGGACGCACTCAGAAACCATTTGGAGCCGTGGCTCCGCACTTTCTTTGGCAGTCTCGGCGTCAGGGATATGCGATTCGTCTTTGCCGATGGTACCGCGGAAGTGAGAAAGGGAATGATCGGCCGGGCGGCCTTTCTTGCGCCCCATGTTGACGCCGTGCAGTCGCTCTTCCCGGGGAACTGACAACGGACGATGGCGCGCAGTAAGCTGAAAGCTGAAACCTCATGACCTATTTTCAGCAGCACCAGTCCGATTTCCTGGAAGGCCTGAAAACCTTCCTCCGCATCCCCAGCATCAGCACGCTCTCGGAGCACAAGCCCGATATCCGGCGCGCCGCCGAGTTCGCCAGAGACGAGCTGCTCCATGCGGGCATGACCTCCGCCGAATTGATCGAAGGCAATGGCAATCCGCTTGTCTACGCGGAGTGGCTCGCGGCGCCGGGCAAGCCGACCGTCCTCTTTTACGGCCACTATGATGTGCAACCGGCCGATCCTCTGGACGAATGGAAGTCGCCGCCGTTCGAGCCCACCGTGCGCGGCAACGACATCTTCGCGCGCGGCGCGGTGGACGATAAAGGCCAGGTGTACCTCCAGATCAAGGCCGTGGAAAGCCTGCTGAAGACTACCGGCAAGCTGCCGGTGAACGTAAAGTTTCTGCTGGAAGGCGAAGAGGAGACCGGCGGCGAGCACATCGAAGAGTACGTCAAGACCCGCCCCCCGCGGTTAAAGGCGGATGCCGCGGTGGTCTGCGATACCGAAATGTTTGCGCCGGAGTTGCCGACCATCTGCGTGGGTCTGCGCGGCATGGTGTATGCCGAACTGTTCGTGGAGGGTGCAAGTCACGATCTGCACTCGGGAGTGTACGGCGGTGCGGCGCCGAATCCGATTCAGGCCATCGCGGAGATTCTGTGCGCGCTGAAGGACCGGGAAGGGCACCTGCTGATTCCCGGCTTCTACGACCGCGTGGTGCCGCCGAGCCAGAAGGAGCGTGCGGCTTGGGCGACGCTGCCGTTCGACGAAAAGGAGTACACGGAAAAGGAAATGGGCGCGCGCGCACTGGTCGGCGAGCCCGAAATTCCGCTGTTCGAGCGCACCTGGGCGCGCCCCACGCTGGAGGTCCACGGAATCCGCGGAGGGTTCACCGGCGAAGGCGCGAAGACGGTGATTCCGGCGCGCGCGGTGGCCAAGATCAGCACCCGCCTGGTGGCCGATCAGCGTCCCGACGAAGCCATCCAACAACTGCGCGCGGCAGTGAGTGCGGCGTGTCCCAATGGTGTCACGGCGGAACTCAAGGTGCTGCATACGGGCGCGCCTTCCCTGACCAATCCCGACAATCCGTTCATCCACGCGGCGGCCGCGGCGATGAAGGAGATCTTCGGCAAGGAGACGGTGTACATCCGTTCGGGCGGATCCATCCCGATTGTCGGAGTGTTCGATCAGTATCTCGGCATTCCCAGCGTGATGATGGGCTTCGGTCTTCCCGACGACAATCTGCACGCGCCGAATGAGAAGTTTCATTTGCCGAACTTCTATCGCGGAATTGAAGCCGTGGCGCGCTATCTGGAGATCCTCGGAGAGTAGCGCACCGAAGCCCCCGCTAATCGAATCAGAACGTCAAACGAGCCGAAAGCTGCAACTGGCGCGCGCCCCAGATCAGGTTGCTGGTCGCCAGGGGCGCCAGGAATGCCGGGTTCGGCACCAGGCAGCCGTTGGTGTGGCCGGAGCAGACTCCGGAACCGGCCGCGGAGTATGTGAATCCGGTCGTGTTCACGCTGGAAATATTAGTGTGATTGAACAGGTTGAAAGCCTCGCCGATGAGCGAGAGTCTCAGCCGTTCTCCGAATCCGAACTGCCGCCCAATCCGGAAGTCCACATTGTGGAAGCCGGGCGCCGTGTACCCGTTTCGCGGCAGCCATGCAGCGCGGCCGGCGTTTGGATTGGCGTTGCTGGCTTCGCCGGCGGTGAGTCCGCCATCCAGCGGGCTGGGTGTGCCGCTGATGTACGGTGTGACTGGCTGGCCGGTCGATAACGTGACGATGGTGGAGAACGCCCACCCATTCAGCGCGTACTTGGCCGCCTGGTTCTTGAGGCCGCCGATGGTTGGCATCCAGACTCCGTTGGCCACGAAGCGGTGGCGCTGGTCCAAATCGCTCAGGGCGTATTCCAACTTGCGGTTCTTGGGATCGAAGGGAATGTCGCTGCCATTGAACGTGCCGTTGGAGCCGATCACTTCGCCGCCATCGAATGCCTTGCTCAGGGTATAGTTGGCGGTGAACTCCAAACCATGCCGCATGGGCCGGCGCACCGTGATCACCATGGAGTTGTACCAGGAATTGACGTCGCTGTAGCCAACGAAGACCTCGCCGGTCGGGTCGACGCGCTGTGTGTAGAAGGGCGCGGTGAAAGTCTGGGTGGTGGCGTTGCCGGCTCCCAGGATGTCGTAATTTTTGGTGGCGGAAGATGGGGCCAGGTTAGCGTCGGCGAACATCGGCAGGTGCAGGCCGCGGCTCACCACGTAACCGATCGATGCGCCGAAGCCGCCCTTCAACTGCCGCTCGACGGTGACTTCGCCTTCATGCACCACCGGGTTGACGAAGTTGGGGTCCAGGCCGCGCGTGGATTGCGTGGCCGAGGGCGGAGTGAACGGGGTCACCTGCGGCGTGAGCGCTCCGGCGAACGGCGCCGCCAGCGGAGGCCCTGGCGCGGTGAAAATCAGGTTCGGGAAGGTGAGTGCCGGGCACGAAGCCGGCGTGCAGTTGAAGGTCTGCTGAATGACTCCGTTCTCGACGCGCGTCGCATAGTAGGTCGTGTTGGTGGTCTTGGCATAGAACATGCCGTATCCCACACGCACTACCGTGTTGGGAGTGACCTCCCAGGCGGCGCCGAGGCGCGGGGCAAACTGATCCTTGGGGATGTGGATCGTCGAAGTGTACAGGTTGGTGAGCGGCGTCAAAGTGTTAGGCTGCGGCGGCTGCGGAATCAGGAAGACGTCATAACGCAAGCCCATATTCAGCGTCAACTTCGATGTCGCTTTCCAACTGTCTTCGAAGAAGCCGGCGAAGTCGGTATTGTAGAAATCATCCTTGCCGACATGCGTGACCGGGTCGGTGACTTGCACGAAGTTGTTGTAGTGCTTGCCGGTCAACCCGTCGCCGGTGTTGATGCCGTACGCATCCAGCACCCAGTTATTGAAGATGGTTTGCGGGGCGCCGCTATAGGTATACTGTCCCGGGCCGTTGAACAGATTGATCATGACCTCGTGGATGATGTTGAGGTCGATGCCGGTCTTGAACGTGTGGCGGCCGCGAACGAACGAAACGTTGTCGGAGATCTGGGTGCGATGTTCGTCCGGCTCCGCCGTGCGCGGCAGCGCGTAGTTTTCGCCGTACGCCATGACGTTCTGGAGATTGATGTACGGCGCGGGCGCGTTCGATCCGGCGACTTCCAGGTCGCGCCCCCACTGGAAGCGCAGGTTGTTGATCACGCTGGGGCTGAGCGTGGCGTCCCAATTGGTCACGAAGACCCGCTCGTGGAATACGTAGCTTCCGTTCGTGCCCAGCGACAGGTTGGCGTTGGAAGGCGCAGTCTGGTAGGAGTTGGGCGCGGCGTAGTTCATCCAGTCGTAGGACGAGCTGATGTGGTTGCCCGGTGTTGCCTGGTAGTCCACACGGCCGAAGAGCACGTCCTGATTGGTGGCCCGCGGATAGCCGCCGATCTGCCCCGCCAGAAACGCATTGGCGTTGGCGCACTGTGCGCTGCTGACCTGTGTAGGACAGGGAAGCGCGCGTATGGAAGCGCTATAGGTGCTGCTGGTGTACGTCACGGGATTGACTTTGCGCGACCCATCGTACGTGCCGAAAACGAAAACCTTGTCCTTGATCAGCGGACCGCCGGCGCTGGCGCCGAACTGCTGCCACTGGTGGATCGGTTGGGTGTAGATGCCTTGTGACTTGGGCAGCGGATCCAGCGCATTCCAGGTGGGGTAGCGCAGGTAGTAGAACAGGTCGCCATGAAGACTGTTGGTGCCGCTCTTGGTGACCGCGTTTACCACGCCGCCCGCGGCCTGGCCCAGCTCCGCGCTGTAGTTGCTGGAACTCACCTGGTATTCCTTGATGGAATCCATGCTGAACACATAGGCGCCGCTGATGGCGCGGCCGCGAGCTTCGGAGAAGAGCGCCTGGTTGTTGTTCGCTCCATCCACGGTATTCGAGTTATAAAGCCCGGAGATGCCGCGGTAGGATACCAGGCCGCTGGTGCCATCGGTAGTGACGTTGGGAGTGAGTAGCACGAAGCTGTCCCAACGCCGTCCGGCGATCGGCAGGTTACTCACCGCAGTCTCGCTGATCACCTGAGATTGCTCGGTTTTCTCCACGTCCACGATGGGGGCGTCGGCAGTCACCTCCACGGTTTGCTGACTCGATTGCACCGGCAGTTTGAAATCGATGGAAAGAGTCTGCCCCACCTGGAGGCTCAAATCGCCGCGCACCATTTTGGCAAATCCGGCCTTCGTGACCGTCAACTCGTAAGGGCCGGGCTGCAGGAAAGCCGCGGTGTAAACACCCGCGCCGTTGCTGGAAACCGACCGGTCGACCCCGGTGTTGGTATTGTGGATCACCAGAGAAGCATCGGGCACCGCCGCTCCGGATTGATCCGTCACGATGCCGGTAATGGTTCCGGCCGCTGCGCTTTGCGCCAGCGCCGGGCCTGAAAAACTGCTGCCCATGATGACGGCCGCCGCCAGTATAGCCATGCCGTGCGCCGTGTATTTCGCCCTGGATTCGGTCCGCGTCGAGTCTTTCATTGGCTCTTCCTCACGTGATCGGATGTGTCGAAATTCGTCTCTGACCTGGAGATAGGAAGTGCAGGCGTGGATGTCCCGGATGAAAAATCCGGTATCAACTGCTTCCCCGTGAATTGCCCCGTTTAGGACTCAAGTATACAACGAAGGCGCCAAAAAAAGACAGGCCGAAAGCCCACCCTATCGCATCAATTGGCCACCGTTTACCTCGACCGTTTCGCCCACCATATAACTGGCGGCATCCGATACGAGGAAGGCGATTACGGTGGCGCATTCGATGGATTTCCCGACTCGACCCAGGGGAATTCCCTTAACGAAATTCGCAATCATCTCCGGGGTGGAGAACACTTCGTGAAAAGGCGTGGCGATCACTCCCGGCGAAATGGCGTTCACGCGAATGCCGAAGGGTGCGAATTCCTTGGCCTGCGCCTTGGTCATGGCGATGAGAGCCGCTTTGGATGCGGCGTACGGGCCCGCTCCCGGTCCACCGCCGTTGTGCGCGGCGATGGAGACCACGTTGACGATGGCGCCCGTTTTGCGCTCGATCATGGAGGGCGCAACGGCCTGCGTGCAGAGCACCGCACTCTTGAGATTCAGATCCATGATCTCATCCCAGCCCGCTTCCGTAAGGTCGCGCAGGGGATAGCGCTTCACCAGCGAGCCAGCATTATTTACCAGTATGTCGAGAGGGCCCAGTTCGGCCGAAGCACGTTCTACCAGCGGGCGAACTTCCGCCGGCTTGCGCATATCGGCCTGCAGGGCCACCGCTTTACCACCCGCCGCAACGATTCCGTGGCAGACCTCTTCGGCGCCGTTGCGATTGTTATGGAAGCCGATGGCCACGCGCGCTCCCAGTTCGGCAAGCACCGCCGCCGTGGCGGCTCCGATACCGCTCGATGCGCCGGTTACCAGCGCCGTCTTGCCCGTCAAGTCCATGTAGTTTTGCATTTCATCTCCGTTCGAAAGATAAGCGCCGGATGGGACCGCCCAAGCGGAAGATCACCACCGTCGCAATCACCGGTAACAGACCGGCGAGCACCAGGACCGGCGTGTAGGAATGAAACCGATCCACCACAAACCCCGTTCCCTGAATCAACAGCATGGCGCCGACGCCGGCGCCCATTCCGCCCATACCCGTCACCGAGCCCAGGGCATTTTCGGGGAAGTAATCGCTGGGCAGCGTCTGCACATTATTGATCCAGGATTGAAATCCGAACAGCACCACCGCAATGAGGGCCAGCGCGACCGTGGCGCTTTTCGCGGCCGGCGCGAAGAACCCGGCGCACATGCAGAACATGCCGGCGACGATCACGGTTTTGCGCGATTTGTCCACGCTCCAGCCGCGCGAAATCAGGTGGCCCGACGCCCAACCGCCGGCCAGGCTGCCGGCGTCGGCGGCCACGAAAGGCAGCCATGCGAAGGCGGCGATCTTGCCCAGGCTGAAGTGGCGCACGTTGTACAGATACAGCGGCAGCCAGGTGATGTAGAGCCACCACACCGGGTCGGCGAAGAACCGGGCCAGCAGGATGGCCCATGCCTGCGGATAGCTCAGCAGTTCACGCCAGGAAACCGGCGCTCCTTGGGATGGCTCGCGATCCTGCTGGATCAGCGCGAGTTCTTCGCGCGTGACCAGCGGGTGGCGCTCGGGGGTTTCGTAGAAGCGCTGCCACAAGGCCAGCCACGCAAATCCCAGCCCGCCCATCACCAGGAACGTGGCGTGCCACCCCACGCTGTACTGCAACTGAATGATGAGTGGAGCCGCCACCACCGAGCCGATGGATGTGCCGCTGTTAAAGATGGCCATGCCGAAGGCGCGCTGCCGCACCGGAAACCATTCGGCGATCACCTTCGCGGCGCCCGGCCAGTTGCCGGCTTCTCCCAGCCCCAGCACGAAACGGCAGCAGTTCACGGCCAGCAGGCTGCGAGCCGCCGCATGCGCCATGGAAGCCAACGACCAGACCACAATCGACACGGTGAAGCCGCGCTTGGTGCCGATCCGGTCGTATAGCCGGCCGGAGAGTAACTGGCTGAGCGTGTATGCCGCCAGAAACCAGGTGGTCAGGCTGGCGAACTGGCTGGCGCTCAATTGCAGTTCGCGCGTGATCACCGGCCCCAGAACGGCGATGATCAGACGATTGAGAAAGTTGATGAGCGTGGCCAGAAAGATCAGGCCGGCGATCCACCAGCGCAGCCCCGGCACACCACGCTTCACTCAGGCTGCTCCGCCGGAGTCTGTGTCGAGGCGCGCACGATCAGCCGGCAGTCGAAGGAAACTTCGCGGTGTTCCCCTTCGACTTCGCCTTCGATCCGTTCGAGTAGCATTTGCGCGGCGCGGCGGCCTTGTTCGGCGGTAGGCTGCTCGACCGTAGTGAGCGGTGGCGAGGTGAACGCGGAGAGCGGCACATTGTCGAAGCCCACAATGGCGATATCGCCGGGAATATCCAGCCCGCGATCGCGCGCCGCACTGAGCGCGCCCATGGCGGTGAAATCGTTGCGCGCGAAAATCGCGGTGGGCCGGCGGGAGAGGTCCAGCAGACGCTGCATCCCCGCATAACCATCGGCAAGCGTAGAGTATCCCGGGCCGGAATCGCCCGCCGGACCCGCAATCCACTCGTCGCGAACGTCCAGGCCGTGTTCGTGGAGCGCATCGCAGAACCCCTGGAACCGGCGCAGCCTGCGCGCATGCAGCGCCGATGCTCCGATGTACGCGATGCGCTTGTGGCCCAGCGAGATCAAGTGCTCCACCGCGTCGAAAGCGCCGCGCCAGTGGTTGGCGGTCACGCGATCCACAACCGCAAGGCCCGGTTCGCGGCCCACGGACACGATGGGCATGCCGCGCCGCGTGAATCGCTCCAGGGCTTCATCGCCGGCCTTGGTTTCGAGCGTAGCCACTACAATCCCCGCCACGCGATGATCGAAGAACGCGCTCAGGCCGGCCTGTTCGCGCTGCACGCTCTGTTCGGTGGTGCAGAGGAACGCCGAGTAGCCGCGCTCCAGCAACACCTGCTGGATGCTGCCCGCCAATTCGCCGGAGAACGGATTCTTGATATCGGGCAGCAGGATTCCCACCACGTGGGTCCGCTGGCTTTTCAGGCTGCGCGCCAGGGCATTGGGATGGTATTCCAGCTTATCGATGGCGCGCCGCACACGTTGCCGCACCTCCGCGCTCACGTAGCCGCTTTCGTTGATGACGCGGGAAACCGTCATCGGGGCCACCTTGGCGATCTTAGCGATATCCAGCAGGGTGGGATGGGTTTGTTTTGCCATTAGCGCCTGCTATTTGGAAAACGAAACTTCCACCGTTTTGATCTCGTAAGGCTTGGTGGGCACCGTGATGCTGCGGCCGTCCGGCGCCAGCGCGATCGCGGCTGCGTGCTTCTCCATCAGGTTGGTTTCCACGGCACCTACGGCCTTTTGCGGCAGCCGCAGTTTCACCTGCGCCGGCTTGCCTTCGAATTCATAAAAGCGAAAGATGATGCCGCCATCGTCTTCGGCCTTCTTCATCACCGTCAGGATGACGTTGCCCGGATCCACCTGCACCCAGGTCTGCTCCGCCGGCTGGCTGCCGCTGTGCGCCTGCGTGACGTACCCGATGAGCGGATAGTTTAATTCGTAACCCTGGCGCATGGTGTTGCCGGCTTTCCAATCGCCCGAATGCGCGTAGAGCGCGTAGGTGAATTCGTGGAAGCCCTGGTCGGCAATCTGATTATCGGGGGCGGGCATTTGCGGCGAGCGCAACAGGGACAGGCGCAGCAGGCTGCCCACCGCGTCGTACCCGTACTTGCTGGCGTTCAACAGGCTGAAGCCCTGGGTGGCATTGGATATGTCGCCCCAACGAATGGCCGGCACTTCGAACATGGCCTTCTCTTCCGGCGTGTTGCGCGTGGTGGGCCGCTCGATGGTGCCGTAAGGAATTTCGAACGTCGCGCGAGTGGCTTCCACGTTCACGGGAAATGCGGCCTTGAGCAGCACGTGCTCCTCATGCCAGTTGACCTGCATCTTCACGTCCACGCGGGGGACGCCGGCGTATACGATGACGTCCTGCTGAATGGTGGAGTCGGGGCCTTCGGTGCGCGTGGGCGCCTTGAAGGTATGGCTGATGCGCACGACCACGCGCGCCGGTCCGTTCTCCACAACCTTCACTTCCTTGGGCTGTTTGAGATCCCACTCGTCCTGGTCGAAGCGGATTTCCCAGGCGTCCTGCGTGCGCGGAACATCTTTGAAAGCTTGCAGCAGATTGCCGCAGCCGCCGGGAGCGACCGCCTCCTTCCCGCCTGCTTTGTTGACCAGGCTGGTGACGCAACCCGTCTTGGGATCGATCTTCAATTGCAGATATTCGTTCTCGATATCCGTGCCGTTGACCTTGAGCGCGGTCACCACCGGACGGGCGGGGACATTGCCCCTGGCCGGAACCACGTACAGGAGTTTGTAGCCCATCGCCGGCACGTTCCTGGCGATCGCCTCGATGGTGGCCCGCCGGCCATTGCGTGCCACAATCTGTGAGGGCACCGCTCCCCGGGCATCGCCCACTTCGAGGTGTTCGCCCGCGTTCGGGGCGTTCACCTCTATGCTCACCGGAGCCGTTCGCTCCCACGAGAGCGGATTATAGACCACCACGGGAATGCCCGCCGTGCCGGTATCGATATCGGAACTGAGATCGGCCAGGGCGCTGTCCAGGATCTTCTGGCTGCGCAGACCGGCGTCGGTGAGGTTGTGCTCGGCATCCACGTAATTGATGCCGATTCCCGAGCCCGGCATGATGTCGTGGAAGTGATCGAACAGCACGCGCTTCCAGATGTCCTCGAACGCCGTGTTGTCGTAGGGACGGCCGGCGCTTAGGTAGGCCATGGACGCGAACTTCTCGGTGTTTTGCAGCAGCTCTTCGTTATAGCGGATCAGGCGCTTGGTTTCGGATTGCGTGGTGTAACAGCCGCGGTGATATTGCAGGTACAGTTCATCCTTCCACACCGGCGGCGCGAGGCTCTTTTGTTGAATGCCCTTTTCCACGTCGTCAAAGAATTGGCGCGCGGTGCTGAACACGGTCTTCGGATAGGTGGCCGAAGGGCTTTCCATCTTCATGGCTTCGTCCAGCATCTGGCGCGTGGGACCGCCGCCATGATCGCCTACGCCGTAGAGGTGCATGATCTCGGGGAACTTGGTCTGGGCGGAGTAATCGGCCACGTCCTGCGAGAGGCTGACGGGATTGATGCCCCCGCTATAGCCGTGCGGAAAATAAGTCAGCACGCGGCTGCCATCGGGCGATTCCCACCAGAACAGCTTGTGCGGAAAGACGGTAGTTTCGTTCCACGACATCTTCTGCGTCACGAAGGTATCGAAGCCGGAGCGTTTGTAAATCTGCGGAAGCTGCCAGCTATAACCGAACGAATCGGGATTCCAGCCGATGGTGGTGTCCTTGTCGAAATACTTTTTGAAGAAGCGCGTGCCCACCAGAAGCTGGCGCACCAGGCCTTCGCCATCGGGCATGTTGAGGTCGGGCTCGACCCACATGCCGCCCACCAGTTCCCAGCGGCCCTCTTTGACGCGCTGCTGGATCTCGCGGAACTCGGCGGGATACTTTTCGCGCAGCCAATCGTAATCCTGCACGCTGGATTGCGCGTAGGTGAAGCCCGGATATTCGCGCATCAATTGCAGCGCCGTGGTGAAGGTGTCGCGGACCACTTCGACGGTTTCGGTCCACGGCCAGAGCCACGCCATATCGATGTGCGAATTTCCGACGAGCCGGATGGTGTACTGGCTGCTCCAGTCCTTGAGGGGCTGGAGCGCGTGCGCGGCGGCTTCGAGCGAGTGGCTGAAGGCAGCCTGATCGCCGCGATCGAGCGCGGCCAAGTCGATGGCTTTCACGGCGTTGTCGAGTTGGGTCTGATGCTCGGCCGCCGCGGTGGGCGAGCCGTCGAGCAGCACTTCCGCCGCCTGAATCTCGCTGCGGATGGTTCCGGGATCGGCCGGGCCGGGGTACTCTACCTGAATCTGCGCGCCTTGAAAGCGTCCCGCTGCCGCATGAAACGGCACCTTGACGGCGATGACGAACTTCTGTCCCGGCGCGGCCTGATTGGTGAGCAGGATGGGGTCGAGCGTGCGCCCTTCGCCCTGCGCCACCAGTCCACCGTTCACGAAGACGCGGCCGTCATTGGAAAGGCGCGGCATGATTTTGAGGCGCGCGCCGTGAAGGTCTTTACCGCCGGCAGTCTCGGGAACCGTGAAACTGGCGCGGTACCAGGCCATGGGCGCGTCGGTGGAATTCTGCCGCCCCCGGCCGCCGCTCAGCGTGACTTTGGCCCAGGCGGAATCGTCCAGCGACGGATCTTCCCCGTGGGGCAGATCGGCGTGCGCGCTCCACTGCTGGATCGGAAGCACGATCATCGATTCCAGGCGAGCCAGGACGGTGGGATATTTTTCGGGCGGGCGCACCGGCTGGACGCCCCTTTGAGCCAACGCGACTGCGGCGCAGAACAGGCCGCCGGCCACGGCGGCAATCGTCTTCACGCGGGAAAACTGCATATATGGTAACGCTAACACATCGGCGTGGAGTCGCGTCGGGAGACCCGGCTATGGGAGGATGGAGAAATGGCGAAACTTCTTCGCTACATCGAATTGAAGACCGGTTACGAGGATAACGGGCCGGCTTGGATCGGCTATGTGACTACCTCCAGGACTGGGCGGACCGTTTACTTCAACGGGCATGCTCTTGGAAAAGGCAGCTCTTGGGAGGGCGGAAACTACTCCGAAAATGGGAATTCTTATTGGGTGTCCGGCGTCAAGAAGAATGGCAAGGATCGTCACTGGGCCGGGTCAGGCAAGGTCCTGATCGAGGCGGCCGCGGTTGCCGAATACCTGAAGACGATTGGCGCTACCAGTTTGGATAAATCCCGGCTCGCAGTGACTCACTCGATTGTCCAGACGGATATCGAGAAGTTCGAGCGACTGGCAAACGCTGGTCTGCGGTAAGGCGGCGCCCGTCAATTCCCGACCGGCACCTTATCGGCACGGTCGATCACCAGCACTTCCACCTGGATCTCGCGCTTTTCCAGTTTCAACGCGAGTTGCTCTTGCAGGGCCTGCGCGAGTGCAGGGCCGGACTCGGCAGCCGCGGCGTTCAGTTCGGGTGAGTAAGTCAGATCGACGTCATACAGCCCGCTGAGTCCGGTGGCGTCTACGACGGGGCGATCCGCCGCTTTGGATAGTATGTCGGCGAATGTGGCCAGGGTGGCGGACTTCAGGTGAACGCGCCCGGTGTTGGCACCGGCCCAAGCGTTCCGGCCCTCCGGTCCGGCGACTGCCGTGAGTTTCGGACCGCCCTTGACCGCCACCAGGGCGTATGCCGGCATCTTGCGCATCTCGCGACGCAACTCCAGGTGGAAGCGCTGCGCCAGCAGGGTGCGGAGCATCTCGGGAGCCTGGGTGCGATTGGTGCCTGCCGGCATGATGGCGGCAATCTCATACTTTTCCACCGCGATCCAGGATGGGCCCGAAATCTGGTGCTCCTTCACCTGGTAGGCGATGCGAATAAGGTCTTTCATCGTGTTGTCCGTGATGGTCACGCGCTGGCCCACCACGCGCATTCCCTGCGCCGCAAGGCCCGCGCGCATACCGGCATTGTAGCCTTCGGTGTAGACGTCTTTTGTGGCGATGGGCGTGGATGCCGGTTTCACTGAAGCCACTTCAAACGATAACGGCGTGCCTGCCGTCTGGCCAAACGCAACACCGGCCGCGACGGCCGCCAACCAGAATCGCATGGCCAGATTCTGCCATGTCTGAATTACAGAGTCAAACGTCCGGAATGCTCGATGGCCTGCACGTCCTCAGCCTGCGGCAGCCATTGGGGCCATTGGTGCGCCACGTCGAGCAGCGCGCGGACGGCGATGGGCAGGTGGGACGTCTTCCGATAGATCAGGCCGGTGACGCTGAACAACTGACGGGTGGACAGGCGCAGCAACCGGAGAGTGCCGCGCCTGACATCGTCGGAGACGCTCCACAGCGGCAGCAGCGAAATGCCCAGCCCGAGTTTGACCAGTTCTTTGATGGAGTCGGCCTGGTCGTTTTGCATCACCACGCGCGGTTCGAAGCCCACATCCACGCAGAACGTTCGAATGGCCGCTTCGATGACCACGCTTCTCTGATACAGAATGAACGGGCGCTGCGAAAGCTCCGCCGCCGAAACCACGCCGCGACCGGCGGAGGGATCTCCCGGCGGCACGATGAACACCATTTCGTAGCGCCAAAGCGGCTCCTGCACCAGGTCAGGACCATCCACGGGCAAGTTCATCAGGATCAGATCGACCTTGCCGCTGTAGAGGTCTTCGAACAGAGACTGGTCGTTGCCGGTGATGAGGCGCAGTTCCACATTGGGATGCTGGGCCAGGTAGGCGCGCAAAAGATGCGGCACGATGGCCACGCTGATGTGCGGTCCGCAGCCCAGGTAGAGGGAACCACGCTGGACGCCGCTCAGTTCGCGGACCGCGCCCATGGCCTCATCGTGCACCAGAATCAGGCGCCGGCAATATTCGATCATCAGCCGGCCGGCCGGTGTGAGCACCAGCTTGCGTCCAGCCCGTTCGTACAACTTCTCCCCGGCTTCGGTCTCGAGTTGGTGGATCTGCGCGAACACCGCGGGCGGAGAAAGGTGCAGACGTTCGGCCGCTTTGCTGAAACTGCCCAGTTCGCCGATGGCGATGAGCGCTCGTGAATGAGACAACTCCAAGAGGATCACCTCTTGTGACGAATTATAGCAATTATTCAGGTTTTTTGAAGTATCGGCTGTTAAGCTTCGAAACAAGGCGGGAATCGACAAGACTGTTTTCCCTCCCAGCGTCGAAGTTGTGCTGGAACTCCGCCACGATTACGCTGACCAGATTATTACATCTACACGCGCCCGAATTGGAATGTTTTGTCGAAGACCGGGCAAGTTTGGTGGTCCTCGCAAAGAGCCGGACAGCGGAGGCGCACGCCGTGGAGCGTGCACGGGTTATTTGGCTTGCCTGGCGGGTAAGGCGATTTAAGCAGGTCGCTCGGGGACTGGGCGTCTCCCTCGCCACCGTTTCCAAATGGCGCCAGCGTTTCTCCCTGTGGGGTCTGAGAGGTCTATGCGACCGGCCGCGGCCGGGAAAGCCGGTTAGGTATGACGCCAGCGTTCACGCCGTCTGGCGCGTCCTGCGCCACGAAGGAATCTACTTGCAAAGGCGGCGTAGTTGGTGCGTGAGTACGGACAAGGAATTTGCTCCCAAGGCCGCTGAACTGGTGGGGTCATATCTAAACCCGCCGGTGAACAGCGCGCGGGCTGAAGAGCACTTACAAGCGTCAGAGGAAGCTGTATCTGTTTGCCGCCCTCGAGGTCGGCACCGGCCGCCTCCCTCACCGCGTCACACGGCCATGGACATGGCGTCATGGCATCGCACCTCGGCGCACTGGCGATCTAGTTAAGCTAGGCCAGCTAGCATTCTCCCAAGCCCGTCTGCCGGAGGCGCTGGGGCAGTCGCAGTTACCGCGTTGGGATCGTCCGCGCCATTGGCGTTTGCGTTCGCAGCCGCCGCGCCGCGGCCGAACCCAGCCGGCCGGAAACTCACAGCGGCATTGTGCCATACCACTACCGGCTTTCCTTTAGCCGTAGGATTCACCGGCGACGCAAAAACATAAAACTTCGTTGTGGTGGGGGCCGGCGGCGGCGCATTCCCGCCGCGAGCGCCTCCCACACCTCGGCCTCCGGGGCTGAATCCCCGCCTGCCTGCGTTGTACGTAAAATGATGTGTGGCGTCCACCTTCAACGACTTGTCGTTGATGATGAGCGGGCTTTCGTCGCCCGCCCCGCCATAAGCTGGAGAACCATACTGGTAGAGGCATCGCCATGCAACACTGGGGAGACTCATTCCGCTCATGAATCCGATTCTCGATTTCGGCATCGATCGCGATGCCGTTCAGTACATTGGCGAAGATCTGCAACGTCCGGAGTGCATACTCGCGGAGCGCGATGGCACGTTGTGGTCGGCCGATGCGCGCGGCGGGGTGGTGAAGATCCTTCCCGGCGGATCGCAGCAGGTCGTCACGCAGGCCGCTTCAGAAGATTTCTCCGGCGCCCCGAGCGAAGCCGCGCGCTATCTGCAAGGCACCTTGCCCAACGGTCTCGCCTTCGCGCGCAACGGCGATATCCTCATTTCGAACTTCGGAACCGACCGCCTGGAGATCATGACCCGGGATGGCGCCACGCGCGTGTTGGCCGAAGACATCGATGGCAAGCCCATCGGCAAAGTCAACTTCGTGCTTCGCGATTCGAAAGATCGCATTTGGCTTACCGTATCCACGCGCATCAAGAACTGGAGGGAGGCGCTAAGGACCGATCTCGCCGATGGCTATCTGGCGCGCTACAGGAACGGCCGGGTGGAAATCGTGGCTGAAGGTTTCCAGTTCACCAACGAAATCCGCTTCGATGCGCGAGAGGAATTCCTTTATGTCGTCGAAACAGCGGGAGGGCGCATTACGCGGTTGCGCATCGGCCAAGATGGCGAAGTGAAGGAACGCGAAATCTTCGGTCCATCCAGGTTGGGCTCTGGCGCCTGGCCGGATGGCATCGCCTTCGATGCTTACGGCAATCTGTGGGGCACGATGGTCTATTCGGACAAACTCTTCGTCTTAACGCCGCGGGGCGACCTCCGCATCCTTCTCGACGAAGGCGACCCGCACCTGGTGAGCGCGCTCGATCAAGAGTTCTTCCGTAATCACGTAACCGACGGGACACTGTTCGCTACGGGCCGCGGTATCGCTCCATGGATGGCCAGCGTCACATTCGGCGGGCCGGACTTGCGCACAGTCTACATCGGTTCGCTGAAAGGCAACCGCATTCCATATTTCTACTCCCCCGTGCCGGGGTTACCCATGGTGCATTGGAACGAGTAACCAGAGCCTTCCTCCCAGCCGTCTTTTCAGTTGCCCGCTTGTGACTCCTGTGATATTCTCAATCCACATTGTGCGCTGCGCATAGGCTGTTTCGTATTGCGCAAATCGCCCCGGCACATGGAAATGAGGCGCTCCGTGAAGAGAATCTCACTATCAATCCTCGCCGCCGCTTCCGCCCTGGTTTGTCTCTTCGCAGCGACTCACGATTTTAGTCCGGACGCCGTCTTCAAAGGCTCTTCCCTGGCCGGATTGCACACTCTTGGCGGTGCCTCCTGGCGCGCGGAGAATGGCGAAATCACAGGTTCTCCAACGGGACCGGACGGCGGCTGGCTGGTTCTCGATCAGAGTTATCAGGATTTGCAATTCTACGCGGACTTTCACTGCGCCGCGGAATGCAATGCGGGAGTTTTGCTTCGCGCCGAGAAGACCTCGACCGGCGGACTCAAGGGCGTCTACGTCTCTCTCAAACCCGGCGACACCGACTCGTACCAGCTCGAAATAAGCGCCGACGGTAAGGAATTGAGCCGCACAAAACTGACTCGAGCAACCGCGCAATTCTCGCGCGCCGCAACCGGCCCATCGAGCAACGGAAATGCGCAGGTGCCCGGTTTTGCCAGGCTGGCGCCCACGCTTTCCGAATACCAGGCCCGACAAGCCGAAGCGGCTCAAGCGACTGCCGCGGGCGGCTCGGGCCGAGGTCCCGGCAGGGGCGGACGCGGAACTCCCGCCGGTCCATCGCTCGCGGCAAACGATTGGAATTCTTTTGAGGTGATCGTCGATATGGACATGGTTTGGATCACCCTGAATGGCCGCCGCGCCTTCGGCAACACCGCCACCAACGATCACATGATGGGATACGGTCCGGTTGCGCTGCACGTCGCCGGCTCAGACGACGTCAAGTTTCGCGACATTGCCTACCAGGATCTGAACATTAAGCGGGATCCCGCGGAAAAGGTCTCCTCGCACTTTCGCATGCAGCGGCTGAGCGACTTCTTCTATTCGTGGGGCGCCGCCGCGGGCGATATCAATCACGACGGCATTCCCGACGTCATCGCCGGTCCGTTCTATTTCCTCGGTCCCGATTACACCGAGCGGCACGAATTCACCGCCGCCCGCACGTATGCCCCAAGCGCCTTTCCCGAAGGCATGACTTATTTCGCCTACGACTACACCGGCGATGGCTGGAACGATCTCCTGGTGACCGATTCGCGTCCTATCTACCTGTTCGTGAATCCTAAGGTTCCAAACCGCCGCTGGGATCGCTATAACGTCATTCCTGATGCTACATCAGAAGTCGAGGTCTTCGGAGACATCGATGGCGATGGCAAACCCGAAGTGCTATTCGCCGGACCGGGCGCCACTTTGACATACGCCAAGCCCGATCCCGCCGATCCAACGGCCCCGTGGAAACAACACAAAATTTCCGAGCCCGCTCTTGGCGGTCCTCACGGCATGGGCATCGGCGATATTAACGGCGATGGCCGAATGGACGTAGTAAATAGCCGCGGCTGGTGGGAACAGCCGGCCAGTGGCGCGGCGGAAGGCCCGTGGAAGTTTCATGCCCAGAGTTTTGGAAGCGGTGGCGCCGAGATGGGCATTTACGACGTGAACGGCGACGGATTGGCCGACGTAGTCACCTCTTTGAACGCTCACGGATTCGGCCTCGCCTGGTTCGAGCAGAAGCGCGATGCCAAGGGAGCAATCTCCTTCGTCCGCCACGACATCATGGGCGACTTCAGCACAAAGAACGCCGGCGGCGTCACCTTCTCCGAGTTGCACGGCGTCGCGTTCGCCGACATGGATGGCGATGGTATCCCCGACGTGATCACCGGCAAGCGCCTCTTCTCGCATCTGGAAAGCCATCTCGACCCCGACACCAATGGCGCCGCGGTACTCTATTGGTACCGCACGGTGCGAAATCCCAAAGCGGAGGGCGGAGCGGAATTCGTCCCCGAGCTCATCCACAACCGCTCGGGAGTCGGCTCGCAATTCGTCGTCAAGGATCTCAATGGCGATGGCGCTCCGGACGTGGTGACCTCCGGTCCGAAGGGCACATTCATCTTCTGGAATCAAATGCATCCACCCACGCGCAGGGGAGGGAGATAAACAATGCGCCAATTTTCGGCAACCGCATTGCTGCTGGCCGGCGCGCCAACGCTCTTCGCGCAGCAGTCGCGAACTACCTGGAGAGATTACCTTGGAGGGCCCGACAGTTCGCACTACTCGGCCCTCAAGCAGATCGACAAGGGCAATGTGAACCAGCTCGAGGTCGCATGGACCTATGACACGAGCGAGGATCCGAGCTACACCTTCTGTCCCATCGTGATCGATCACATCGCCTACTTCGCCGCCAAGCAAGGCTCTCTTGTCGCGGTGGACGCGGCTACCGGCAAGGAGATCTGGGCGCACTCGTTCGAAGCACCCGGCGGACGCGGTGGCTTCGGCGGCAGGGGCGGCATCTCCGGCCAACGCGGCGCGAATTACTGGGAGAGCAAAGACCGCTCCGACCGGCGTATCTTCCTCTCGACCGGCGGCCTCCTTGAAGCCATCGACGCGCGCACTGGCCAACTGGTGGATTCCTTCGCGGATCACGGCAAGCTCGACCTGAAGACCGGCCTTGACCGCACCACCAGAGCGTTGGCTTCCCGCAGCCCCGGGCGCGTCTTCGAGAACATCATCATACTCGGCAGCGCCACGGGCGAAGGTTATCTCGCGCCGCCCGGCGACATTCGTGCATTCGACGTGGTCACCGGCAAGCTGCTCTGGGTCTTTCATACTATCCCGCGTCCGGGAGAATTCGGCTACGATACCTGGCCGAAAGACGCCTACAAATACATGGGCGGCGTGGACGTGTGGGGTGAAATCACCGTCGATGAAAAGCGCGGCATCGTTTATCTGCCTACCGCCTCCGCAAAATACGAACTCTATGGCGGAGACCGCAAAGGCGATAACCTCTTCGCAGATTGCCTGCTGGCGCTCGATGCGCGTACCGGCAAGTACCTCTGGCATTTCCAGACCGTTCATCACGATCTGTGGGACTACGACCCGGATGCCGCCCCGCAACTCGTCACCGTAAAGCACGAAGGCAAAACCGTCGACGCCGTCGCGCTCGCTTCCAAGAATGGCTTCCTCTACACCTTCGACCGCGTCACGGGAAAGCCCCTGTGGCCAATCGAAGAGCGTCCCGTTCCGGCCAGCGACGTTCCGGGTGAAACCACCTCGAAAACCCAGCCCTTCCCCACCGTGGTGCCTCCGTTTGCGCGGCAGGGTATGACGGTGAAGGATATGTACGAAGGCTTCATGAAGCCGGAACAGGTAGGTTGGTGGAAAGACCGTCTCACCAGCGCCCGCACCGGTCTCTACACGCCGCCGGCATTGATCGATACCATAAGCCTTCCCAGCGTCAACGGCGGCGCTCTCTTCTTCAGCACCGGTGCCGACCCCACCAACGGAACCGTCTACGTGATGTCGAAGGATATGCCTTCGATCCTGAAGCTGGTTGAGGCCGGCCAATCGACAGCCGCGAATACTGGAGGCCTCATTCCCGAGCGTCCGCGCCGCACCGGCCCGGGACGCGGCGCCCCTGGCGGGCGTGGCGCCTCCGGAGATCCTACCCCCGCGCAAATCGGCCGCACTGTTTACGAACAGGCTTGCCAGGCCTGCCACGGGCCCGAACTCAAGGGAGAACGCGGACCGGCTATCGATGCCGTAATCAGCAGGCTGGGGCCCGAGTCCACGCGCGAGGTGATCGTTAAAGGCAGGGGTGGAATGCCGGCCTTCTCTTCCATGCCGGAGCCGTCCATGAATGCGCTAATCGCGTTTCTCGCGAATCCCAGCGCGGGGGCAGCCAATTCGCAAACCGCGGCCTTGACAGCCATGGCCCGAATGATGCGCGAGCCGGACTACCCCGCGGATGTGGATCCGCCGCCCTCGCGCTTCAAGACCGGTTACGGCAACGAAGGGTACGTCATCACTCCACCCTGGAGTAGCATCACCGCTTACGACCTGAACACCGGCAAGATCAAATGGAAGATGCCCTATGGCGACCTTCCTCAAGCCGGCCCCAGCGACACTATGCGAGGCAACGTATTTCCGAAGAGCGGCATGGTAATCACGGCAGGAGGCCTGGTTCTCTTTGCCGGCAACGATTCCAAGCTCTACGCGCTCGACAAAGATACGGGCAAGCTGATCTTCTCAAAGGAGCTTCCGAACGGCTCGTTAGGCGTGCCCGCGGTCTACGAAGTGAACGGCCGCGAATACGTCCTGTTCGCGGTCTCCGGCGGTAATCCGTACCCGGCCGGCGCCTACATGCCTCCCGGTGGGGTGATGCCGCCGGCCACATCGAAAAGCTACATTGCGTTCGCGTTGCCGGCGGCGCAACCCAAACATTAGTCTTCAGAAGTCTTGGGAAATGCCTGCTCGCGCTATTTCAAGCTCATGTGCCGGGATGCGAAATCCAGAAAGTACGGCCAGTTGGGTTGATCGGTATGCCCGCTGGAATGCTGCCTGAACGCGATATGTCCCGTATCCACCAGCGTCTCGATCGGGGGATATTCCGAAATTCCCAGATCCTTCTTTCCCAGCAACTTATACACTGGCCCCGCGCCCACGCCGGCCAGGAACGTGCCCTTCGCATCCACCCAGCTATCGCCTCCGGGTTCGGCGTCATATCCGCCTTTTCCGGCGCTCAGAAACACCGGGCGGGGCGCGCACATCGCCACCAGCTCATGCGAATCCACCGGCAGGTCGTTCCAGTTCAACGGACCGGCGTACTTTAGAAAATTGCCGGCCATCCAATGGTATTCGTCCACGCCGGCTACATTCTCGATTATCTCGCCCCAGTTGCGCCGGTGCAGTTTCGCGCCGCCCTCGCCCGAGGAACTCACATACGCGGTCCACATTCGCTGGTCGTACGCCATTGCCACAACCGCCGCCTTGCCGTAACGCGAGTGCCCTTCGATCGCGATATGTTTCGCATCCACGGCCGGGTCGGTTTCGAAGTAATCGAGGGCGCGGCTCGCGCCCCAGGCCCACGCACGCAGCGCGCCCCAATCGTCCAGCTTGCGCGGCTGCCCTTTGTTGCACAGACCGATAATGCCCAGCGTGAGGCCGGCGCCATTATCGGCCTGAATGCTGCCCGGGCTCAGCGAGGCGTAGCCCCAACCCTTCGCGAGCGCCTGTTGTTGCCACGTCGGACCCGTTGGTCCACTTCCGCGGCCCATGCCGAAGCCGGGAACCGCGCCGCGAACCCCGCCGGCAGGCGGTGGCGCAAGTGCTGGAGGCGGAGCGTTAAACGCATTCGGACCATACGGCGGTCCGGTCGGCGTCTCAGCTCCGCGCCCCACGACCGGCATTCCAAAACCACCGCCGAACTGCATGATCACCGGCACCGGCCCTTTCGCATTCGCCGGCGTCGTCAGAGTGAGGGCGATCTTCACCTCAATCTCCGGATCCATCGAATTATCCACTACTCCCACCAGTTGCTTGGTTACGACATCGATATCGCCGTTCTTGCCGGCTGTCGTTCCGGCTACTTCCCACTTCACTTTCGGCGTAACCTTGGGCACTCGGCCATAAACCTCCCGGTCGAAATCCTCCACGATTTGGGGGCGGCGCTTACTCCACCAGTCGGATGCATTGGTCACCAGCTTCCCGTTTTTCAGCTTCAGCGGATCTGGCAGGTTCGGATAAGGATTGGCCTTCGATTCGTCATAGTTGGCGAAGTTCGGATCCCTCTTGTCCCTTCCCGCCTTACCCTTGCGGAGTTCAGTGATGTGCAGAAGGTCCATGGTGTGCTTGTGATCTTCCGCCTTGGTCATCTTCACCGGCGCAATGCCCTCAGCCCCTCGCGCCGCCTGGAACAGTAGTCCGCCCGCAATGTCGCCAATCAATCCGGCGGATGCGGCAAGACCCAACCCTCGAATCGATCCTGTTGTCGCCATGCTTCCCTCAAAAACCGCTCGAGTAACCGTGATTTGCTTTCCGGACGAACTGTATAGAAGTTCCCCGCCAATGTCAACATAGCAGCCCCGCGGCTCCACTCCTCGAGGGCTGGCTCCATTTCCATTTCCATTTCCATTTCCATTGACTTCCCCCGGAACGCCCTGATACGATATTTGCGTCTGCAATGGTGATTGCGCAGTGTGCAATGATTGAAGAACCGGGCGGCACTTTAGGACGAAAATGGAAAAACGAACCAAGGTCGGTCTCGCGCACAGCGACCAGAATCTGGGAAAACCGGGGGAGTATTCCCGCGAGCAACTAGATGCCGTCAAGTGCATGATTCAAGAGATCGCGGACCAGACAATGGGCGGGATGAAAAGCATCGTCTCGCGCGGGGATAAGGTTCTCATCAAAATCAATACCGTGATCCCCATTGACCCCAATGCCGGGTTCACCACGGACCCGCGCATGCTCGAAGCACTCATCGAACTCGTTCAGGATCAGAACCCCGCGCGCATCCAAATCGGCGAACGCTGCGCCATGGGTGCCGACACCCGCCACGCCATGGATGTTTGCGGCGTCACCGAAGTGGCCAGGCGGACCGGCGTTGAATTGTGTCCCTTCGAGCACGCCCAGTTCGATATGTACAAGATCGATCGGCCCGTCAGCTTCAACGAATTCCCCATCCCCCGCCCCGTTCGCGAAGCCGACGCCTACATCGGCTTGCCGAAGATGAAGGTCCACGTCCACACCTTCTTCACGGGCGCGATGAAGCTTCAGTTCGGCAACCTTCCCGATTACGATTGGATGGTCCGATGCCATCGCGACGATATCTTCCAGAAGATCGTCAACCTCACCCGCGCCGCCAATCCCAAATGGTTCGTGATGGATTCGCTGTACGCTTGTCAAGGCAATGGTCCGTTCAGCCCTTATAGCGAAGATCTCATCAAAGACTTCAATACTATCTGCGGAGGCCCGGACCCGGTCGCTGTAGACACTATTTGCGAGGCGCTCATGGATTGGGATTATCCCGGAACCAACGTCCCGTCGACGGTCTTGGGCGCGGCCGAAGGGCTCGGCACCAACAGGATGGATGAGATTGAGTTGAGCGGCCCTCCGATCGCCCAGGTAAAACGCCGTTTCAAGCGCCACAGCACCATCCTGCAAGGCCAATACCCCAACGTCAACCTCATCATGGGCTCGACCTGCGAGGCCGGCTGCAAGGCCATCGTCCGCATCCAACTCGATCAACTGGAAGCCGATGGCACTCTCGCCAAACTCACTCGGCCGCTTTACGTCTTCACCGGTTTGCAGTTCGAAGAGAAAATCACCGAAGTGGATGGCGACGTGATTATCGTCGGCGATTGCGCCAAGGGCATGCAGGAAAAATTCCCTGACGCCATGTATTGGGGCAGTTGCGAGGAATACCCTAACTGCACGCCGATCTGGGCCAACCGTCCCGATGTCGGCATAGCGCAGTACGTGCGGGAACTACAGAGAATCAGCCAAGCGGCGGCCGCTCCCAGCTTGTGATACAAACATCCGCGGCGTGCGAACGCTCTGGCGCAGTCACCCGCGATTATTTGGAAGCCCCCGATTACCTGCTTCTGCAGGGAGTCTTGCGGTTGCTGGCCATCAAAGACTCCGACGTTCGCATCTTGTGAAGATCCGAATTGCCAAGGCGGTCTCGCAAACCGAACTAGATCCTTATTCGAAGAGATAAAAAAAAGATTGTCGATCCTTATGCGACCATCCCCAGCGCGGTAAACAGGTCTCGCATGCCAGCTCTGAGATGTTCGTAATGGTGATCGACCGGTGTCGGATGGTTGGGTTTCGACGTCGGTTCGGGCCGTTGGCTGGCGGCGAGTAAGGGTCGGATGACTTTGTCCCGGAGGACCAGCAGCGCGGCGAGTGCTCG
>JARLGM010000046.1 GCA_031292755.1 Candidatus Sulfopaludibacter sp.
TTGGCCGCGAGTACCAGGAACTGCGCGGCTCGCACGCTGGCGCCGTAGTTGACATACTTTTGGACGAAGTCGGGAGCGCTTTCGTCTCGTGCGCGCGTATGCCGCACCATATCCACGGCATGACGGGCGACGCTCTCGCCGATGGGCACCATGCGCACCAACTGTTGGAAGTCCAGAATCTCCTGGGCGTTGGTCACCGAATCGGCCGTTGCCACCGCGGTCACCGTGGTCAGGTCCACCACTTTCAGCTCTTCATCGGCGCTCAGGTAGTCCAGCACGGTGTTGAACAGGAAGCGGTCCAACTGCGCTTCGGGCAGCGGATAGGTGCCCTCCAGTTCGATGGGGTTCTGAGTGGCCAGCACGAAAAACGGCGCGGGCAGCATATAGTTGTGGCCGCGCACCGTGCAAGCGCGCTCCTGCATGGCTTCCAGCAGGGCGCTCTGCGTCTTGGGAGGCGTGCGGTTGATTTCGTCGGCCAGCAGGATATTGCCGAAAATGGGACCCTGCACGAAAGTCCACGTGCGGCGCCGGCTCACCGGGTCCTCTTCGATGATGTCGGTGCCGGTGATATCGCTGGGCATCAGGTCGGGCGTGAACTGGATGCGCTTGAATACCAGGCCCAGGGTCTGCGCCATGGTGCGCACCAGCAGCGTTTTGGCGGTGCCGGGCAAGCCGGTAATCAAACAGTGGCCGCCCACGAACAGGGCAATCATCACCTGTTCCAGCACCTCCTCCTGTCCCACAATCACGCGGCGCACCTGCGTCACAATCTCCGCCTGCACCTGGCGGAAGCGCTCGATGCGCGCCTTAAGAACTTCCGGCTCCAACTGCTGCGTCACGGTTGTCGACATGATGATTCCATTCCTAGTTCTGTAAGTTGACGGCGAAGTTCCACTAGCTTACCCTCCGCCGCTCAGTTCCAGCAACAACTTCTGGGCCGGCCGGAAACCCGGCGCCGTTTCCAGCGCCGCCAGCAACTCGTCTTTGGCCTCGCTGTCCTGATGATTCAGATGGTAGGCGCGAGCCAGGTCGAAGTGAGCCTGTGCCGGGTCGATGGGGTTGGCCGCCAACACACTCTTGAATTCCTGGACGGCCCCGCGCGCCTCGCCCGCATCGAAAAGCAGATTGCCCAATTGGCGATGCAGACCGTCGGCTTCGGGATAGATGTCGTTCAGCCGCTCCAGAACGTCCACGGCTTCCTTCTTACGATTGGCTTCCACCAGCAGCTTGCCCAACTGCATAATCGAATCCGGCGTGCGCCCGCCGGCATGCACATAGCGCAGCAACTCGTCGATGGCCGCGGGCTTGTTGCCTTTAGCGAGGTACGCGCCGGCTACCAGCTCGTACGCGCTGCCGGTTTCCACAAAATCCGGATACAGATCGCGCACCGCGGGACCGTCTTTGATCACCGTGTCGTTATCTTTCTTCGCCGCCGCTTGCGCCAGTTCCCGCATCTTCGATTTCCACTCGTCGAAGTTCTGCACCTGGTTTTTGGTGTCGGCTTCCAGCCAGACCAAAAACTCCTTGTCGAATGCGTCCGGCTCAATCTTCAGTTCCTTGCGAATCACGTCCGACGTTTTGACGTCCACGGAGAAATCGTGCAGCATGGCCAGCAGCGTGTCCCAGCCCCATTTGTTGTTGATGTAATCGCAGATGCGCCCGGCCTGGAAATAGCTGACCACCACCTGCGCCGGCGCAGTCGGATGCACAAAGCCGCGATCCAGTTCCGCAATCGACAGGAGCTGGTGATTCTTGATCGCCGAGATTTCGTCCGGTCCCAGGCGGTCGCCCCATTCCGGCGACGCGGCAGTCTCTTCGTGCACGGCCAGCCCCTCGGTGAACCAGCGCGGCACGTGCGAATCCGTCATGGTCAGCGTGAACACGTGACTCATTTCGTGCCACAGCGTGGAAGCCCAGTGGAACTGCCCCGGCGGACGCCCCGAAGGGCTGTCCATCGCGATATCGTACCCCAGCGTTTTGCCGACGAACGTTACACCCAATGCGCCCAGGCCCGGCATGCCCAGCGTGCGCACGGCGAAGTCTTCGTGATCGGGATACACTTCCACGCGCACCGGCATCTCCAGCTTGAGCTTGTATTTCTTTTCGTAGGTAGCGATGGAGCGCTTCATCTCCGCTTCGAAATACGGACGCAGCAGTTCCGCTTCCTTCTTATTCACCACCAATACGGTCTGATCCGTCTTAAAGGTGGTGAAGCGGTTGTAACTGTCCATCAGCTTCAGCGTATTCTTGGTGGCCGGATCCTGAAACCCGTTGTTCCAACACAGCTCGAGATCCTTGTATGCCTCGTCATTCTGGCTGAGCCGCATCAGGTTGATGGCCAACTGCGAGCGCGCGCTCCACAGCTTGGGATCCAGTTCGATGGCCTTGCGGTAATACGCGATGGCCTCTTCGTACCGCCGGTTCAGCATGAAGAAGTGGGCGGCAGTCTCGTAGCCCTTGGCATCGTGCGGATCCCATTTGGTTTCCTTCTTGTCCGCCAGCCAGTCCATGCTCGCCAGAATTGCCTTGGCCTGTACCGCATTGGCATCGATCACCAGCGCCTTCCTGGCCAGTTCCTCCGCGCGGCTGTTATTGTTGTCTTCCAGCGAGAGGCGCGCCAGCAGCTCGTACGCTTCCACGTAATTGGGGTCGGACTCCAGCGCTCTTTGCGCCAGCGGACCGGCCTTGCTGCCATAGTTCGCGGCTTCGATCAGCGCGAGGCCTACCAGGGCGCCGGGGTCATCCTTTTTCAGCTTCAGCGCCTCATTGAACAGGTCGCTGGCCGTTTGGATGTCTTCGGCCTTGGCGTGCTCCAGAAACAGGCGGCCCCACAAAACATGATATTCCGCGTTGTCCGGATATTTGTCCACCAGGGCCCGGAAAATGTCGTTAGCCGCCAGCAGTTCGTGCTGCTTCCACAGATCCATGGCCTGCTGCAGCGTCTGGGAGTAGACAGCCGGCGCCAAAAGCGCGGCGAAAAGAAGACCACCGGCAGCCTTGGCGGCCACCCTGTTTACCCTGGACCCCCTCATTGCTTGTCGAGGGCCTCCTGCACTTTGGCAAGTTCCAGCAGCAGCGCGGCCAATTGTTGTTTGTACTGTGCCGCCGGAATGGCAGCCTTGTCGTACTTCAGCTTGTCGATGGCCTGCTCGAGTTGTTCCTTGCGATCCAGCAACGGCCGCTTGGCGGGATCCTGCGCGGCAGCGGCGTTGGCGCCCAACCGCACCAGCGGGAATGCGGCTGCCAGCCGGCCTTCGCCATTTTCGGCCGATGGCCCCTTTTCACCCTCGCCTTTCCCGGTGTCCTCCAGCACGGAGTGCTCGGTGGCCAGCCGCTTCTGCGTATTGAAAAAATCCGTGGTCTTCTGCTGCGCGTAGTGGAACGCTTCCAGGGCCGAGATGGAATCGTTCTTGTCCACGTCCGCCGCCGGGTCGCGCAACGCGTCCGCCCAATAGCGCGCGAAGACCGTAGCGTTCTTCTCCGTACCGGCTTTGGTCGCAGTAATCACCACGCGGCCGGATTTGCGCAGGAACGTGATGGAGCCGCCGCTGGAGCTGGTCATATTCACCACGCACTGCCGCGTCGCGGGAATGTGCTCCAGCAGCACAGCCAGGTCCGCGCCGCTGATGTCGGGTCCCGGAATATTGAACTTGTAATCCGTGCCGTCGTAGCTGCCGTGCCCGATCAGCATCAGCACCAGGGAATCGGTGGGCTTAGCCATCTTCGCCACATCCGCCAGCTTGGCGCGAATCTGCTCGCGCGTGGGCGCGATCAGCGTAATCACGTTGGAATCGCCGCCCGCCTTCTTCAGGCTGCTGTCGATATCGTCAGCCCACATTTTGAAGCGCTGATCGTAATCCGCTTCGCCGCCCAGTCCCGAAATGGTGACGTAAAACGTGGTGGCTTGAGCCGCCATGGCGGCAAAGAAAAGCAGGGTAGCCAGCCTCATACTACACCCCACTTCCGTCGCAGCAGCCACTCGGCGGCGCGAATTCCCAGCACCAGCAGAAACAGCGCCGGCATGTCCCAAAGATCCCGGGTTTCGCGCGTGGTGATTCCGGCTTCCGAATAAGCGATGTCATTCGTCAGCTTAGACGCTTCAGAGGGAGTGTAGTACCGCCCGCCGGTCTGGTCGGACAGTTTCTGCAGCAGTTCCTTGTTCTGCGAAGTATGGAAGTTCTCCGCGACACCGTCCTCGCGGCGGAAAGTAATCACGTCTTTCCCTAATTCTTCCTGCTCGCGCCCGGCGATGATATCGGCCACATACGACCCCGGCTGTTCCGCCGTCCACTCTCCACTATAGATACCCTCTTCCAGCGGTTGGGGGGACAGTTCCAGCGTGGCGGTACTCCCGTCGGGGCTGATAAATCGCGCCTGCACCTTGGCATTCGTCACCGGCTTGAATTCCTTGTCGCGCACTTCCACGCGGATCGGCACCCGGGTATCGTCGGAGAGCACCGTCTTCGGCGTGCTCCCTACCACCGGACCCGGGGTATCCGTCACCAGATGCCGGAAGATCTGCTGCCAGAACGTGGCATGGGTCTTATCGTTGTGGTCCAGCCACATCTTCCAGCGCCAGTCGCCGCCGGTCGCGAAAAGCACGGTGCGGCCGCGCCCGTAATTTTCCGTCACCAGCAGCGGGGATTTCTTTTTCCCCGCCGGCGTCGATTCCAGCAGCACAATCGCGCCCGGCTTAGCGTCGCCCACTTCCTGGTAGTTGGCCATCTGCGGCATCTTCCGCCAGATCTCGGCGTTCTTGGCCGGATCGTCATTCAGGCGGCAAATTACGCTCTGCGCCCCAAACATGGTCAACTGCTCGCCCGTGAAATCGCGATGGAAAGTCCCCTTGTCCCTGGGCAGTTGTGTGGGGACAAGGTCCGCCAGTTGCGAACTGGCGTATCCGCCATCGCTCAACGACGCCCGCCCGCCCAAAAACAGCAGCCCGCCGCCGCGCCGGTCCACGAAATCCCGAATCAACTGCTGCTGCGATGCGGAGAAGTAATTCGCTTCCACACTGCCGATAATGAGCCCCTGGTACTTGAACAGGTCCTCCGCCTTGGACGGGAAGCCCTCCTGGAGCAGCGCGATCTCCTTGGCGTCCGGCGCATCCGGCGCACCCTGAATGTACGTCTTATTCTCCGTGGTGCGCAGGATGGTTTCCACTTCCATGCCTTTGTAATCGTCCAGCGCGCGCCGAATGAACTTGAAGTCCCAGCGCGGCTCGCCTTCCATGTACAGGATGCGCGGATTGCGAGCCTCCACGCTCACCAGGCGCGTAATCCGGTTGTTCGCCGTGTTCTCTTCGCCGGGCAGAGGATCGATGCCGATCTCCAGCGTCTTAGGCCCGGCCTCTCCGCAATCGAATACCATGGTCTCCGATTGCAGCGTGCCGTCCGACTTCAGCGTCACTTCCTGCGAAGCCAGCACCTTGCCGGCATCGCGAACCGTCAGCCGCGCCTTACTGCCCGAGTAGCCGTAGCTCTGGAAGGTCACCGCCGCCGTCAACTTACTCTGCGGCAGGGCGCGCGCCGGCAGAACCGCATCGGTAACTTCGATGTCCTTATCGGGATGCACCCGGCCGAACCCGATCGTATGGACCGGAATACGCTGCCGCCGGATGGCCGCCACCGTCTGGAGGTCGATTCCGCCGGCATTATCGGCGCCATCGGAAAGCATCACGATCGCACCCAACGGCAGTGACGAGGATTCCGCCATCACCCGTTCCAGCGTGTCGCCTAATCGTGAGGCCGGCGCGGACGCCGTCACCTGGTCCGCCTTCTGAATGCGCTCCGGCTCCCGCCCGAACTCGTACAGCCGTACCTGGAACTTTTCGCCCAGGGTCTTCAGCATTCCGTTGTCCAGCAGTTTCTTCGCCGCATCCTCGCGCGTGCCGGAGGTATCGGAGATGGCCATGCTCCGCGAATTGTCGACCAGCACAGCCACCACGTTCTGCTGGGGCCTCAGAGTCGCCACGCTCAGCGCGGGATGCCAGATCAGGAACAGCAACACCGCCACCATGCAGCTTTCCAGCACCCAGATGGCAATGGGCCGCAAGCCGCTCAGCATGCCGTGGTTGCGCTGCACGTTCCAGAACAGCAGCGCCCCCGCACACACGATTGCCAGCGCCAGCAGCCACAGCGGCCATGGCGTCAGAAAAACAAATTGGCCTTTGTGGAACAGGCTCAACGGATATTTGAAGAGAAGTTCAAACATGGAGTCCACATTGAGGATTCGGCGGCGCTACTGTGTAGACGTGCGTCTGGCTGCTGGGAGTTACCAACTTTCCCAGGTTGGCGGGAAGTTCGACATTGCGGACACATTCCGCGAAGCCCTCGTATATGAGTGAGGATACCACGCCCATCTAGTGGGAAATTCAACGCTACCGGACCGGCTGCTTCGAAAACGTCACATACGGGAAGACTTCCGGAATGTGCGAATCGTAGTGGCCGTGCCGGTTCCACGTCCAACCCACGGAGGGATCCAGCATCTCGCCGTGGCGCCCGATCTTCTCAAAACGCGAGCAATCGATGCGCCACGTATCGCCATCGTTGGGTGGCAGCGCGCGCCCTTCGGCGATCTCCGCGAGCCCCTTCCACGGAAACGCCACTTCCACGGTCCAACCGCGGTCCGTCCTGGTCCGGCTGTTGACCACGCCGTCCACGTGTACGGCCGTCTTCAGCCCGGGAAAATCCCATTCCAGAAAGCCCCACCGTTCGCCCCGCGGATGGTGGTGCCCGCCCACCCCGTCCAGCACCAGGGTGCGCTGGGTGACAGGGTCGAACTCCGGCCGGCCGTACAGCGGGAAGCCGGGCTTATGCACATCCTTCCAGATCCAGAACACCTCGTAGACGGTGTTGAGTGCATTGATTTCGAATTCGTAGTAGGTGTCGCGTCCGCCGATGAACAGCTCGACATCGTTTTCTTCGTAGATTTTCGAATCGCGCGCGGTCAGCGTGCCCCAGACGTCGTTTTCTTCCGCCCAGAAACCGAAATACAGGTGCTCATCGTCCCACAGCATCGCCACGCGCGTATCGAACCAGGCCGGCTCGCCGGTGACGATATCCACGAACGGCGTGGATTTCGGCGCCGCCTGCCACGAAGGCTCATCCAGCTTGCCATCGATCGCGATGGGTCCCGCCGCGCGGTAACAGGTGTATCGGGCCGGTTCGATCATAGCGTCTCCCCTCGCACCAGGTCTTCCAGCCGCTCGCGGCAGCGGATAATGCGATAGCCGGCGCCTTCCACCAGCACTTCCGGCGCCCGCAGCCGCGAATTGTAATTGGACGACTGCACAAAGCCGTACGCGCCCGCCGTGCAGACCGCCACGAAATCGCCGGGCATCACGTTGGCCATCCTGCGGTCGCGCGCCAGAAAGTCTCCCGATTCGCACACCGGCCCCACCACGTCGGCGGTCACCGGCGGCAGCGAATTCTTGCGCACGGGGACAATCTCGTGGTGCGCGTGATACAACGCCGGGCGGATCAAATCGTTCATGGCGGCATCCACGATCACGAATTCCTTAGCGCCGTTCCGCTTGCGATATAGTACGCGCGCCAGCAGCACTCCGGCCGGCCCTACGATCGAGCGGCCCGGTTCCACCACTACCGTGAGCCCGCAGGCGCGCAGCCGTTCGCGCACCTTTTCGATGAAGGGACCGATCGGCGGCGCGGTCTCGCCCTGATGGTAGGCCACCCCCAACCCGCCGCCCAGATCCAGATGCCGGATCGGACTACCTTCCGCGCGGAGTTGCGCCGCCAGCGCCAGCGCTTTCTCCAGCGCCTCGAAGATCGGCGCGGGATCCAGCATCTGCGACCCGATATGGCAGCTCACGCCCTCCGCCGTCAGATTCCGAAACCGCCTGGCCCGTTCGTAGACCGCCGGCGCCTCCTGAATCGCGATGCCGAATTTGTGCTGGTGCAACCCGGTGGAAATGTACGGATGGGTGGAAGCATCCACATCCGGGTTCACGCGGATGGCAAACCCCGCCTTCACCCCCAGCCGCTCGGCTTTGGCATCGATCAGCGCCAGTTCCGCTTCCGATTCGCAATTGAAGGCGTGGATGCCGTGGCCCAGCGCGTATTCCACTTCATCGGGTGTTTTGCCCACACCGGAAAAAACAACCTTGGCCGGGTCGCCGCCCGCCTGTAGCACGCGAAACAATTCGCCGCCGGACACGATATCGAAGCCCGCCCCGGCGCGCGCCAGCATCGCCAGAATCGCCAGCGACGAGTTCGCCTTCACGGCGTAGCAGACCGTGTGCGGCAAATCGCCGAACGCCTCGTCGTAAGCGCGGAAGTTCGTCAGAATCGTTTCGCTGGAGTAAACGTACGCGGGCGTGCCCACGTGAGCGGCCAAGTCGGCAAGCGGAACCTGCTCGCAGTAAAAATCATTCCCGGAATAGGCAAACATGGAAACTTCAGTTTACCTTCCGCCAGATCCATCTGCGTCCAAATCTCTTTACAGGGCGCCTGCCGACTGCTTGAGCTTCTCGATCGCCGCCACGGTCTTGCGCCAGTCGCCAGGGTGCCTTTTTGTAGCGAATGGCAGGTCCAGGTTCCGGTAGAACCCGAGCACATTCTTCCGCACCTTCGCATCGACCAATGCCGGTTCCTTGGCCGAAAGCATCACTGTGAGCTTCGCATAAGTCTCATCCGCCAACGGGTATTCCGCCGGGCTCGTCATCTTGCCCGTGTCGAAATCGCGATCCGGCAGTTGCAACCGATGCCGCGAGAGGTCGGACAACAGGCCGCGATACATGGCCAGCGTCCGGTCGAAGCTCTGCTGGAACCATTGATCGGTTTGCGGCGTTGGCGGCTTGGGGGCCAAACCCTTCAGCGGTCCGACCTTGGGCAGTATTCGAACGATGAAGGCCAGGATGCGCGTGCCGATGCCCGGGTCACGATGCCGGCCGGTCCATTCCTTGCGATAGCTGGCGTGCGAAAGGTTGTAGACAAAATTCCGCCGGGTCATCCCGGGTTTTGCCGCGGTGAGATCCTTCTCCCTGATTTTCCATGCGATCTTGGTCATCTCCGGAATCACCCGGCTCACGGCGCACCGGTAGGTTTCCAATGCCAGATCCAGGTCGCCGTACACATCCTTCAAGTCCAAGCCGTAGGTATCGCGAAACGCCCTGTCCAGCACCGGCTCGGACACCTGAAAGCCGATGAAATCGTGATACGCCTGCGGTGCATAGGATCCGCGCGCCACCTGCAACACGTCGAACCCGAATTCCACTCTCAGGTGCGCCGTGGGATCTTCGGCATAGGTCACGACCTTACCGTACTTCCGCTTCAGTCTGGGATATGCCACCGCCACCGAGGGGTTCACCGCAATGGAATGTCCCTCATTGTCGGCGGCGTAATGTGCCAGCGAGCCCAGCGAGAAGGCGTACTCGTTCAGGTTGTGCGATTCGCCGATCAGCGCCAGCACGAAATCGCCGGTGCGTACGTAATGCACCAGGTCACTGAAAAATTTACTCCCGAACGGGTAGTAACCCATGTCCTGGAGAATACATCCGCCGTAGGCGAAAGCATGAGCCTGTATGAGATCGTCGGGCGTGGCGTTCGGAAAGCGCTTCAGCAAAAGGGGCTTGATATTGGTGTCCCAAGCCGAATCGATGATCGCTTCATGCGTGAGAACGGAATAGCCTTGCAGCGCGGGACACAGCAACAATGAGGCCATGCACGCGAAAATGCGCAACACAGCACAAGATTATTGCAATTCAACAACCGTTGCCAAACCTGGCAAATCAGGCGGATGACGAAAGCAATCGTCTGCCTTGTCTTTAGGAATGCGCGGCGCGAGACGCACCATTCACACCGGCAGCACCGGTGGAACTCGCCTCGATCGACGACAGTTGCGCTTCCAGATCCGCCAGTGCCTTAGCTAGAACGGCCTTGTATCGCGGATTCTGTGCGGACTCCAATTCCCGAAGCACTCTGGTCCGGGAGAGAAGGATAGTTTCCTTCTTGCGGATAGTTTCAAGCATTTCTGGATTCGGCGATTTCTTTAAGACGGCGCTGCGGAGATGAACCTCGGCCTCGTCGATCTGCGCCTCGACCGACTTACTTTCCCAACCTCTGGCCATGATTCTATTCTACGCTTGTAGAAGCGGTTTGGGAAGCCCGGATACGAATCTCCTTCCCAATCGTTAAGGAACAGACATGCACAGATTGCAATTATTCATCGCAGCAGTACTCTCCAGCGCGGCTTGGGGCCAATCCCCAGCCGCCTTTCGCCCCCCGGCAGTTCCGCTGGTGGCCCACGATCCCTATTTCAGCATCTGGTCGATGACGGACCGTCTCAATGCCGAAAATACCAGGCACTGGACCGGCAAGCCCGCTACGCTCACCAGTCTCGTGCGCATCGATGGCCGGACCTACCGCCTCATGGGCCTCGACCCGCGGCGCACTCCTGCCCTCGAGCAGACAGGCGTGGAAGTGACGCCGACGCGCACAATTTATACTTTCGCCGGCGCGGGAGTCCGCATTGCTCTCACGTTCCTGACTCCAGCGTTGCCATACGATCTTGAGGTGCTCTCGCGCCCCCTCACCTACGTCGAATACACCGCCTCCTCCACCGATTCCGCCGGGCACCAGGTCACCATCTACTTCGAAGCCGGCGCCGATCTCGTCGTCAACACTCCCGATGAACCGGTGCTGGCGTCGCGTCTTCAGTTGGATGGCCAGCCCGTGCTGCGCATGGGCTCCCGCGAGCAACCCGTTCTCGCCAAGCGCGGCGACGACCTCCGCATCGACTGGGGCTACTTGTACCTGACGGCCGACCGCGCCGCCGCGAGTTCTTCCGCCGCCATGGGCCGGGATGCCGCGCGCGCTGCATTCCAGGGTTCCGGCGAGCTGCCGAACAGCGACGATTTCTCCGATTCCGCCGGCTCCCGCCAGGCTCTTGCCCTTACGCTCGACCTCGGAAAAGTGGGCGCCACCCCGTCCGGCCGTTACCTAATGCTCGCCTACGACGACTTATATTCCATCGAATACTTCCAAAGACGCGAACGCGCCTGGTGGCGCCGTAATGGAGCCGGTATGAATGACCTGCTGCGCGCCAGCCGTCGCGAACACGATGCCCTCGCCGCCCGGTCGGCCCAGTTCGATAACGAACTGACGGCCGACCTCCGCCAGGCCGGCGGTGAACGCTATGCGCGCCTCGCCGTGCTGGCCTATCGCCAAACCTTGGCCGCGCACAAACTTGTGGCCGATGCCGACGGCACCGCCATGTTCTTCCCCAAGGAGAATTTCAGCAACGGCTGCATCGCCACGGTCGACGTAATCTATCCCAGTTCGCCCTTCACCATGCTCTTTAATCCCGACCTGCTGAAAGCTCAGCTTCAGCCGGTGCTGGAGTATGCCCGCATGAGCCGCTGGCGCTGGCCCTTCGCCCCGCACGACCTGGGCACCTACCCGCAAGCCAACGGTCAGGTCTATGGCGGCGGCGAGCGCACCGAAGAGAACCAGATGCCCGTGGAAGAGAGTGGCAACATGCTCATCATGCTGGCCGCCCTGGCGCACGTGGAAGGCAATGCCGCGTTCGCCGAAAAGTACTGGCCGGAGCTCACCCGCTGGGCCGAGTATCTCAAGGAAAAGGGACTCGACCCGGAGAATCAGCTCTCCACCGACGATTTCGCCGGGCACCTGGCCCACAATGCCAACCTGTCCATCAAGGCCATTCTGGCGCTGGGCTCCTACGGCGTCCTGGCCGGCATGACCGGTCACCCGCAGGAAGCCGCCGCCTACCAGAAGCTGGCTCGCGAGTTCGCCGCGAAATGGATCGACCTGGCCAAAGACGGCGACCATTACCGCCTGGCCTTCGACAAGCCCGGCACCTGGAGCCAGAAATACAACCTGGTGTGGGATCGACTGCTGGGACTCAACCTGTTTCCGCCGGACGTGGCCCGCACCGAGATGGCCTTCTACCTTACGAAACAGAACAAGTACGGCCTGCCCCTGGACAATCGCAAAGACTACACGAAGCTCGATTGGATCCTATGGACCGCCACGCTGGCCGACAGCCAGGCCGATTTCGAAAAGCTCGTCGCGCCTGCCTACCAGTTCGCCAACGATTCGCCCAGCCGCGTGCCGCTCACCGATTGGTACGATACCGTGACCGGCAAACAGCAGGGCTTCCAGGCCCGCAGTGTGGTGGGCGGCCTGTTCGTCAAAATGCTCGCCGACCCCGCCACTTGGCACAAATATGCCGCCAAACGGGCGGGAAAATCCGAATTTTGTTTGATATGCTCGAACAACTAAGCCTTATGTCCAGAAAAACGTTTACCCTTCTCGCAGTTGCCATCCTGCTCATTCCCCTGCTGGTGCTCGCTCAGCAGGCCACCGAGCGGATCGACCTCAACGTGATCCACAAGATCAAAGTCGCCGAGTTCGGCGGCGGCGGTGGTGGTTTCGGCGGCGGCGGTGGAGGCGCCCGCGGCGGATCCCAGGTCATGAACACCATGTATTACCTGACCGACCGCTACGGCCCTCGTCTCACCAACTCCCCGCAATTCCGCGCTGCCGGAGACTGGGCCGTCACCCAGCTCAAAGAGTGGGGCATGAGCAATGTCCACCTGGAAAAGTGGGCTACTACCGGAGGCCGCGGCGGCGCCATTCCCAGTTGGGAGATGAAAGGATACAGCGGCGCCATGGTCGAGCCGACCTATATGCCGATCATCGGCTATCCACAGGCGTGGACCGGCGGCACCAACGGTCCGGTCACCGGTGAGGCCGTGCTGGCGCAGATCCAGACGCCCGACGATCTGAAGAAGTGGACCGGCAAATTGAAGGGCAAGATCGCCCTGATTGCCACTCCGGCGGAACTTGCGTTCCCCACCACACCGCTGGCGCGCCGTTACACCGACACCGATCTGGCGGAGATGGTGCCCGACCTGATTCCCGCCGGCGGAGCCGCCGGACGCGGAGGCCGGGGAGGCCGCGGAGGCCAGCCCAACGCTCTCGCCGCCATGACTCCCGAAGAGCGTCAGGCCTTCATGGAAAAGCAGCGCACCTTCTTCCAGGATGAAGGCGTCCTGCTCACCATCACCGCCAACGGCCGCGGCGAAAGCGGCACGGTGTTCGCTAGCAACGGCGCATCGCGCACCGGCGATGTCACAAAGAATATGCCCGCCGTCGCCATCACCGCCGAGAACTACAACCGCATCGCGCGTCTGCTGGAGCACAACGTCCCGGTGAAGCTTTCCTTCGACATCAAGGTGGCCTTCGACACCAGCAACACCGATTCGTTCAACGTGATCGCCGAGATCCCCGGCGCCACCAAGCCCAACGAACTGGTCATGGTCGGCGGCCACTTCGATTCCTGGCACATGGGCACCGGCGCCACCGATAATGGCGCCGGCAGCGCCGTGGCCATGGAAGTGATGCGCATTCTGAAATCGCTCAACCTGAAGATGGACCGTACCGTCCGCATGGCCCTGTGGGGCGGCGAGGAAGAAGGACTGCTCGGCTCCGCGGCCTACGTCAAGGAGCATTTTGCCGACCCCGCCACCATGAAGCCCACCGCCGAGCACAACGGTTTCGCGGGCTACTTCAACGTGGATAACGGCACCGGGCGCATTCGCGGCATTTACCTGCAACAGAACGAAATGGCCCGTCCCATCTTCGAGCAATGGTTTGCCGCCCTGAAGGACATCACCCCCGGCGTCATCACCATTCGCAACACCGGGGGCACCGACCATCAGTCCTATGACCGCGTCGGTCTGCCGGGCTTCCAGTTCATCCAGGACCCGATGGACTACGACACGCGCACGCACCACTCCAACATGGATGTCTACGACCGCATCCAGCAGCAGGACATGGAGCAGATGGCTGTAATCGAAGCAGTCTTCGTTTACAACGCGGCCACCCGCCCCGACAAACTACCCCGCGTCGACCTGCCCGCTCCCGTGCCCGCCAACGGCGGACGAGGCCGCGGCGGGAATTAAGACTCCAGCGCACGACCCTTCGGAACCTGCCGGCAACGGCATTGCGTTCTTCGGCGACGGTATCGAGGCACCGCCGACCGCTGCAAAGCTCAACGAATCGGCATTCGAGACTGCCTTCAGGCCGGGACGTACCGCTTGATCGAGACGTCCCGCGCGTGCTCCCGCGTTTTCGCCACGTCATAGGCGAGCTGCATGCGCAGAAGGTGGTCCATGTCCGGGCCGAACGCCTTTTCGATGCGCAGGGCCATGTCCGGCGTCAGCGCGGCCTTGCCGTGCAGAAGATCGGAGAGCGTGGCGCGGCGCACTTTCAAAATCTGCGCCGCCTTCGACACGTTGAGACCGAGAGCCTCCACGATCTCAGTTTTGATTAGGCCGCCTGGATGGGGCGGGTTCTTCATGGGCATTGCGAGCCTCCTAATGGTAGTCGATCAAGTCAGCATCGCTGGCGGTGTTCGTCTGTTCGTCGGCCATCGCGGGAGGCACCCCCTTGGCGTTCCCGTCGTCGTGGAGTTGCCTTAGCCCCTTATGACGAAAGCGGACAAGCTGCATGTCATCCCTGCATGATTCCAGTATGTACGGTTATACCGTACAAGTCAAGCGTTTTGTCGTGAATGTCAGCCAAGAAGCGCGTTCGTCATTCCTCGCCACGAACTACCAAATCCTGCATCGCCAGTCATGGGCTCGCGAAAGGCATGGCGCACCCCTTTTTATCGACTTACGATACCAAAGCCCGCACGACAATCCAGCTCTTCTCCCACAGCGGCAACCGCACCCGCCGCGTGAACACGTCGTAGTTACTCCGCTCGATGCGTTCCAACAGGCGCGAGTAAATGGCAATCAGGGCCCACAGCGAAGGGCGCGACCGGGGATGAATCAGATCCAGCAGCGCCGCCGACTGTTCGTAGTAGGCGCGGGCGCGAGCCGCTTCGAAACGCATCAGCTTCAGGAAAGCCTCGTTGCGCCTGCCCGCCCGCAAGTCCTCTTCGGTGACGCCAAAGCGGCGCAGGTCTTCGGCCGGCAGATACACGCGATTGTTCTCGGCGTCCTCGCGGATGTCGCGCAGGATGTTCGTGAGTTGGAACGCCACGCCGCATTTTTCGGCCAGCGGAAGGGCGCTCCGCGTGTCGAACCCGAAGATGTGGATGGTGGTCAGCCCCACCACGCTGGCCACCCGGAAACAGTAAGCGTACAGTTCGTCGAACGTCTCGATGCGGCGCGGTTCCAGGTCGGAGAGCACGCCGTCGATCATGGCGTAGAAATACTCGTGCGGGATGCCGAAACGCCGCACGGTGTGGTGAAACGCGGGCCATACGGGATGACTGCTGAAGCGCCCCTCGAGCGCCTCGTCCAGTTCCGCGCGCCACCGCTCGATGGCCGCCCGCGTGGCTCCCGGCTCGTCGCTCAAATCATCGCAGTAGCGCATGAACGCATAGATCGCGCACATGGCCTTGCGCTGGTGCGCGGAAAGCAGCACGAAGGAATAATAAAAGTTCTTGGCGCGTGTGCGCGCCACGCGGCAGCAATATTCGTACGACCGCTCGACCGCATTCATCATGCCGCCCGTAATGCGATCCGCGCCAGGGAACCCAGCAACAGGGCCAGGCGCTCCGCCTTGCCGATGGCCGGGCGCGCGGAAAGCACGTCGTAATCGCGCTGCGCAATCTTGTCGAGCACGCGCATGCCGCCGCGGCTGAACAGGTCCAGGTCAAGCGCCAGGCGCCGGTCCACCATTCCGATCAGCGGCAGGCCCTCCACGAACAATTCCCGGCCGCGGTCCACGATCTCGCGCATCACCTCGCGAAAGGCCGGCGTGAAGCGATGGGCGAACAGGTCACTGGCGGGATAACCGTGACGCTCCATGATCTCGAGCGGGATATAGACCCGATCCTTCTGGAGATCCACGGTAATATCCTGCCAGAAATTGGCCAGTTGCAGCGCCGTGCAGGTGGCGTCGCTCAGGCGCTGCCGCGTTTCGTCGGAGTATCCGCACAGGTACAGCACCAGGCGGCCCACGGGGTTGGCCGAGCAGCGGCAGTAGCCGTACAACTCGTCCCAATTGCGGTAGCGGGTCACGGTTTGATCCTGCACGAAAGCGTCGATGAGATCCGCGAAAGGCTGGCGCGGTATGCCGTACTGCTGAATCGTGGGCAATAGCGCAACGAAGACGGGGTGCGTCGCGCGGCCCCGGTACAACCCGTCCAGTTCCCCGCGCCACCACTTCAGCAGTCGCAGGCTCTCGGCGGTGTTACCGATTTCGTCGCCCAGGTCGTCCGCCCACCGGCAGTAGGCGTAGACGTTATAGAAATCCTGGTGCAGACGTTTCGGAAGCAGGAAGCTGACGACGTGGAAATTCTCGTAATGATTCGTGGCCAGCCACCGGGTGTATTCGCGCGCGGCTAACGGACTCCAGGTGCGGTCCAGCGCTTCCGGGGTTTGTACGAATTGGGCCGGCGGCAGGAACACGGTTTCGGCTGCGCCGCCCATTTAGGGAACGATCGCCGTCTTGAGGTGACCGTTGTGGCTCATCAGGTGGCGCATGACCTCCAGGAGGTTGGCCAGGGGTTCCTCGCGATTGACGAAGAACCCGGCGGTAATGTGTCCGGCGCAAACCAGTTCCAGCGCTTTCTGAATATAGGCCGGGGTATGGTGGAAGCTGGCTTTGCAGGTAATCTCGGAGTAATGCAGCAGCGCGGTATCCAGTTTAATGGTGCTGTCGTTGGGACAGCCGCCGAAGAAATTCACCGTGCCGCCGCGGCGCACCATGTTGACAGCCCACTCCCAGGTTTGCGGCTTGCCCACGGCTTCAATGGCGATATCCACGCCGCGCCCGCCGGTCATGGCACGGATGGCCTTCACCGGGTTGGACCCGTCGTCCCCCACCACCAGTTCGTCGGCTCCCAGGGCGGCAGCGCGATCCAACTGGGTCTTCCGGCGGCCCACCGCGATCACGCGGCACCCGTACAGCTTGGCCAGTTTGACGAACATCAGCCCGATCGGCCCGAGGCCGGTAATCGCAATTGTGTCGCCCTCGCGCGGAGAGGTCTCCTCGAATCCGCGGATCACACACGCCAGGGGCTCCACCAGCGCCGCATCCTGATATCCCACGTGATTGGGGATGAGGTAGGTGTTGCGCTCCACGATGCGCGCCGGAATGCGGATGTATTCGGCGTAGGCTCCATTGTTGAACAGCAGGTCCTCACACAGATTTTGCAGGCCGCGCCGGCAGAAAAAGCAGGCCTCGCAAGGCGCCGAGTTGGCCGCCACCACGCGCTGCCCCACCGCGAAATTGCCGACACCTTCGCCCACGGCGACTACATCGCCGGCTAACTCGTGCCCGAATACGGCGGGCGGCACGATCATGCGGGCGTGGTATCCGCGGCGAAAGACCTTTACGTCCGTGCCGCAGGTCAGCGCCACTTTGACCCGCACCAGGATATCGCCGCTTTCTATTGTCGGTACAGCCACCGGCTCGACTTGCAAGTGTTCCTTGCCGTAGAGCACGGCAGCCATCATGTGGTTGTTCACTTATGACCACCTCTGTGGCTGAACGATTATTTTCAACGATTTAGGTCCGGGATGCAATGCCAAATCAATTCCTGAACGGATTTTAACCAACGGCAGACGGTGAGTGATTAACTCTTCCACAGGCAGTTCACCGCCGAAAACCAGATTTGCGGATTCCTTTTGTAAACCTATAGATGCACTATAACACCCGAACAATGCTCTTTCACCCACACAGATGTCTGCGCCGGACGCTTGGATTCGCTCGGTGGCGGAAGTTTGTGCAAAAAGAAGAATCCGCGATCCCGGCCGGGAACAGGCGATGGCCTGCTCCACGATATCGGGCACCGAGGCGGCCACAATCACCAGGTCGGCTCCGCGACCCTCGGTCAGCGCCTTGACCTGCGACGCCACATTGACGGTTTGGGGATCCCAGCAATAATCCGCGCCGCAGCGCGCCGAGACGGCCAGGCGTTCCGCGATGGTATCGGTGGCGGCCAGTTTTGCGCCGGTGCGATGCACCAGCATGGTGAACATCAGGCCGATGGGCCCCTGTCCCATCACCACCACGAACTCATCCGGCCGCGGATCGCATTGCACCACCGCCTTGAGGCAGGTGTTCAACGGCTCTACCAGGGTGGCCCGCTCGAAAGATACGCCTTCCGGAATCCGCTCGACGCCGCGCTCCACAATCCAGGGCATCACGCGCACGTATTGAGCAAAGCCGCCGCCCGCCGGCTCGAATCCGGCCGTGATTCCGACTTTCTTGTAGACCGCGCATTGCGCATAGTTCTTGCGCCGGCAGTAGAAGCACTCCAGGCACGGAATGTGATGGAACGCCACTACGCGATCCCCCGGAACAAAGCGCGTGACGCCGGCGCCCACCGCGGCCACTACGCCGGCCGTTTCGTGGCCGAACACGCGCGGCGGAGGGAGCAGATCGTGTTCGATTTTTTTGAGATCGGTGTGGCAGATTCCGCAGGCTTCGACACGAAGGAGAATTTCGCCAGGCTCGATAGACGGAGTCGGGATCTCGTCTACACTCACCAGACCACGGCCGCGATAGACTGCGGCATGCATGGTCACAGGTATGGCGCTCCCATCAGAATCGGCAATCGTCAAAAAATTCCCCCAGGGCTTGCGCTGCCCGCACACAGCGCTTGCGCAACCGCAGCAATTCCGGAATTCGGACTAGCGGACTACGAAATGAATCTCGTAAAAGCTTCATTGTATCGAAGTGCCCGTCCGGTGTGAGCGCCCGATTGAAATCATTCGCCATATCTTCCCCTGCCAGGTCGCTCACCGCCCGGATGCAATAAAACGGCAACCCGAGCGCTTCGGCCCGTGAAGCAGCGCCTGCGGCCTCCATCTCTACAGCCCCGAATCCGGAAGCAGCCAGCTTGCCCTTTTCGGCGGCAGTTTGGATTACACGATCGGCCGAGAAAACCACGCAGGAGGTTCCGCCGGCCACCGGATGCGTTGCATACCTCCGGCCCCCCGAAGAGACCACGCACGATGCCACCACGATATCGGCGATTTCGAGGTGCGGATCGAGAGCCCCGCAGAATCCGGTGCTCACCAGGGCGTCCGGCTGAAAGGACAGGCCCGAATCTACCGCTGCCGCGGCGCACCGCGCGCCCACGCCGCCGGCTACCAGCAGCATCTCGTTGCCGCCTAAGAGTACCTTTGGGCCGCGTGCTTTCGCCCGCTCCACAATGCCCGCAAACTCCATCCGGTCGGATGCCACCACCAGGAGTTTCATACTGCCTGTCGAAACCATTCCACCGCCCGAGCCAACGCAATATCCGCGGGACCGGGTTGGAAGCCCAGTTCCTTACGGGCCTTTTCGTGCGTGACCCACATTTTCTTGCGCGCCATAAGAACGGCGTCCATGGGAACCCTCGGCGGCGTGCCGGTAATACCCGCCCATGCCGTGCTGAGCGCACCCGCGCACCAGGCCACCGCATAGGGCAGGCGGATCTTCGGAGGTTTGCGCCCGGTAATTTCCGCCAGCTTAGCCAGTATCTGCGCCAGGGTCAGGTTTTCCGACCCCAGAATATACCGTTCCCCCGGACGCCCGCGCTCGCAAGCCAGCAGATGACCCATGGCGGTATCGCGCACGTCCACCACGTTCAGGCCGGTATCGATGAATGCCGGCATGTCACCATTCAGGAAATCGACCACGATCTTTCCGGTGGGCGTGGGCTTCACATCGTGATCGCCGATGGGGGCCGTGGGATTGACAATTACCACGGGAAAGCCGCTCCGCGCGAATTCCAGCGCCACCTGTTCCGCCTGAAACTTGGAACGTTTGTAAGCGCCGGTCATCTGTTCCAGCGCAACCGGCACGTCTTCATTGCCGATACCGCCAGGCGGTATTCCAATGCAGCCCACGGTGCTGGTATAGACCACGCGCTCCACGCCGGCGTTGCGGGCCGCCGCCAGCACGTGGCGCGTCCCCTCTACGTTGGAACGATACAATTCGCGCGGATCTTTGGCCCACAGCCGGTAATCGGCGGCCACGTGAAACACCAGCCCGCATCCCGCAGCGGCGCGTTCCAGAGACGCGGCATCGCGCAGATCGCCGGTGACCCGCTCGACATCCAATTCACCGATATGGCTGCCCGGCCGAACCAGGGCGCGCACGGGATACGATCGTTCCAGCAACACCCGCGCCACATGCCAGCCAAGAAATCCCGAAGCGCCGGTGACCAGGACGGGCTTCATGAAGGCTGGGGTTGGGGGTAGGGGATGGGGGGATTGTTGCGCTTCGCGCGATATCTCTTCCCCAATCCCCAACCCCCATCCCTAACCCCCAGTTTCACCGCAGCATCCAGCTCAGCATCTTGAAGTTGTCGGTGAACTTCGCGTTGATGCCGAACGCGGCCGAGGGCTCGAAACCGCAGTGCATCATACAGTGTTCGCAACGCGGATCGTTGCCCGGACCGTAGCTTTCCCACGGCGTCTGCGTCATCAGGTCTTCGAAGGTCTTATAGTGGCCATCGGTGATCAGGTAGCAGGGACCCTTCCAGCCCTTGATGTTGTATGTCGGATTGCCCCACGCGGTGCACGGCAGTTCGCGCTCGCCCTTTAGAAACTCCATGTACACCGGCGTCTGCCGCACGTTGTACTTCCTGGCGATGCGGTCGAAGTCGCGGAATTTCTCGTGCACGTCTTCCTTGGTCAGGAAGATCTCGCGATCATCCACCGCGGAGTAGCCGTAAGCCGGCGAGATCTGGTGGCCGTCCACATCGAACTGCTTCAGATATTCGAAGAGTTCTTCGATTTCCGCCATGTCCGACTCTTTGTAGACAGTGGTGTTGGTGCACACCAGGAAGCCGGCCGCCTTGGCAGCCTTGATGCCCTCGATGGCATCGCGGAACACGCCTTCCTTTTCCACGGCGATATCGTGATTCTTCTCCATGCCGTCCAGGTGCACGTTGAAGTAGAAACGCTTGTCGGGCGTGAATTCGTGCAGGCGCTTCTTGATGAACATCCCGTTGGTGCACAGGATGATGTGCTTGTTACGCTCCAGGATCCCCGCCACCAGTTGCCCGATCTGCGGATACATCATTGGCTCGCCGCCGCAAATCGAAACCATGGGAGCGCCGCACTCATCGACAGCCGCCAGGCATTCTTCCAGCGGAACCCGCTCGCTGATGGTGGATTCGTACTCGCGAATGCGCCCGCATCCCGTGCAGGTCAGATTGCATGCGTGCAGCGGCTCCAGCATGAGGACAATCGGGAAGCGACGGTCAATCATGGGATGCGGTTGGCGTTTCTCTCCGGTCTTGGTGGGCAAAATACGAAACGGGTTGGAAGGATCCGCCGCGGGAACGACATTCTTCTGCCATTCCGGCCGTGGATTCTTCTTGTTTTTGTAAATGTACCCGGCCATGCCGGCGACCATTGCGAGGGAAAATTTCATAGTTTAACCGTTCGAGGCGGCCCGTGCCTTCACGAACGAAGACAAGGCGAGTAGCGGGAAATAATCCTTATACAGGTGGTAATTCAAATAAAATACTTTCGGAAATCCGGTCCCGGTGGCCAGTGCCTCATGCCAACTTCCGTCGGCCCTCTGAGTTTCCACTAGATATTCGATGCCGTGTTGCACGCTTAAGCTTCCGGCATCTCCGCCGGCAATCAGCCCCATCAGCGCCCAGGCGGTTTGCGAGGGCGTGCTCGGTCCCCCGGTGAAGACCCCATTGTCGTAGCTGGCACAGCTTTCGCCCCATCCCCCATCGGCATTCTGGATGGAGCGCAGCCACTCGCCGCCGCGCAGAATGTGCGCCTCACGGTCGCTTTCGCCGGATGCGGCCAGGCCTCTCAGCGCGAAACAGGTGCCGTAAATATAAGCCACGCCCCAGCGGCCGTACCAACTGCCGTCCTGCTCCTGGTTCTTGACCAGCCACTCCACGCCGCGCCGCACGGCGGAATGTTCGCGCGGCACACCGTGCCCCGCCAGCGCTTCCAGCACGCGGCCGGTGATATCGGCGCAGGTGGGGTCCAGCATGGCGTTATGATCGGCAAAAGGCACCTGGTTCAGGAATCTCCAGTTGTTATCGGCATCGAAGGCCGCCCATCCGCCATCGCTCGATTGCATGTCGAGCAGCCAGCGCACCGCGCGCGCATGACACGCCTTCTGCGCGGGGGGATTGGATCCGGCGGCTTCGCTCAAGGCCAGCATGACCATGGCGGTGTCGTCGATATCCGGATAAAACTCGTTGTTGTATTCGAATGCCCAACCGGAAGGCTCGGTCTTGGGACGCTTGACGCTCCAATCGCCTTTACGCCGGACTTCCCTGGCCAGCAGCCAATCCGCGGCGCGGCGCACGGCGGTACTTTTCGGCTCGCTTTGCGCCAATGCGTACGCGCCGATGGCGGTGTCCCACACGGGTGAAAAGCAAGGCTGGAAGAAGAATCGCTCGCCGTCATCCACCATCAGGTTGTCGAACTGGCGGAGCGTCTCCACCCGCAGCGGATGGTCTGCCGGATAACCCAGAACATCCAGCGCCATCACCGAATACATCATGGGGGGATAGATTGCGCCCAGTCCGTCGGAATGCTCCAGCCGGTGGACCATCCAATCCCGCGCCTTTTCGATCGCCCTCCGGCGCAATGACTTGCTGCCGCTGCGCTCCCACCATTTGAGCAGGCGGTCGATGGTCAAAAATGTGTTATGCCAGGTAACCAGGCGCGAGTCCTTGTGGAACGCCGGACTCACACCGGGGGACCAGATCTCGTCCAGATGAAAACCCGCGGGAACCGGCCGGCGCGGATTGGCGGAATGCACGATGGAGAGCGATACGGCAATCGCCCGCGTCCAGGACGACATCTGGTACAGAAAATCGAACGGCATCAGGACGATTTCCGGTGGAATACTGGGACAGAACTGGCGCGGATACAGATCGAACAGGCTCAGGTTGACTTTGACGTAACTATTGGCGGCCTGAATGCCGCCGAGTTCCAGAATGCGCCGGCGGAGCCTCGACATGGGTGCGTCATCCACCGCCAAACCGGCCAGCTTCAGCGCGAAATAGGCCTTCACCGACGCCGAAACTTCGACCGGACCGCCTACGTAGATGTTGAAACCGCCATCGGGCAGTTGCCGTTCCAGAATGGCGGCCGCAGCCTTGTCAATCAGCGGCCGCGAGGGCGGATTCCATTCGCCTTCCGCGGGCGGGTGCAGCCAGAGTTGGAACAGGATGTAGTCGGATTCGAGTGTGGTGTCCGCCGTCAACTCGGCACACCAGTGTCCATCGCGCTCTTGCAGCCCGGCCAGGTAAGAAGCGGCACGTCGCCGTCCCTGGTCCGCGGCGAATTCCAGTGTGTTCCCGACTTGTACCGGGGCGCTCATTGGATTGAAATCATCAGTTCGGAAGGCAAGGAAAACCTCACGTCTTCGTCAACCAGTTCAATTTCCTCCAACTCATTGAAACCGCGCTCGCGGAGAAATTCGATCAACTCCGCAACCAGATGTTCGGGAGCGGATGCTCCGGCCGTCACCGCCACGTTTTTCACACCTTCCAACCACGATGGGTTCACGTCGCTGCGATCGTTCACCAGGTAGGAGCGGACGCCAAAATTGTCCCCTACTTCCACCAGGCGTTTCGAATTCGAACTGTTTTGCGAGCCCACTACCAGCAGCAGATCGCAGAACTCGGATACCGCCTTCACCGCCATCTGCCGATTCTCCGTAGCGTAACAGATATCTTGCGCCGGCGGACCCTGAATCAGCGGGAAGCGCTCCTTTAGCCGGTTCACGATCTCGCGAGTCTCATCCAGGCTCAGGGTGGTCTGCGTCAGGTAGCGCACACGGCTGGGGTCCGGCAGTTCCAGCAGATTCACATCGTCCACCGTCTCCACCAGAAAGCTACTCTCCGGGACCTCGCCCAAAGTACCAATGACCTCGTCATGGTCCTTATGGCCAATCAGTACCACGGTATACCCATCCCTGGCGAAGCGGACGGCTTCCAGATGCACTTTGGTCACCAGGGGGCAGGTGGCGTCGATCACATGAAGCGACCGCTCCTTTGCCTGCCGCCGGACCGACGGAGAAACACCGTGAGCGCTGAAAATCGCGCGCGCACCCACCGGCACTTCATCCAACTCCTCTACGAAGACGGCCCCGGCGCCCTGCAGTTCGTCCACAACGTGCTTGTTATGCACGATTTCCTTCCGCACGTACACCGGCGGACGGTATAAATCCAGGGCGATTTTCACCACATCGATAGCCCTGACGACACCGGCGCAGAAGCCTCGCGGCTTGAGCAAAAAGATCTTTTTGTCCGCGCCGTAATTGGGTGCGAAAGGCTTAAGAGGCATAAAAAGGAATATTTGGTTACGATTATAGCAGGGGCGGCGCGCCATTCGCACTCCAAAATCAAATGCTCCCAAGCATTTGCGCCGACAGCGCGAGTGTCACACATCCGGCGCCCGCTCTGCTCCGCCTCGTGCATAATGTGAAAAGCTCGATGCGGAGTTGGCGTACTGCCGCGACAAATTCGGCTTCGCGGAACGGAATTCTGGCGCGGCGTTCCAGATCCAACCCCAACCCTTTGGGGCGCCTGGCGGGCGGTTCGGCTTCCAAAACAAAATGGGCCGGCTCCTGGACAGAGCATCCAAGAGCCGGCCCGAACCATCAGCCCCTCTCAGGGCTTGACAGGTCAATCCATGTCAGAACGTGAAGCGAAGGCCAAGCTGGATCCGGCGATTGTTGGCCGCGCCCCCAAAGCCTCCCGGGCCGCCACCGGGACCGCCCCCGCCGAATCCGGTATTGACCGCGGTGGCCTGTAGGAAGTACGGGCTGGTGATTACGCCCTGGTAGCCACCGGGATTCAGGTGGTTGAGCACGTTCTCGAAATTGGCCGAGAGGGTCAGGTTATAAGGATGCTCGGTGGTATCGCCGCCCATCATGCCGCGACCGCCTCCGGGTCCCCCCATGCCGCCGCCCGGGGGTCCGCCGCCGCCCGGTCCACCCGGGCCGTGCCCACCGCCGCCACCGCCGGACAGGCCCATGACTCCGGCCGAGGGCATACCACCCGGCATTCCTGAATTCATTTGCGACTTCTTGGGCACACCGCCGAACCCGAACGTGCGCGAGATCCGCATGTTCACGGATATCAGGCCGGGCATCGTCAGATAGTTGCGCGGCACCAGGGTGCCCGGATTGGTCACGCTATAGGTGGAACCGAAAGTGCCATACGGAGAGCAGACCGAGTCGCCCGACCGCACCACGCCGGCGCACGACGCCGTGGATACGAACGCGGCGCGCGCGTTGGTCATGGTATCGCCGTACAGATCTTCGCCCGCGAGTATGTCGTACGGCTGGCCGGAACGCATGGTGATGAATGGCGACACGCGAATTCCCGCCGGCGCAATCACGTTGCCAATCAACTGGAAGTTGTGCCGCCGGTCGAAATTCGAACGGCCCCAGTCCTGCGAGAAGTTATAAGGATTCGTGGGCGAGCCTGGAATGTCATTGGCGTAGCCCAGGGAGTAGTTGCCGAAGAGCGAGACCTTGCTGCTGAAGCGCGTATTGAAGTTGACCATGATCAGGTGCTGCCGCATATAGCCGCCCGATTCGGTCTGGAAAATGTTGCCGGCCGAATACCCGTATGGAAACAGGCCGTTAGTAGCGCTCAGCGGCAACGCCGGATTGAATGTCCCGGGCAGCGGCGTATTCACCGGAATGGTTTGGAGCATGTGATCGGTCCGGTTGAACGAATAGGTGACGGCCAGAGTGGTGTTGCGCGGCAGTTGGCGCTCCACGCCGATAGCGGACTGAATGGCGTAGTCGGCGCGCAGATTGGGATCGATCCGGGAGATGGAATTCTGGCCGGCGCTCAAGCTCGAGAGCGCGGGGATGTTCGGATAGAAAGTAGGATTGTAGACGGTGTAATTCAACTGGTTGACGCCGTTATTTAATGCCGCGGTCTCAAACAGGCCCAGATTGATGCGGTCGTAGAACAAGCCCAGGCCGCCGCGTATCACCGTCTTGCGCTTGTTGCCGTTGGCAGAGCTTCCGGGAGCCCAGGCAAAGCCAATCCGTGGGGCCCAGTCGCGATGATCGCCCACCAGGGTCTGCACTTCGTACCGCAGTCCGGTGCTGACGGTGAGATTCGGCCGCACACGCCAATCGTCCTGAATAAAGGGGCCGAAATCCCAGCGGCGCGCGCTGATGTAGGACTGTCCGGCCTCGATGGAGAAGCGCGAGGGCCCGCCGCCCAGAGCCTGAATCTGCGCCCCCGTCAATCCCGCCTGCGACAGATACACGTTGCGCTCATACTGCTGGAGAGACGTAAGGTTCACCGTGAGCGGATTGCCGCTCGAATCCGTCACCGCCTGGTTAGTCGCATCCAACACCGGCTCGACGCCGCCCAGGAACGTGAAGGATCCGGCGAATCCGCCCGGTTGATTGCTTTGATCGCTGTCACGCCGCACACGCACGCCGAAGCGGATCGTGTGGGTGCCCTGCGATATCGAAGTATTGTTCTGTAACTCCAGGTGCTTGCTCAGGTCATGCGTATCGCCCAGACCGTTGCCGCCCGTGACGAAGGCTCCCGCGACATTAATCTGCGGCAGCATGTCGCCGGGCGATGCCATGTAGTTACGGAAAAACTGGAAACGGGTCTCATTCACGGCCTTGGCGTTCAGAATGGAACTCTCCGTCACCATGATGTTCTGCCCGTTGCCGGTGGTGTTGTATCCCAGGTTGGAATACGGCGCGGGGAGCCTGATGCCGCCGGGGCCCGCGTTATCCCGCGAATTCAGCCGCTCTTCCACACGCACGGTCAGGGTGTTGCTGGGGCTGATGGCGTAATCCACGCGCGGAGCCAGAATCGTAAAGGTGGAAGGGGCCAGTACCGAGGTGTTGATGGCGGATTGCGTGAGAGTCTTGGGATCGAAATATTGCGCCACAATGACCGAATTGTCCTTCACGTCGCGGCGGTTGAAATCCATGAAGAACGAGGCCTTCTTGCTGGCCGAACCGCCGACATTCGCGCTCCACATGCGCGAGGAATAATCCGGCTTGATATTCGAAAACGGGTTTCGCGAATTGAACACGCCGTCGCTATCCATCAGGTTGACGGCGCCGCGCAGTTTGTCGGTTCCCGGCTTGGTCAGAATCTCGATTCTGCCGAAGCCCAGCCGGTCGTATTCCGCCGAAAAGGGGTTCTGATTGATGCGGATTTCGCGAATCGATTCCTTGGGCGGAAGCTGGCCGCCGCTGAATCCGTCGATGTAAATCTGGCCGCCATTCGGTCCTGCGCCGGGACCGGCGAGAGCCTGCAACGCGTCCGACAGGTCGTCGGGATCGTCAGGGAGCGCCTCCAGATCGGTGCCGCGGATCACCAGCGCGGTGGCGTTGTTGTCGGGTTCCACGCTCACCGTCGAGGTGGCTTCCCCCTGTACGGTGACCTCTTGCTTTTCGGCGCGCACGGTCAGTTGCACGGGCACCTGCACGGTGCCGCCCGCGGCCACGGCGATGGCCTTGGTGAACGGAGCGAAGCCCGCCAGGCTGACCGCCACCGTATAATCGCCCGGCACGATTCCGGAGAAGGTATAGCTGCCGTCGCCTTGAGATTGAATCGTTTGGGCCGCACCCCGGCCGGTAAGCGTCACGGTCGCGGCCGGAATCACCGCGCCCGAATCGTCAGCCAGCACGCCCTTGACGGTGCCGGTGGTTGGTTGCGCGCCGGCGGCGCTCACCAGCAGCGCAGCTAATAAGGCAGACATCACTCTGAATTTCGACATTATTCACTCTTAAATTATTAAAATCACCCGTGCTATTGAGAAGGCGTCGGAGCAGGACGCGAGGATACGGAAAGAATGTTAAGAAACGTTAAGAAGCTGAAGAAAAAGGAACTTCTGTAGCTAATTCGCTCGGGGACTTTACCCTAGTGAGCCGGCACGCTGCGGCGCAATTCCTCGAACCACTCGGTCACCACCCTCAAGGTCACCTTGGGATTCCTGGAAGCTTCCGTTACGTTTTCAACCAGAAAACTTTTGCCATCGGGAACCGGGTCCCACGTGGCCCCGGCTGGAATCTCAAACAGCGCATGCGAACTCGTCACATGGAAGCCGGACTTGACCTGGATCTGCGCAGCCATGAGCCGCGCCGGGTCTTGCGTCGATACCCCGGGTTGGCCGTAATACAACTCCCCGCCGCCGCTGCGCCATCGGGGCGAGGTTCCGCCTCCGTCGGAGACTTGCACCTTGGCGCCCAAGCCGGGAAAAGACTGCACGTAAACCTCGGACCGGCCGGATTCCGTGGATTCCAACCCCACCCATTTCCCATCCGGCGAAATGCGGGCCGCGATGATGTTGCCCGGTCCTTGGAGAAACCGGCCAGGCTGTCCCCCTGGAACGGAGACGAGCCAGACCTCGCGCTTTGACGAGGGGCCCGTCACATAGAGCAGCGACTTACCATCCGGAGTCCAGCACTGCGGCCGCTGGTCGTGTCCGTCTCCGAGGACCAGTAATTCCGGGCTACCGCTGAAATCCGAGGGAACCCAGTAGATGCCAACCCTGCGATCCGTCTGGGAACTGATGACAATGCGGCGGCCATCGGGTGTCCAGATCCCTTGCACGCTCGATTCGTCGAAGGTCAGGCGCGTCAGCGTGCCCCGCGCGATCTCGTATACCCACAGATCCGCGCTGTGCGCCCGAACCCCGCGCGACGAAATCGAAGCCACCACTCGCGAACCGTCGGGCGACACGGATGCATTGAGCCAGAGGCGGGCCGGCATCGCGGGTTCCGGCTTACCTTGGCGGTTCCGCCACTCCATGGTGGACAGCCCCTCCGATTCCGGACTGCCGGCGGAAAGGTAGGCAAGGATCCCCGTCGAGGAAACTGCGTACGCGGAGCCCAGAGTGTTGGTCAACAGACCCCCTGCCATGGCCGCCTCACCGCCGGTAACCTCCATGCGTTTCAAGTCGAAGGGCGCGGCAAGGAGCGTCGCGCCGCGAATGTAAACAAGGTAGCCGCCGGGGACGTAACGCCCGTCGGATGCATTCTCGCGAATCGTGCGCCGCGCGCCTGTCCTCAAATCCAGCAATGCGATCCGCGTCTGCTCGGCGCTGCCGCCCCGAATGGTGAAAAGGATGCCGCGGCCTCCCGGGAGGAGGTGGGGCAAAACATGCGCTCGCTCGCCCTTTTTCCCGTCCACGATTGTAAGCGCCTGCGCAGTGCCGTCTTGACCTGAAATCCGCATCAGACCGCGCCCGCTGCTGAACACGATGGAGCCATCGTCCCCCCAGTCCCCCTGGCCGCTACCGGGCTCGCCGGACAAGGTGACCGGCGTTCCGCCCATCGAGGGCGCCTTTTTCACGCCTGTGCCGGAGTTGAAGGCGACCCACTGCCCGTCTGGTGAAAACACCGCCATCATGCCCGCGAAACCCTCTACTGCCTGAGAATCGAAATGGTCTAACATTCGGAGGTAGGTACGCGCGTGGAGCCCATCGCGATATAACAACCGCGTGCCATCGGGAGACACGGCCACCTGGTCGGCGGTAACCAGCTCCGACCATCGCGCCACGGGCGGTGGCGGCAGGGGAGCGGAATGCCAGATGAGCCAGCCGGCGGCCAGCCCGGCAGCTACCGCGGCGGCCGCAACACCCGCGAGCACGCCCGGCCGGCGGACCGGGGGCTGCGCTTCTTCCAGCGCGTCGATCTCCAGCCACGCATCGCCGATATCCCGCAGCCGGCGTTTGGGATCGCGTTCCAGGCACCGCTCGAGCAACCGGCGCACCTTGGGCGGCGTCTCCGCCGGCAAGCGCGACCAGTCGATGCTGCCATGCAGCACCGCGGCCAGCGTGTCCGGCGCCGTTTCGCCTTCGAACGTCCTACGCCCCGTCAGCATTTCCAGGAAGACTACGCCGAATGCCCAGATATCGCTGCGGCGGTCCACCGGTTTGCCCCGCGCCTGCTCGGGGCTCATGTAGCCGGCAGTGCCCAGAATCACGCCCGCGTCAGTCGCGTCCTTCCGCAAACCGGGCGGCGTGGCCGGTTCCCCGCCCGCAGTTTCCCGGTCAAACGCCTTGGCCAGGCCGAAATCGAGTACCTTGACCCTGCCGTCTTCGGTAACCTTGATGTTCGCGGGCTTGAGGTCGCGGTGAACGATGCCCTTTTCGTGCGCGGCCTCCAGAGCATCGGCGATCTGCCGGGCATAGTGAATGGCGGTGCCGACGGGCAGCGGCCCCTTGAGTTCCTGGCCATCCACGAGTTCCATCACGATGGCGCCTTCCTCAATGCCGTAGATGGTGGCGATATTCGGGTGATTCAGCGCGGCCAGCACCTGCGCTTCGCGCTCGAAGCGAGCCATGCGCCGGGCGTCCCCGGCGAACATCCCAGGCAGCAACTTGATCGCAACTTCCCGTCTGAGCCTGGTATCGGTGGCCCGATACACCGCGCCCATACCCCCTTCGCCCAGTTTGCCGGCGATGCGATAGTGGGCAACGGACCGCGGCTCCGGATCCACGGCCGGCCCCACGAATGTAGTGCCGGTTTCGGATTCGTGCGCCAACAGCGATTCCACTTCCCGGAGCAGCGACTCGTCGCCGGCGCAGGCCTCGCCGAGAAAGGCGGCCCGCGCTTCGGGCGCAAGCTCTATGGCTCGGTGGAAGATCTCCTCAATTCTCTGCCAGCGGTTGCCGCTCATATCCTCCGCCGGTGGGAGACTTGCCCGCCAGAAATCTCCTCAGCCACGCTTCTCCAATCCGCAAATCCCGTTTGACCGTAGGAATTGTCAGCCCGAGGGCGCTAGCGACCTCTTCCCGCTCCATTCCCCCGAAGTAGCGCAGTTCGATCACCTTTGCCTTTCGTTCGTCCACCGCGGCCAGCCGGTCCAGAGCCTCGTCCATCTCCAGTACATCGGGAGCGCGGACGGGAGAAACCGCGATGTACTCATGCAGCGTAACCCGTTCCGCCACGCCGCCCCGCTTGACTGCCTTGCGGGTGCGGGCATGGTCTACCAGAATGTTGCGCATGAGCCGGGAGGCTATGCCGAAAAAGTGTGCCCGGTTCTCCCACTGCATGGTTCCTTCCCGGTCGAGCAATCGCAGGAAGGCTTCGTTGATCAACTCGGTCGGCTCCAGCGACTCGTTGTGCCGTCCCCGGCGCAGGTAGGCGCGCGCCAGCTTATGCAGTTCGCAGTAAACCATCGGGGTCAGTTGGTCGAGGGCCGCCGCTTCGCCCTGGCTCCATGCCGCCAGCAACTGCGAAATGGAGGGGGATCGTTCCATCAGCAGCATTCTTACATAATTTTGCGAAGTTGGTTAGCCGTTTCATCCGCAATTTCCGAAGGTTCCTAGTGCCCGTGGTACCGGCCGTCCCGGAACCCACACCAGAGAGGAAGCAAAATATGAAAACTTCGGTTCGCGTTTTGCAAACAGCAGTATTGTTGCTCTTGACTTTGGGTGCCCGGACGGCACTGGCGGATCAGGGAATCGCGTACGCCCTGGTCACCAACGGCGCTTCGCCTGTCGTATCTGCCGAAAACTCGTTGAACCCCGGCGGTGGCCCGGTCACGGTGTCACGCGTGCGTCTGGGCGTCTACATACTTACCTTTCCCAATTCCGGAATCGACGCGGGCTGGTCGGTGCAGGCCACGGCTTACGGCTCTGACTCTAATTACTGCACCGTGGTTGCTTGGGTTGCGAGCCAGGTGGAGGTCCAGTGCTCTAACTCCAGCGGTGCCGCGGCGGATTCCGGCTTTACGGTCCTGGCAGTGTCGAATGCCAACGACAAAAACATCGCCTTCGCCTGGGCCGATCAAGCGGCGACAGCGAGCTACACTCCAAACACAGGTTATTCCTACAACCCGGCTGGCGGCGTTAGCATCACCCGCTTGGGCACCGGAACCTACACCGTCCAATTCAGTGGCCTGACCGGGACCGGCGGCACCGCCCAAGTCACCGCCTACAATACAAACGCGAGCTGCTATTCCAACGGGTGGTTCTCCGGGGCGCTTTCGGTTGCCTGCTTCAATCCGGCCGGAAGCCTGGTGGACAGCCAGTTCGTCGTTGACGTCATTCCCGCCGGCGTCAGTCCGACAGGGATCGCATTTACCACCGCGAATAACGATACCGCCGCCATTTACACTCCAACCGCCAGCTCTACATACAATCCTACCGGCGCCCCCGTGTCCATAGCCCGCTCGTCGCCTGGCCAATACGCTCTGACGTTCTCCAACCTCGACATCGCCCAAGTGAAGGGAGGTAACGTTCTGGTGAGCGCGGCCGGCGGCCTTGCGCGGTGCAAAATTGCATCGTGGGCGCCCGCGGCTGCCAGCGGCCTGCAGGTGAATGTCGGCTGCTCCGGCCTGTCGGGGAGTTCCCTGGATGCTCAGTTTGAGGTTCTCGTGCTGCCGCCAGCGGGATATGCCTTCGCCGAGATCCGCAACGGCAGCACCGCAAGCATAATCCCGACCAGCGCCGTGAATCCTGGGGGCGCGACGGTCACAGCCACTCGTGTCTCCACCGGAACCTACCAGGTCAACTTCCCGCACTCCGGAATCGACACAGGATGGTCGGTCCAGGCCACTGCTTTCGGCGCAACCTCGGATTACTGCAAAATCACGGGCTGGGCCGGCGGGGTCGTGAACGTGCTCTGTCTCAATGTCGCGGGAACTGCCACAGATTCTCCATTTAGCGTCATGGCCGTCTCGACCAGCAACGACCAGAGTATCGCTTTCGTTCTGGCCGACCAGCCCACCGCCGCAAGTTATACGCCCGACCCGCTGCATTCCTACAATCCGGCCGGGGCCATAACCGCCAGCCGTACCGCTGCTGGCACCTATTCGTTGTCTTTCAACGGACTGAGCACGTTTGGTGGGGATATCCAGATCACGGCCCTTGGGTCCGGCAATGCCTACTGTTTCCCCACCCTGTGGCAAGCCCCGAACTTGAACGTAGTGTGCACTAATCCCATCGACGCTCCCGTCGATACCAAGTTTGTCGCGTGGGTGGTCGCCCTCCCTGCCACTCCGACCCTGGCCGGCTGGGCTCTTGCAGATCAGCCGACCGCGGGCTCTTATACCTCGAGCGGCCTGTTTTCGTACAATCCCACCGGCGGCGCAATAACTGTTGTGCGCGGAGGCACCGGGGTTTACCAGCTGAAATTCACGGGCATGGAATCGACGCAAGCCTCTGCGGGAAGCGCCCACGCTACCACGTTCGGCAGTATCAACCAATGCCACGCGTCTGACTGGGGGAGAAGTGTCGGAAATCCTTCAGATATCTTGGTGAATGTGAATTGCTATGACCTGACCGGCGCCCCAGCCGATGTTGAATTCGAGGTCCTGCTTTTTGCGCCGGTCGTCGGCCCCGCGGCTACGCTGAGCGCCGGTTCGACGCTTAGCACCGAAGTGGGTACTGCCTTCCCGACTATGAGCACAACGGCAACCGATGCCGCCGGTAATCCGGTTCCCGGTGTTGCCGTGACATTCACCGCGCCGGCGTCCGGCGCCAGCGGGACGTTTCCCGGCGGGTCCCAGACCACAGTGGTTACCAATGCTTCAGGTGTGGCCGCGGCCCCCACGTTTACCGCCAACAGTACAGCCGGCGGCTATTCGCTCACGGCCTCGGCGCCCGGCGTTGCTGCCCCGGCGACCTTTTCCCTCACCAATACCGTGCTTGCGATTACCTCCATCAGTCAGATTTCGGCGCAACAAAACCAGACCATTACGATCACCGGGAGCGGCTTCAGCAGCCTTGCTCCGTACACGGGCGACTCCAGCTCGATCTTGGTCTTCGATACGACCGCCGGCTGGACCGGGGGTTTTCATGGCACCTTCCAGGGTGCCAACCTCAATGACGGAGTTACTCTCATCGTGAATTCGTGGACCGACAATCAGATTGTGCTGGGAGGCTTCGCGGGCTTCTATGGCGCGGGCTTTACCCTCAGCCCCGGCGATCAGGTCACGATTTATGTGTGGAATGCCCAATTGGGGAATGGGCCCGTATCGATCACGACGACCGTGGCCTCTTCCGGCGCCTGCACCATCGGCCTCAGCGCCAGCGCTGTGAATGTGCCGCCCACAGGCACCTCCACCGTGGAAACCTGCCCCAACAATTCCGGCCAGCCCAACTGCGGAGTCCTTTCGGAGGTTCCGCTAACTTTCACTGTTACACCTGCCGGCGCTTGCGGCGCGTGGACCGCCACCTCCTCGAACCCTGGGTTCCTTCAGGTCGTCAATGGGGCCACCGGCGCCGGAGCGGGCACCGTCACCTATCAGCGGCTGGTCAATACCCACACCACCACGCAGAACGATACCATCACGGTAACCAGCGGGACTGCGTCCGCGGTCTTCACGGTCGACGAGGCCGGATCGGGAGACAGCCAGTTCTACCGCGAGATCTATGCCCTGTACGGCGGCCTTCTGGGGCGCGACCCTGACGCCGGAGGCTTCGCCTTCTGGTCGGCATTGGGCGGTGTCGGACTGGGACAAATGGCGGACGATTTTCTGACCAGTCCGGAAGCCTTCAACACCGATTTCGCGGTGATGGCCGTTTATCAGGCGGCCACCGGCGCCGCGCCCACGTACGCCCAGTTCGCCGCGACGGTACCCGGCATTCGCGCCGGCACCCAGACGGTGGCGGGCCTGTTCAATTCGCTGATTGGTCCCGGCTATTCCGCAACCACTCTGTACCAGAATCTTTTGAACCGGGCGCCGTCTGCCTCTGAAATCGCCAGCGCTAATGCGGCCGGAATGGCCGGGTGGTTTGAAACGCTCATTGGCTACCCGGGAACGGTCACTCCCATCAGCTCACCCAACAATGAGTTTCAGAGCACCGGAATCTTTCAAACCACCATCGCCGCCGACCATTCCAATGGCCTGTACGTGCGGATGATCTACTACGTGACCCTCGGAAGAGACCTGGACGCGGGCGGCTTCGCATTCTGGGTGGGCATCGCTAACGGCGGGGGACCGGGCCTGCTGTTTCAGGGACAGGCAGGTTACGCCACGCGGATTTCGATTCTGGGATCCGGCGCACCGAACGAAGGCTTTATTGGGAGTACGGAGTTCCAGGGACTGTTCGCCAATTAGCCCGGCGCTATAGGCGTTGCGGCCAGCATTTCCGCAATCTCGTCGTAGAGTCGCTTGGTGAGCGGCACGCGATCCGCCAGCGTCATACCTTTGGTCGAAAGGGGAGCGCCGATGCGCAGAGTCACCCGCCCGGTGCGGATGTGGATCGAACCCATCGGCAGCTTCTCGCGCATTCCGATCAGGGCCATCGGCACGATCGGCACGCCCGCCTTGATGGCGATGTAAGCGGCGCCTTCGGTGAACTCCCGCAGTCCGTGCGGCGCGCGCCCTCCTTCGGGAAACAGCAGCATGCACGTGCCGCGTTCGGCGATGATGCGCGCTGCCTCGGTCATGACTTTCAACCGCGCCCGCGGACTGTCCCGGTCCACCGGCAAATGTCCGGCGCGCAGCAAATGCGTGCCTAGAAACGGAATTTTATAGAGCCCTTTTTTCGCGAAGAAACGAAACTGGTTCGGCAGTTGCGAAAGAATGGCGGGAATATCCATATAGCTGGCGTGATTGGATACGAAGACATAAGTGCCTCGCGGGTCGAGTTTCTCCAGGCCTTCGGACCGCACCCTGATGAAACTTGCGGCCAGCAGCAATTTGCCCCAAATGCGCGCCAGATGATGCAGGGTATTGCCGTCCCGGTCGAAAAACGAGGTCAGGATCGACAGCGTGCCCATCGCCACGGTGGACAGCACAATTAAAGGAGTGGAGATCAACAGGGACCGCAGGAAACTCATCGTTGCCCAATGATAACAGGGGTGCGGGAACGGCTACGAGGCCGGTTCTACGCTTCGGAACGGGCAGGATTGCCGCGGAGTTCCGGAGCGATACGCAGGAGGGCCCACCTGCCGGCATAGAGGGAGCAACCAATCGCCACAGCAAGCACCGCATTGACACAAAGGACAGCGAGCGCGGTGGCCAGGAATGCGGCGGCATCCACGCGGCTCATCTTCGGCAGGCGGCGCCAGGCGCTCCAATCCAGCAGGCACAACCCCATCCAGGCAGTCACACCGGCGATGGCAGGGATTGGGATATGCGCCACGAAGCCGGCGCCCACCGCCAGGATCAACACCAGAAACACCGCGTGCAGCAGATTGGAAAGCCGGGATGTGCCGCCGCAGCGGACCACCGCCAGACTGCGCGCCGGAATCCCCACACTGAGCGGTGCGCCGAACATGCCGGCGAAGATATTGGCGATGCCATAGGCGCCGAGTTCGGAATCGGCGTCGGACGCTTTCATGCGCTGATGGCGCCCGCGGAAATGTTCCACCACGCGCGAAGTAATCAGAATATTCACGCTGGAAACGAAGGCCAGGCCGAATGCCTGCGGCAGCACCGTAAAGGCATCGGTAGCTTTCCACGAGAATTCGACAAAGGGCGGAAACACCGTCGGCAGAAGGCCTACCTCTTTTTCGTGCATACCAACCAGGCGCGCGATCAGGATGGCCAGGCACACGCCGATGAGAGGCGCGGGGAGCCGCGGCGAAACGCGGGCGGCGGCGGTGGCGGCCACGATAACGGTGACTCCCAGGATCAGCGGAAACACGTGCATGGCCGAAACGTGATCCAGGAAAGCCACCAGTTGCCCCATGGCCGTAGCGGCGGCCCGCGAGGTCGGTGAGGAAATCCCGAACATGATGTCGAGTTGGGAGATCAGCATCATGCCGCCGATCCCGCAGGAAAAGCCGGAGACCACCGCGTGGGGCACGCGCGTGATGTGGCGGCCCAGGCGCATCACACAAAAGCCCATCATGATTACCGAAGCCACGATGGAGACTTTGGCCGCGCCCCCAATGCCCTGGCTGCGCACGGCGGCGGCAATGAACGGAACCGTCGCGCTGGCGGTGCCCCCGATCAGCACCGGATTGCGCCCTAGCAGGGCAATCACCGGCGCGGTCAGAATCGACGTGAAGATCCCCAGCACCGGCGGCAGTCCCATCATCGACGCCAAAGCCAGACCATAGGGCAACGCGATCAATGCGGCAATCGCGCCACCCGCACAGTCTCCGAGCAGTTGAGTGGGGCCGTATTTTGCGCCGGGCGGAGTTCCTGGTAACAGGAAGGCCCGAAGGTTCAAGCCATCACCTTAAGGAAGGCGGCTTGGAACTTCTTCATCTCTTCCCCGGTCCCTACGGTCACGCGGACGTGGTTCGGCCAGCTCTGCCACACACGCCCGATATACACCTTCTCGTTGCGCATGGCGGTGACAATCTGGTTGCCGGGCCGCCCTACATCCACCATGAAGCAGTTGGAGACGGACGGGACGAACTTAAAATTGTGCTTATCCAGGAAGGTGAACGTGTCGATGCGTACGCCGGCGATGAGCTTCCGGCGCTCCGGCACCAGGTTCTTCACTTCCAGGCTGGCGCTGGCGGCGGCCATGCCCGTGATGGGCATCATGGTGCTGCTGAAGCCGCTGATTCTGTCCTGCAGGTCGGGGCGCGCGAACGCCGCGCCGGCGCGCAGGCCGGCCATGCCGTAAATCTTGGAGAACGTGCGCAGGATCACCACATCCTTATCGGCAGCCACCAGGTGGGAATTGAACGGCGCGTCCGAGAGATGCGTGTAGGCTTCGTCGATCATCACGATCGTGCCCTTCGGCTTGTTGGCAACGAGCCACTCGATCTCGGACTGCGGCGTGAGCGTGCCGGTCGGGTTGTTGGGATTGCAGATGTAAATCAGGCCGGCGTCCGGACTGGCCGCGGCCATCGCCTTCACGTCGTGGGTGTAGCTCTTGGTGAGCGGCACACCGATGACCTTTGCGCCGATGAACTTGGCCGCGCGAGCCCCTGCTTCATATCCGGGATCCGCGACCACAAACGGCCTGCTGGGCGAGGTGAACGCCAGTACAGCCTGGTGCAGCGGACCGCTGGAACCGGGATGAACGCGCACATAGCCGGGCTTCAGCCCTTCCTGCTCTTGCAGGAGCTTCACCACCTTGTCGGCCTCGCTGTAGCGATACCGCCCGCCGTACTGGATCATGTTGTGTACGGCCTCGCGAGCCTCGGGGCAGGGGCCCAGCGGGTTTTCGTTGGCGTTGATCAGAACCGCGTCCGGCGGAGCATCCACCTTGGAGAGCTGGGCCAGTGCCGGCTCGTTGTAGAACGGCAGGACAGCCGCTCCCGCGCCCATCATCGCTGCAATGCGTCCAAAGTTGCGGCGGGAAAAGCCGCGTTTCGTTACATCCAGTCTTTGCTCGTCTGTAAGAACAGTGTTCATTTTATTCCCTCTCGTGAGCCGAAGATGACGTGCGCGCGGCACGGTTGCTCGCGACAAGGAGCAGTGTTCGCGGCAGCATGGACGCGAGCTGAACTTTCTGCCAAACTATCATCTCCATATCCCGGTGTCGAATCAATATAGCTTATAGTCCCATAAGTGGGATTTATTTATCGGTTTTTTGAGCTTCAAAGCGGATCTGTTTGAGCAGCTCCGTATCCTTTTGCAATTCCGCCTTGCCCGCGGGAAACTGGTTGAAATTCAGAATATAGGCCAGAATATCCGCGTTCTGCTGGCGGCTCAGGCTGCCGGCGCGGCCCTCCGGCATGGAAACGCGGATGCGTTCGAACAACTCCCCGAGGGTCAGCCCGCTCCAGTTGGACAGGAACGCGCCGCCCGAAAGTGGCGGGGCTTCTTCGCCCCCGCTCAGCTCGCTACCGTGACACGCGGCGCATTCCTTGGCGTAGAGGGCTTGGCCGCGCCTGGATTGGTCCTCCGTGTAGACGCCGTCCCAGACCGAGGATTGCGCCTGGCAGAAAGCGGCGATCGCGGCTGCCCCCAGCAAGACCGGTCTATTCATTCGGCAACGTGTAAGCCACATATTCGCCGGAGTAAGCGCCGCCGCTGATGGCGACGATGATGTATTGCTTGCCGTTCCACATATAAGTCATGGGCGAACCGCTTTGCGGGGCGGGCATCAGGACTCCGCCCACCTCCTTACCGGTAGCTTTGTCGTAAGCGCGCAGCATGGCTCCGCGAGGGTGTTCGGGCGTGGTGGTGATCTGGCCATCGCCCG
>JARLGM010000047.1 GCA_031292755.1 Candidatus Sulfopaludibacter sp.
ACCGCTGAATGCGCGCCGATCCACCCTTGGCAAACGACTTCACCTGGTCCAGTGAGGCCATGGTGGTATCGCCCGGAAACGTGGTGAGCAGAGCGCCGTGCGCCCATCCCAGTTTCACCGATTCGGCCGCGGACATGCCCGTCAGCAGTCCATAGAAGAAGCCCGACGCGAATCCATCGCCGCCGCCTACGCGGTCCAGCACGTCCAACTCCGCCACCGGGGCCACGTGGGTTTCACCGTCGATCCAGGCTACGGCGCTCCAACTGTGCCGGTTGGTGGAATGCACTTCGCGGAGGGTAGTCGCGACCACCTTCACGTGCGGATGCTGTTCCACCACCTTATTAATCATCTCCAGGAAGGTGGCCGGGTCGAGCTTGGATTTCGACTCCGCCTCGGGCCCGGGCAGTCCGAGGCCCTTTTGCAGGTCTTCTTCGTTGCCCACCAGCACGTCGACGTTCTTCACGATGCGGCCCAGCACCTCCACGGCGCGCTTGGCGCCACCGGCGATATTCCAGAGCTTCTCGCGATAGTTCAGATCGAAGCTCACCACCGCGCCCGCATCCTTGGCCGCCTGCGCGGCTTCGATCACCAGCTCGCCGGTGGTTTCCGAGAGGGCCGCGAAGATGCCGCCCGAGTGGAACCAGCGCACGCCCTGGCCGAAGATGGCCTTCCAATCGAAATCGCCTGGCTTGAGCAGCGCGCCGGCCTCATTGCACCGGTTGTAGAAGACGACCGGGGCGCGCACGCCCTGTCCGCGATCCGAATAAACCGCCGCGATATTGGGCCCGTTGACGCCATTGTGCTTGAACTGCTTGTAGAAAGGCTTCACGCCCATCGCTTTGACGCGCTCGCGCACCAGGTCGCCGATGGGGTAGTCCACCATGGCCGACGCAATTCCCGTGTTCAGGCCGAAGCAATCGGCCAGATTGGCGGCGCAGTTGAATTCGCCGCCGCTGACGTGAATGTGGCACTCCGTGGCTTTGCGAAACGGAATCACTCCGGGGTCCAGCCGGTGAACCAGCGCGCCTAAGGAGAGGAAGTCCAGGGCGCCGTCTTGACGAATAGTGAGAGCTTGACTCATTGCGGTTCCTTTGATGGGTGGCGTATTGTTTCGCGCCAGAGATTCAGACACGAATTGGATCTTTCACGCTATTGCCATTGCCCGGCGCCTGTCAAGTTGGCGGCGCTCGCGGGATCGTTTAGCGGGACTGAAAGGTGGGAACTTCACCACGGAGACGCGGAGAACGCGGAGGAAGCACGGAGAAAGGCAAGTAGGGCGGAGGTTCAGCGGCGGTACAATTCGGTTTCATGCCAACGCCATTTCGTCTTGACGGGCTGAAAGCCCTGGTAACCGGCGGCGCCAGCGGGATTGGCGAATCCACCGCGCGCGTGCTGACCGAAGCCGGCGCGGCGGTCACGATCGTGGATGTGGACCGCGCCCGCGCCGAATCGGTTTCCGCCGAACTGCCCGGATCCTCCGTGGTGATTTTGGATATCGCCGATGAGGCCGCCGTGAACGCCGCGTTCGCCGGAATGGCGGCGCTCGATATTCTGGTAAACAACGCCGGAATCGGCCTGGTAGGCGGAATCGAAGAGACCCAGCTTCCCGATTTTCAGCGGTTGTTCCGCGTCAACGTAGAAGGCATGTTCCTGGTCACCAAGGCGGCCATGCCGCTGCTGCTGGCATCCAAAGGCAGCATCGTCAATATCGGATCGGTGGCCGGGCTGATCGGCGTGAAGCGGCGCTTCGCGTACTGCGCCACCAAAGGCGCGGTGGTAGCGCTCTCGCGTCAACTGGCCATTGACTACGCCGGCCGGGTCCGGGTCAATTGCATCGCGCCGGGCACCATCGCCACACCGTTCGTGGATGCCTACATCGCGAAGAATTTCGCCCATGAGAAGGAAAAAGCATGGGCCGATCTGCACGCCCGCCAACCCATCGGCCGCTGCGGATATCCGCTGGAGATCGCCCACATGGCCCTGTACCTCTGCTCGCGCGAGGCGGAGTTCGTGACCGGCTCTGTGATGACCATCGATGGCGGCTGGACCGCGGCGTAGCTCTTCCCACCCCGTGTAGTAAGCTGGTTTGCGGCCCATGGGGAGGCGTATGTCCTGGCTCGAATCGATGCGCTGATGTTGCGCCCAGGGACGATCGCTTCAGCTACCCGTTTTTGCAGCGGTATGGCGGCGCTCCGGCATGAATGATGATTTGACTTCCTGTGCGGGTTTCAATAGCATTGCCTTACGGTTATGAAACTCGCGACAAAGGCCCCCTTTTTGCTTTTTCTGCCAACGCTGATCCTCTGCGGCGCCGAGCAATATCACAAACCTCCCCAGGCGGTGATGGACATCCTCAACTCACCGGCGACGCCAGCCCTCACGCTGGACCCCACCCACACGTACGCCATGCAGGGGCGCCCCGTCCGCTACCCTCCCATCTCTGAACTGTCGCAGCCCATGCTGCGCATCGCCGGAATGCGCATCAATCCGGCCACCAACGGACTTCATAACGTGACCTTCAACAGCACCCTGTCGCTGCGCAAAATACCCGAGGGCACGGAAATCAAGGTGATGCTCCCGCCGAACCCCAAGCTCAGCCTGGGACGCTGGAGTCCCGACGGCAAACACTTCGCCTTCACCAACACCACGGCACACGCCATCGAGTTGTGGATCGGCGAGGCCGCCACCGGCCACACGCACAGGATCGAAGGCGTGCACATTAACGATGTGATGGGTAGCGCGGGCGCAGGCGGTGGCCGCGGCGGCGCGGCAGTGGGCGGTACCGTGCAATGGATGGCGGACAGCCGCACGTTGCTAGTCCATGAGGTCCGCGCCAATCGCGGCGCTCCGCCCCCGGAACCGCAGGTGCCCCAAGGTCCGCACGTTCAGGAGAGCCTGGGCGGCGGACGCGGCGTGGTGACCCACGAAGACATGCTGCAGAACGAGCATGACGAAGACCTCTTCGAGTTCTACGCCACGGCGCAACTGGCCACTGTGGATTCGGTGACCGGAAAAGTGACGCCTATCGGCAAGCCGGGCATCGTCGAATCGGCGCGGCCCTCGCCCGATGGCAACTATTTTCTGGTCACCATGATTCACAAACCGTTCTCCTACCTGTACCAGGCGCGCCAGTTCCCCAAGGAAATGGACGTTTGGGACCGCAGCGGCAAACCGGTCCATCACATCGCCAGTATGCCGCTGGCCACCGGTGGGCGCGGCGGCGGTCTCGGGCCCACGGACGATCCGCTGGCGCCTCCCGCCGAGCCTCCCGCGCGCGGCACACGCGGACTCACCTGGCGCTTTAACGAACCGGCTACGCTGATGTGGATCGATGCCATCGGCGATGCACCGGCCAGAGTCGGCGCCGGGCGGAGCGGGCGCGGCGCCACTCCGCGCCCCGAACACCTCATGGCGCTGGCCGCGCCGTTCACGGGCGGGCCCAAAGAGCTGTACAAATCAGAGACCGGAATCCCCGGAGTCACCCTGTTTGAAAACGGCCACCTGGCCCTGCTGGGCAATGGCGGCGGCCGTGGAGGGCGCGGCGGCGCGGGTGGTGGAGCAACCGGGGCGAATCGCGTATCCCGCACGCTCCTGATCGATCTGGACAAGCCAGACCAGGCGCCGCGCGAACTCTGGAGCTACAACACCAGCGACCGGTACGCCAATCCTGGCGCCCCCATGGAAAAGATCGTGGCCGGCGGCGAGCGCGCCATCCTGATGGATAGCGACAACATCTTCCTGCAAGGCAACGGTCCCACGCCGACGGGGGATCACCCGTTCCTCAATCGCTTCAATCTCACTACGCTGAAAACCGAAAGGCTGTTCCGCTGCGATGACGAGCATTACGAAGCGGTGGAGGGCCTGCTGGACAAACACGGCGACACGTTTTTCACGCGGCGGGAAAGCCCCACCGAACCGCCAAATTATTTCATCCGCACGGCCGCCGGGAAGCTGACCGCCTTCACCAATTTCCCCGACCCGCAGCCCATCATGCGCACGGTGAAGAAGGAACTGGTCACGTACAAGCGGCCGGATGGCGTGGAAATGTCGTTCACCCTGTACCTGCCGCCGGATTACAAACCCGGCACGCGCCTGCCGACCATCGTTTGGGCGTACCCGCGCGAGTTTGAAGATGCCGCCGCGGCGGATGCGGTGGCGGTGACCGGATCGCCCATGCGCTTCACCGAAGTGGGAGGCTACTCGGAAATCTTCTTCGCTCTGGACGGCTACGCCGTGCTCGATAACGCATCCATGCCGATTGTGGGCGACCGCCGCACGGTCAACGATCATTTCGTAGAGCAGGTGGGGATGGACGCTAAGGCGGCCGTCGATAAGGCCGTGGAAATGGGGGTGGCCGACCGCAACCGCGTGGGTGTGGGCGGCCACAGCTATGGCGCATTCATGACCGATACGCTGCTGGCCCACTGCGACCTGTTCAAAGCCGGCATCGCCGAAAGCGGAGCGCCCAATCGCACCCTCACGCCGTTCGGGTTCCAGAGTGAGCGCCGCACCATCTGGCAGGCGCCCGATCTATATACCAAGATCTCACCCTTCCTGTACGCCGATAAGATCAAAGCCCCGCTGCTATTGATCCACGGCGAGGCCGACGACAACGATGGCACGTTCCCCATTCAATCGCAGCGCATGTACGAAGCGGTGCGCGGCAATGGGGGCACTGTCCGGATGGTCTTTCTGCCGTTCGAAGCTCACGGCTATCGCGGTATGGAGACCATCGAACACGTCAATTGGGAGAAGCTCGCCTGGTTCGATAAGTACGTCAAAGGGGCTGGGGCGGCCGGTACGAACAACAATAACTGACCATTCCCCGCTCCGCGGCGTGAGGGAAGGGTCCTTCCGATTGTTCGTGCCGGCTTATCGTTCTTCACCCGCAATGGCATGGAAGAACGAGACGTCTCTCATCGGATAGTGCTTGCGGTTTCGTGTCCACAACTCGGCGTTGTTGGCTACCGCGTTGGCGGCGATTAAAGCGTCCGCGACTTCGATGCCGTGGCTCCGCCGGTATCGTTGGAGATAGGCGCCGGCCTGACGCCCCACCTCTGCGTCGATGGGGACACAGGTCAGTGCCTGGAAAAGATTGCGGAGAGCATCATACTCACTTGGCCGCGCGCCGGCCCAGAGTTCCGCCACGCTAACGGGCGAGTACAGAACCGCCGCGTCGGAGTTGCTCAACTCCATCCATCTTGAGATGACTTCCCTATTTCTGCCGCGAGAGACTTCGATCAGGATATCGGAATCGATGAGAACGGTCATTTCTCGTCAAGCCGCTGCAAACGGTCACTTCGGCGGAGACTGCGAACGTACTCAACAGCGTCGACGGATTCGGGGCGACCCTTGCGAATTCCGACGAACTCCCGCATCGCCTTCGCCTGCTCGTCTCTCTTGCCCATGTATCGATCGCGTACGGCATCCCGCACGAGTTCCGAGATGCTGGTCTTGTGGCTCCTGGCTCGAGCATGTAGGGCATTCCAGAGGTGATCGTCGAGGTAGAGCTGCGTCCGCCGCATGATGTATATTATACATCATAAAATTGCCGCCTTTGAGGCGAGGGACCGAAGCTATATAATTCTCGACGCTCAACGGACCGGGAACCGACAGGTATAATAGCGCGATATACGCCCGCGGTTCTACCACGCCCTGAGGCGACGAGGAGGGAAAAATGTGTGATCAGGATCATTTCGAAGGGGACCGGCAAAAGTACGAAGCTCTCGGTTTGGTGACACGTAAGCAGTTCGGCATCATGTTGGGAGCGGGGGTCGCCATGATACTGCCGCGGGCTGCCAGTGCCGTCACAGTCACCGAAACGGACGTGACCGTGACGACGCCGGACGGCAGCGCCGACTGCTACTTCGTGCATCCGGCGAGCGGCGCCGTTCCCGGAGTTCTGGTGTGGCCGGACATCTTCGGCTTGCGCCCGGCGTTCCGCAACATGGGCAAACGGCTCGCCGAATCGGGGTATTCGGTGCTTGTGGTGAATCCGTTCTACCGCGTCAAGAAAGCACCGGCCGCGGAAGCCGGCGCCGCAACTCCAATCCAGGAACTCATGCCTCTCGCTCGAGCCCTGAATGAGACCACACAAATGACCGATGCAAAAGCGTTCATCGGTTGGCTGGACGGGCAAAAATCGGTTTCGAAAAGCCGGAAGATGGGCACACAGGGCTACTGCATGGGCGGCCCGTTTGCGTTTCGTACCGCAGCCGCCGTGCCCGATCGCGTCGGAGCAGTCGCCTCATTCCATGGCGGTGGACTCGTCACCGACGCGCCCAACAGTCCGCACCTGCAGGCCGCGAAGTCCAAGGCGCAGTTCCTTATCGCGATCGCCGAAAATGACGACTCGCGCTCGCCGGGCGATAAGACCGTCCTCAAGGAGACGTTTGCTCAAGCAAACCTACCGGCGGAAATCGAAGTGTACGCCGGCGCGGCGCATGGCTGGTGCCCTCCGGATTCGCGGGTCTACAACGAGCCGCAAGCCGAGAAGGCATGGAGCCGCTTACTCGTGCTGTACGGAAAAGCTCTGGCCTGACCGCCGTCGGCGCGCTCAACCCAACAACGCCGCGGCAGTCAGCGCATAGATCGCCGCGCACTCCCCGATATTTCGAATCGGGACGAATTCATTCGGCCCATGAGAGACAGTCAACAACCCCGGACCAAACGAGAACGCGGGAATGCCACGCGCTGCGTAGAAGCGAGTTTCGAGCAAACCGGGACACAGCTCAAAGGCGGGCGCCTTTCCGGTGACCATTGTTATTTGGCGGGACAACACCACTCCGAGCCGCTCTAGTGGCGAGGTCGCGGCGGCGGACTCTTCCTGAAGTATCTCGACCTGGCAGTCTTCCAGCGCGTCCATCAACCGGCGCTTTTCTTCCGCGAGGTTCTCTTCCGGATTCATGCGGCGATCGATTGTGAACGAACAAAAGTCCGGCGTCACATTGAAATTTGTGCCCGCCTCGACGCGCCCTCCGAGCAGCAGGATGGACTTTCGCGCCGCGGCAGGAGCAATCTGCTGTTGCGTCTCACGAAGCTCCACTTCCTTTTTCAGATCGAGAAGCTTCTTGATTGCCGGTATCGCCCGCTCGAAAGCGTTCACACCCTCAAATTGCCGCCCTACGTGCGCCGACTTCCCGCGCATTGTGGCGCGCAACGTAATGGCGCCACGGTTGGCGTTCCAGACGATGCCGCCGGTTGGTTCCGGTGTCAGCATTCCAATCGCGTCCTTGCCCAGGACTCCACGCGCAACCAGATCCCGAGACCCCCGGGGACCAGCCGTTTCTTCGTCAGGCACCACGACGATTCCGATGCGGCCATTGTTGAGAAGCCCTTCGTCACGTGCCGCGGCAGCGGCATGAATCATCGCGGCCAACCCGCCCTTCATATCCGACGAACCGCGTCCAAAAAGATTCACGCCTTCCACGCGCGGCTGGAACTGATCGCGACTCTGTGCGGGAACGACATCGTAATGACCGCTAAAATACAAGGTCTGGGAGCCGGTCCCAACCGACGCGACAACGCAGTCCCCTTCTCGTTTCACGCCGCTAAAGCCAAGCCTGTCCAACTCTTCGAGTAGAGCGTGCGCGCAATCCTCATAGTGGTTGCCGGGCGGATTCTCGGAGGGGATGGCAATCAGGCGCTGCGCCAACTCCAGCATGGCTGAGTCGCACAGGCGGTCTCGCAGCCTTTCCAGGAGCGATTCGGCGTTCTCCATTCTTGTTCTATTCTGGCGCAATTCACTGCTGCCAGCCGCCGCCCAGGGCTTTGTACAACTGCACCACGCTGAGCAGTTCGCTGTAGCGGATCTGTGCCAGCGTGAGTTGCGCCTGGAACAGATCGCGGTCGGCGTCCAGCGCGTTGAGTTGCGTATCCACGCCGCCGCGATAGCGCACGTAGGCGAGGCGCATCCGATCCTGCAAGGCGGTCACCAGCCGCTCCTGCTCCAGGCGGCTCTCGCGCGTCCGCTGGTGTGCGATGAGCGCGTTCGATACTTCGGTGAATCCCGTCTGGATGGTCCGCTCATACTGCACCAGCGCGCTGTCCCGCTCAGCTTCCGCCAGCCTCACATCGTTCTTCAGCCGGCCGCCTGCGAAGATGGGTTGCGTGACTTGCGGCACGAAGCTCCAGGTGCTGTGAGGCCCGGAAAACAGGCTCGACAATTGCGTGCTCTGCCCGCCCAGAAATCCGCTGAGACTCAGTTGCGGGAAATAGGCCGCCTTGGCCACGCCGATATTCGCGTTGGCCGCAATCAGTGCCTGCTCTGCCGCCCGGATATCGGGACGGCGCTCCAGCAGCGAGGAGGGCAGACCCGCCGGAATTTCCGGGGGCATCTCCTGCTCCATGAATTTCCGCCCGCGCACAGTGCCATCCGGATTCCTGCCCAGCAGCAGGCTGATCTGGTTTTCGGTCTGCTCGATTTGTTGCTGCAACACCGGAATCTCCTGCGCCGCCGTGCTCACCAGTTCCTCCGCCTGGCGAAGGTCCAGCAGCGTCGCCACGCCCCCGCCCTGCCGTTCCTGCACCAGCCGCAGCGAATCGCGCCGCGTTTCCAAGGTATGCTGCGCGATCCCCAGTTCATAATCCAGTTGCAGCAGGTTGAAATAGGAGCCGGCGACATCGCTTACCAGCGTCGTAACCACGGCCTGCCGGTTCCACTCCGCGTTCAACAGATTCGCGCGCGCCGCTTCCGTGGACCGGCGCAGCCTGCCCCACAGGTCCACTTCAAACGAGAGCAGACTGAGACCCGCCTGTCCCCAGTTGCGATTCTGCGACGGCACAAACGTAGCGGGCAACGGCAACTGGCCGTCGCGCGACAATCGGTCCACTTCCAGGGCTCCGCTCGCGCCGAGTTGCGGAAGCTGGTTCGAGTGCACGATGCCGAGATTGGCGCGCGCCTCCTGGACGCGGGTCACCGCATCCCGCAGATCGTAGTTCTGTTGCAGCGCGGTGCGGACTAACTGCTGCAGTTGTTCGTCTTTGAATACTTCAAACCACTTCAAGTCAGCCAGCGAAGCCGCCTGCGACGGCGGCAAGGGCTCCGGCGCCCGGAAACTAGCGGGCACCGGCACCGCGGGACGCGAGTAATTCGGTCCCACGGCGCAGCCGGTCAACACCCCCGCGGCAGTTATTGCCGCAATTAGCGAGCACCTCATCTCAATCTCCCTCCGACATCGCCGGCGACAGGCCCGGCTCCGGTCTGCGCGCGCCCGAGAGCTTCTCCACCAGGAAGAAGATCGCGGGAATCAGGAAAATGCCGATGGCGCTGGCAGCCAGCATGCCGCCAATCACCGTGGTCCCCATGATCTGCCGTCCCACCGAGCCGGCGCCAGACGCCGTCCACAACGGCACGCACCCCAGGATGAACGCGAACGACGTCATCAGGATCGGGCGCAGACGAATGCGAGCGCCCTCCAGCGCCGCTTCCGCCAACCCCATGCCGCCCTCGAATTTCTCCTTGGCGAATTCCACAATCAGGATGGCGTTCTTGGCGGCCAGGCCGATCAACATCACCAGGCCGATCTGCGAATACACGTCGTTTTCGATCTGCACCATATACTGCGGCAGATACAGACCCATCACCCACCGCCGCAGCCAGAGGACCGCAAACGCGCCGAAGATCGCTACGGGCGTGCTCAGCAGTACGCTGAACGGCAGCGTCCAGCTCTCATACAGCGCCGCCAGAATGAGAAATACGAATACCAGCGAGAACGAGAAGATGGCCCACGTGGGCAGCCCCTCCTGCGCTCTTTTTTCCTGGTAGGACATGCCCATGTAGTCGTAGCCCATTTCGGGCGGCATGCTTTGACTGAACGTCTCTTCCAGCGCTTTCATCGCCTGCGCCGAGCTATACCCCGGGGCAGCCGCGCCGATCAGTTGCGCCGAACGGTACAGGTTGTAGCGCATGGTGAACTCGGGTCCGTCGCGCGTTTCGAATTTGGTGAGCGCCGAAAGCGGCAGCATGTTCCCCTGCGAGTTGCGCACATAGAATTGGTCGAGCTTGGCCGTGTCGTTGCGATAGTCGCCTTCCGCCTCCACATAGACCTGCCACTGCCGTCCGAAGCGGTTGAAATAGTTCACGAACAGCCCACCCATGTACGCCTGCACGGTGCGGTAAAGATCGGTGAGCGCCACGCCCTGCTTGAGCGCCTTCTCGCGATCCACCGCCAGATACTCCTGCGGCACGCTCGGCAAAAACGTGCTGACCATGCCGGGCGCAATCTCCGGCCGTTTGGACGCGGCCGCGATGAACTTCTGCAGATTGTCCGACAGGAACTTCACATCCTTTCCCGCGCGGTCTTCCAGCACGAACGTGAATCCGCCGGAGGTGCCGACGCCCGGAATGGCCGGCGGCGGGAAACTGATGGCGAACCCGTCCGGCAGCTTGGACAGTTCCTGGTTCACGTGCTGTACAATCTCCTGGTACTGCGTGGCGCGGGTGGTGCGGTCCTTCCAATCGTCCAGCGTGACGAAGAAGAATCCGGTATAACTGGTGCTCACGAAGCTCAGCAGGCTGAAGCCGGCCACGCGCGTTGTGTATTTCACGCCCGGAGTGTGCAGCAGAATGTTTTCGACTTTCGCGCAGGCCGCCTCGGTCCGCTCCAGCGAAGCTGCATTCGGCAGTTGCAGGTGCATGAACATGTAGCCCTGGTCTTCACCCGGCAGGAAGCTGGCGGGAATGTGTCCGCTGAAGAAGGCCGCGCCCGCGCCGGCCACTACAAGCAGCGCCAGAACCACCACACCCTTCCGCAGCATCACGCCGGACCAGCGGATGTAGCCGTTCGTCGCACGGCCAAAGGCGCGGTTGAACGCGTCGAAGAAGCGCCGCAGCAGGCCATGGCTCTCTTCCTTCGGCTTGAGCAACAGAGCGGCTAGCGCGGGGCTCAGCGTCAGCGCGTTGAATGCCGACAGGATCACCGCAATCGCGATGGTAACGGCAAACTGCTGATACAGGCGCCCGGTGATTCCCGGAATGAAAACGGTGGGCACAAACACCGCCGAGAGCACCAGTGCAATGCCGATCACCGGCCCCGAAATCTCTTCCATGGCCTTGAGCGCCGCGTCCTTCGGAGTCATGCCCTCTTCGATGTGGCGTTCCACCGCTTCCACCACCACGATGGCGTCGTCCACCACCAGGCCGATCGCCAGCACCAGTCCGAACAGCGACAGCGTATTGATGGTGAAGCCGAATACCGGAAACATAATGAAGGTTCCGATCAGCGAGACCGGCACGGCCAGCAATGGAATCAACGTGGCGCGCCAGCCCTGCAGGAACAGATACACCACCACGGTGACCAGCAGGATGGCGATCACAATGGTAGTCACGATGTCACGGATGCCTTCGGTGACCGATTCGGTGGTATCCAGCGAGACCACGTAATCCACGTCCTGCGGGAAGCGCTTTTTGGCGTCCTCCATCAGCTTGCGGACGCCTTTGGCCGCATCTACCGCGTTGCTGCCCGGCAACTGGTACACCGCGATAATCGCGCCGGGCTTGCCGTTGATGCGTCCGGAGAGCGTATAATCCTGCGCGCCCAACTCAATGCGAGCCACATCGCGGACGCGGACCGTTCCGCCATTCGGCAACTCGCGGACGATGATGTCGCCGAACTCCTCCGGCGTGCTGAGGCGCCCCTGCGCGCGCACCGAGTAGGTGTACTCCTGCCCGTGCGGAGAGGGCGCGCCGCCTACCTGCCCGGCGGGATTGACCGCGTTCTGCGACTGAATCGCGGAGACCACCTCCGTCACCGTAATCCCCAGCTTCGAAAGCTGGTCGGGCTTCACCCAGAGCCGCATGGCATACTGGCCCGCGCCGAACACCTGCACGTTGCCGATACCAGGGACGCGCGTCAACTGATCGTTCAGATTGATGTAGGAATAATTCGCCAGGAATTTTCCATCGTAGGTGCCCTTGGGCGAATAGAGGCCCATTACCATGAGCGGCGCCGTGACCGACTTCTGCACCGTCACACCGAAGTTGGTCACATCCTGCGGAAGCTGCGAGGCCGCCTGCGTTTCGCGCATCTGCGTCAGCATCAGGTCCACGTTGGGATCGGTCTTCACGTCGAAGTCCACGATCATGGTCATCTGCCCGTTGCCCGCCGCGTTCAGCGAGTACATGTAGTTCAGGTTGTCCACGCCGCTCATCTGCTGCTCGATGGGCGTGGCTACGCTCTGCTCGATGGTCTGAGCATCGGCGCCCACGTAATTGGCGCGAATCTGCACCTCCGGCGGGGCAATGGCCGGCAGTTGCGCGATAGGCAGCGTGGCGATGGTAACGGCTCCGATGATCACCATCAGAATGGAGATCACCATGGCCACGATCGGCCGGTTGATAAAGAATTTCGACATTACCTGGTCTCCTTCGGCGTCACCGGCGCGCCCGGACGGATCTTGAAGAGACCGTCGGTCACCACGCGCTCGCCGGGCTTCAGGCCATCTTCAATCACCCAGTCAGAGCCGATCCGTTCGCCCACTTTGACCGGCGTGAAGCGGATCGTGTTGTTCGGATCCACCACGGCCACCATGTAGCTGCCCTGCGTCTCGTTGACGCTCCGCTGCGGCACCATCAGCGCACCCAGCCGCAGCCCGATCGTAGCCCGCACCTTGGCATACTGGCCGGGACGCAGACGATTACCCGTGTTCGGAAACAGGCCGGTCATCTGAATCGCACCGGTGCTTACGTCCACCTGGCGGTCGGCGAAAGAGAAGCGCCCCTTCTGCGGCACCACGGTGCCGTCCGCCAGAATCAACTCCAGCGGCATGTTACTGAGCTGCGAGCCGATTCCGGTCAATCGCAGATACTCCTGCTCGCTCACCGTGAAGTTAGCCTTGATCGGGTCGAGCGTGGAGACGGTAGTAACGGCATTGCTCGCCGGGCTGACCAGGTTGCCCACCTGCACCATGGCCACTCCGGCGATGCCGTCGATGGGCGAGGTGAGTTTGGTGAAGCCCAGGTTCACCTTCGCCGTGTCCACGGCCGCGGCGGCCGCCGTCACGCCGGCCTGCGCCGCCTCAATCTGCGCCTTGGAAGTCTCTACCTGCGCCTTCGAAGCCGCCACTTGCGCCTGCAACGAGCGGTTGCTCTGCCGGGCGTTGTCCAGATCCTGCTGCGTGATGGCCTGCTGTTCGGCGAGCGGAACGTAGCGGTCCTCGTCCAGTTGCGCCTTCTTCTGGTTGGCTTCGGCGCTCAGAAGCTGCGCCTGCGCCTGCAACAGTCCGGTCCTGGCCTGCTCCACTTGCGCCCGGGCCTGCGCCAGTTGTCCCATGGCCTGCGCGTACGCCGCCTGCAAAGGCCGCGGGTCGATTTCAAATAGCAGTTGTCCCTTGCGCACGAACGAACCCTCGGCGTAGTTCTGCGTCAGCAGGTAGCCGGTCACCTCCGCCTTGATGGCAGCGTTCACCAGCCCGTCCAGCGTGCCGATCCATTCGCGGACCCTCGGGAGATCCTTTTGCGCAACCACCGCCACTTCCACGTCGGGCGGTGGAGGATTCCCCGCCGCCGTGGTCTTGGCACAGCCGCTCATGGTTAACAGCCCTGCAACGGCAACAACTGCCGCCAGCCCATTCTTCAAACAAGTTGTCATTCTTGCCCCCTCTCTTACACCAGCCGCCGCAGCGTTTTTTCGGCCTTGCTTTTCAGGTTCTGAATCAGGTGTTTGGTTTCGATGCCGGTAGCGACAAATTTCACTCCGGCGTGACGCATTTCCGAGAGCAGCTTCTCTCCGCTTTCATCGATGAACGTGACGTCGCTCAGGTCCACCAACGCGCCGCGCCCGGGCGCTTTGCGGGAATGTTCCCAACACGAGCGCAACTCGTGTACCCAGGCTCCCGCCAGTTGGCCGCAAAGCGTCCACCGGTCCATATGATTCATCCGCGAGTAGGAAATACGTAGCATGGCCGTCTCAGTTTCTGTGACCGTAAGAAAGGCATGCCCGCGGCCAATTCCGGTGGAACTCTATGTGATTGATTGCGCGCTGCATGGCGCGGCAGCGACGGACGACATGCTGACGGGAACGCAGCCGGGTGCCGGATTCTCGGCACTTGCAGCATCAGGCACTGGTGCGGGCGATCCGAATGCCCAGCTTTTTCATGCGCGATTGCAGCGTGGAGCGCTTCATATCCAGACGCGACGCCGCACCGTTGGGTCCGGCCACCGTCCAGTCGGCCTGCTCCAGCGCAGTCAGTATTTGCTGGCGCTCGGCGTCGTCCAGCATCGAGCGCATGTTTCGTTTCGTACCGTTCCAGGCGGGCTCCGCATCAGCGGCTGCGCTGGCTGCCAGTGCTTGCGAGTTCGGAGTTGCGCGCAGATCGTCGCTGGCCACCAGCAGAACCGGACCCTTGCTGAGAATCGCCGCCCGTTCGATGACGTTCTGCAACTCGCGGATGTTCCCTGGCCACGGATACCTGACCAGCGTGGTCATGGTTTCCGAGGGGATCGTATCGATGGTCTTGCTGAGCTGGCGGCTGAACTGCTGCACGAAGTGCCGGACCAGCAGCGGGATGTCTTCCGGCCGCTCGCGCAGGGAAGGCACGCGGACGGGAAACACGTTGAGCCGGTAGTACAGGTCGGAGCGGAATTTCTGTTCGCTGACCAGCGCTTCCAGGTCGCGATTGGTGGCGGCGATCAGGCGTGCATCGGTGCGCAGCGTACGCGTCGAACCGAGCCGCTCAAACTCGCGTTCCTGGAGTACGCGCAGCAGCTTCGGTTGCAGTTCCAGCGGCACTTCGCCGATTTCGTCCAGAAACATTGTCCCGTGGTGCGCCAGCTCGAAGCGGCCCACCCGTTGGGAAATTGCTCCCGTGAATGCGCCGCGCTCGTGCCCGAACAGCTCGCTCTCCAGCAAGCCGGTGGGTATCGCCGCGCAGTTCAGCTTCACGAACGCCCGGGACTGCCGCGAGCTCAGGTTGTGCACCGCGCGCGCAATCAGCTCCTTGCCCGTGCCCGTCTCCCCGTAGATCAGCACCGTGGAATCGGTGGGCGCTACCGTTTCCACCTGGTGCAGAACGCGCCGCAGCGCTTCGCTCTTGCCTACGATCTCCTCGAATTTCAGCTCGCTGCGAATCTCGTCTTCCAGATACAATTTTTCCAGGGTGAGCTTGTTCTTGAGGTCGGAAACTTCTTCGAAGGCCACGGCGTTTTCCACCGCGATCGCCACCTGGCGCGCCACCTGCGTGAGAAACGGAAGATCGTCGGGCGAAAACGCGTCCTCGCGGTGCGCGCCTAGCGACAGCACGCCCACCGTGCGGCTCCGCCCCTTTAAGGGAGCGTTGGCCAGCGACTGCAATTCCAATTCGGGAGGCAAGGCTTCCCGGCGGACCTCCTCCGTGGTGAGAACCATGGCCTCGCCGCGTTGAAATACCTCGAGCGCACTGGCTTTCTCCTGGACTTGCGGCTCCGAACCATGTTCGATATGTTCCGGGTTGCCTGGAAAATCCAGCGCATAGATGCGCAGCTTTCCGTCCTCGGGACCCGGCAGCATGATGGCGGCGCCGTCGCACTGCATCACCCGGCGAATACTGGCGGAAATCTCGTTCAGCACATCGCGCAGATTCAGGCTCGAGACCACCCGGTTGGTCAGGTCCAGCAGCAGTTGCAACCGTTCCTGCGATTGCTGCGAGGCGCGGAAGTTGATCGCGTCGTCCATGGCCAGCGCGATCTGGCCGGCCACCAGGTTGCAAAATCGCACCTCTTCCGGAGAATACGCGTCGCGGTGCACGCTGGCAATCACCAGGCTGCCCAACCGGCGATGCGCCGTGGTCAGCGGAAACGCGCAGACCGATTGCAGTCCGGCCTGCTGCATAATGCGCGTCGAATGCGGAAAGCGCCTCTCCCCATCGAGCGTACCCAGCACCAGCGTCTCCTGGTGTTCGTACACCCATGCAGCAACCGTCTCTTCTTTGGCGATCTCTCCGGGACAGTGTTCCTTCTCCAGACAGCCGGGACCCAGATGAATCGCGACTTTATTCGACGATTCGTCGAACTGAGCGATGGCGTCGAATTGCAGCACCTGGCCGAGTTCGTGGACCAGAACACCGAACAATTCGCGCGGATCCCTCTGGGCTCGGATCGAGGTGGCGATCCGGATCAAGGATTCATAGCGCTCCGCGGTGGAGTGATCTGTTTCGGGTATTGCAATTGCCGAGCTATACATGACCTGAAGACCATTCACCCAACTAACTTGTTAGGTTTGGATGCAGGAAAATGTGTTGAGGATTCCTGCGGTTTCAAAAAACTCTTGACAATATAGTGATATGTAGTTATATATCACTCAGGTGCATTTGCTCATCAATCCCGCGGACGAGCTACCGATCTACCGCCAGATCATGCGGCAGATCACTGAAGCAATCGCCGGCGGCAAGCTCAAAAGCGGCGACAAGCTGCTGTCGCACCGGGAGTTAAGCGAGCAGCTCGTCATCGCGCCGTTGACCGTGAAGAAGGCCTACGACGAACTGGAGTTACTCGGCTTCATCGAAACCGCCCGTGGCCGCGGGACCTTCGTAGCGGCGAAACTCCCCGTGCCTGACCCGGATGCGGATCTGGAACGGGTGCGGCAGACCGCCCGCCGGCTGCTTGCCCAGGCTTATCTGGCCGGCATGAATTTCGAACAGGTGCGGGAAATCCTGGCAGACGCGCACGAGCACCTCATCGGGACCCACAAATCGGAAAAGGAGAAAGCATGACTCCCATCCTGGAGTTTGAGAACATCGCCCGGTCTTATACCAGCGGCGTGCCGGTGTTGGACGGAGTCAGTTTCGCGCTGGCGCCCGGCGAGGTGGTCGGCCTGCTGGGCCGCAACGGCGCAGGCAAAACCACGCTCATCCGCATCGCCATGGGCATGCTGTACCCCCACGCCGGAGCCGTCCGCGTTTTCGGACAATCGCCCATCGAGAATGCGGTGGCTGTGAAAAAGCGCGTGGGGTATGTGGCCGAGGACCAGGTGCTGCCGCCGGGCTCTTCCATCGCGGAACTGACCGCACTGCATCGCTACCTGTTTCCCCGCTGGGACCACGGGCTGGAGGCGGAACTGCTGGAGCGTTTCGCACTCAAGCCGGAGGCGCGCATCAAGTCATTGAGCAGGGGCCAGGCGCGGCAGGTGGCGCTGCTGTGCGCGGTCTGCCACCGGCCGGAACTTCTGATCCTGGACGAACCGGCGGGCGGCCTGGACCCGGCGGCGCGCCGTGAATTTCTGGAGACTTCCATTCAACTGCTGAACCGTGAGGGCTCCTCCATTTTGTTTTCGTCGCACCACATGGGCGACGTGGAGCGAATCGGTGGGCGGGTGGTTCTGCTGGATGGTGGCAAGGTCCGGCTGGACCGCGACCTGGACCGTTTGCGCGAAGATCTCTGCGTGGCCATGCTGCCGCGCGGGTCCGCGCCCGATTCCGGGACGCTGGAACGTATCCCCGGGTGCCTGCACGCACGCCCCGTCTTCGACGATTGGCACGCGGTGTTCGAAGGCGCGCCCGAGGCGGTGGAACGGCGCCTGAACGATTCGCTGGGCGTGAACGGGACGCGCTGCGTGCGTGTTCCCCTGGAAGAGTTATTCATCGAAATGGTCGGGAGCGACCGGTAAGGAGCGCGTATGATTCTGCAACTGATGAAGCGCGATCCGGCCTGGAAGTTCACACCCTGGCTCACTGCCGCGGCGGTGATCGCGGCTCTCCTCTATTCCCGGTATGGAAGCTTGATTCTCGGCGCGACGGGTGGCTTCATCGTCGCTATATTCATGCGCGCACAACCGCATCAGCGGGTCACTTTTTTCGAAGCGGCCCTACCGGTAGCGGGACGCGATTTGTTTCTGGCGCGATTTCTCTCCCTGATGGCCCTGATCTGGCTGCCGGCCACTGCGATGGCGGCAACGCTCCTCCTGACAGGGAATGGCGCTTTCCCGGCCTCCGTTATCGCCGGCTTCGCGGCCGTCGTGCTGACGATGGGCATGATCATCATTCTGTCCACGCGGATCGAGGAGTTCGCCGCTCCGGTTTGGGCGACGCTGGCATGCCCTGCTGCCGCCTGCGTCGTCCTGGTGCTCACCCTGGAGTTGAAGCATTCAATTCTCATAGTTGCCATTTGCGGGGCGGTAGCCATCATACTGGGTGTGCTCACTTGGAACCGCATCCCCGAGACGTTCCAGTGCGCTCCCATCGCCGTCTCGGCGCCGCGGAAAAATACCGGAAGCGCGGCACCGTCGCTTCCTTGGTGGCCTATCATCCGGTCGTTGCTTGCCTGGCAGTCGGCCATCATTATTCCAATCAGTCTCTGGTGGGTGGCCTCCGGCATATGGCTTTTCGCGCCGATGTACATGATGATGGCATACGCCCAGTCCCTTGTGACCACCCGCTGGACCCTGGCGCTGCCCATCTCACGTCGATTCATGCTGGCGATCGCGCTCGTCCCGATGTTGTTACTGCTGGCCGGCAGTGCTGAAGTTGGCATGTTGACTGGATACGCGCGACAGGGCCGGGATCTGGTCCGCCTGGGCGACCCCAGCCACTTCCGCCCCACGGGAACCCCGGATGTGATGGTAAATCCCGCCTTTTGGCGGATCGCGCCGGGTGGGCGCATGCCGGTCATCCAAGCGCCGTGGGGGGAAGAATTTCATCCGGAGCCGGTGCGTATCCTGAGCCTGACTTTCTACAATCCGTACGCCACCGCGGAAGGGAACAGCCGGCGCTTCGGAGAATGGCAATTCGCCCGCGCCACCTCCGATATTTACGGCCAGCCGATGACGCCGCGGGAACTGGCGCACGCCAAACGCGCCGATCTGAAGCCCATCACCCTGCGGCCGCGCATGCAGATTCTCAGCATCGGCGTCATCCTGGCGTTCGCGCTGATTTGGGCTTGGCTGATCGAGTTGCTTTCGTGGCACCGGTTGAACAGGCTTTCCGCAACGGTACGCAAGACACTGATCTATTCGGTCGCGCTGATCCTGGGCGTCACCGTTCTGGGAGACTTGTGGGTTAGCAAGGTGCCTGGGCCCGTCAGCCAGGCGGCGCTCGAGGCCGGGCTGCTCTTCGTGTCCCGTCATCTGCCGCCGAGCCTGGCAGTTGTGGCATTGGTTACGCTGGTTCCGTTGGTGGTGCTGTGGTGCCTCATCGACCGCCAGGACGCAGCCTCGGAAATCTCCAGCCCCGTCCAACAGGCCCCAAGCCTCTTCGACCGTTACAGAGCTTAATAGCGATATACTACGGGTGCACCCAGAACGATGAGGATTCCCCGATGAGCGCCACCCAGGCCACCCGTCCGGAGAGAAAGAAGAAGGTTGCGAAGGCCGCCGCAGAGCAGGCTGAATTGGCGCATAAGTGTTTGTACTACATGTCGTTGATGCGCGAAGTGGAAGACCGCATCGAGCGCAAATTGTACCGTCAGGGCAAGATCGTTGGCGGCGTGTACGTGGGCCGCGGGCAGGAGGCAATTCCGGTCGGCACGGCCCTGCTTGCCGAACCGGACGACGTCCTGTTTCCCTCTCACCGTGATATGGCCGTGTTTTTCATTCGGGGCGTACCCCTCGGCCGCATCCTTGCCCAATACATGGGCCGCGTAGACGGACTGACCCGCGGACGCGACGGCAACATGCACATGGGCGACATGAGCCGGAACATCGTATCCATCATCAGTGCGCTGGCCGCCACCGTCCCGGTCGCGGCGGGCGCCGCCATGGCCTTGCGCTATCAGGGCAAGAACGGAGTCGCCTTCAGCTATTTCGGCGACGGCGCCACCAGCCGGGGTGACTGGCACGAGGGCGTCAATCTGGCCACCGTCCAAAAGTTGCCCGTCCTGTTCATCTGCAATAACAACCAGTACGCCTACTCCACGCCGCTGAGCGCGCAAATGGCCTGTGCCAATGTGGCCGATCGCGGACCCGCCTACAACATGCCGGCCGAAATCGTGGACGGCAACGACGTGCTGGCGGTGCACGAAGCGACGAAGCGTGCCGTCGCCCATGTCCGTTCCGGCAAAGGCCCGTACCTGCTGGAATGCAAGACCTTCCGCATGACCGGACACTCGGCTCATGACGCCGCGCACTACGTGCCGCAGGGCCTGTTCGACGAGTGGGGGAAACTCGACCCCATCACCCAGCTCGAAGCCAAAATGGTAAAGAATGGCTGGGCGGACCAGGAAGAACTGGACCGGGTCCACTCGCGCGTGCGGTCGGAGGTGGACGAGGCCGTTGCCTGGGCGGAGCAGAGCCCCTACCCCGATCCGTCAACACTCCTCGACGGCGTCTACGAGAACCAGTAAACATGTCCACCACGTATTTGGAAGCCATCCGGGAAGGCCTCTGGGAGGAGATGGAGCGCGATCCGAACGTATTCCTCCTCGGTGAAGATATCGGCATTTACGGCGGAGCCTTTAAGGTCACGGCGGGATTTTTTGAGCACTTCGGGCAAAAGCGCGTGGTGGATACGCCTATTTCCGAAGCGGCCATCGCCGGGGCGGCGATCGGCGCCGGACTGATGGGTCTCCGCCCGGTGGCTGAGATGCAATTCGCGGATTTCATTTCCTGTGGCTTCGACCAGATCGTCAACTTCGCCGCCAAATGCCGCTATCGCTGGAACGCCGCGGTGCCAATAGTGATCCGGGCGCCATCCGGCGGCGGCATTCACGGCGGGCCGTTCCACTCGCAGAATCCCGAGATGTGGTTTGTCAAGACGCCGGGCCTGAAAGTGGTCGCCCCGGCGACCGCATACGATGCCAAAGGGCTGATCAAGTCCGCCATCCGCGATAACGACCCGGTGATCTTTCTGGAGCACAAGGCCCTCTACCGCCGCATCAAAGAGGACCTGCCGGCTGGAGATTACACCGTGCCCATCGGCAAGGCCAAGGTCGTGCGCGAGGGGAGGGACCTCACCATCGTCACTTATGGCGCCATGGCTTGGGTGGCCCTGGAAGCGGCTGACACACTGGCCGGGGAGGGTGTTTCGGCGGAGGTGGTGGACCTCCGCACGCTGCTGCCTCTCGATCGCGAAACGGTCTGCGAGAGCGTGAAAAAGACTTCCAAGGTCCTACTGCTCCACGAAGACACCCGTACGGCGGGAATCGCCGGGGAACTCGCCATCAGCATCACCGAGAGCGTCTTCGAATACCTCGACGGTCCCATCGTCAGGGTGACCGCGCCCGATACTCCGGTCCCCTACAGCCCGCCTCTGGAGACGGCGTTCCTGCCCAATGCCGACAAGGTAATCGAGAAGGCGCGCTGGCTCTTTCGCTACTGACAACTTCTTGTCACCCGGCAAGAACCTGCCGCAACTCTTTCCGATCTGCCCTTGATTCCAAACCTCTTTCTCATGGTCCCCATCGTGCAAAAGCACCGGCGTGATGCTCGACGCCATCGCCGGACAGTTGGAACGTTACATGGACCTGCTGGGAGCACGGCAGAAACTGGTGGCTTCCAATATAGCCAATGCCGATACTCCCGGCTACCAAACCCGGGATATCGATTTCCAGGCAGAATTCCGCAATGCCACCGGCGGCGCGCCGCTCGTGCAGGAAGTGGAAGGCCTCACCACCAAGAACGACGGCAACAATGTAAGCCTGGACCGCGAAGCGCGCCTGCTGGCCGAAAACGCCCTGCGCTTCAGCCTCGCCTCGTCATTGCTGCGTTCGCAGCTTCAACTGGTGCGATCGGCCATTAAGGAGGGCCAAAGCTCATGAGTTTGTTTTCGGTGCTTTCGATCGGCTCGTCCGGAATGCAGGCGCAGCGCACGCGCGCGGAGATGCTGGTGGAAAATCTGGCGAATGCCGAAACTACCCGCACCCCGGAAGGCGGCCCATACCGGCGTAAGGACGTGGTTTTTGAAACTAGCGACATATCCTCGCCCTTCTCCAGTGTTTTCAATACCCAGGTTCAGGGAACAGGGGTAGCGGTCTCGGAAGTGGTGACCGATGCCGCCGATCCGGAAAAGCGCTACATGCCCGGCCACCCGGACGCCGACCCGGATGGATATGTAGCATTTCCCAACGTGAAACCCGCGGAGGACATGGTGGATTTGATGGGCGCGGCACGGGGCTACGAAGCCAATGTAGCGGCCATCGGAGCCGTCAAAGACATGATCCAGCGCTCGATCGACCTGCTGCACTGAAGGTGAACTATGTCAGCACCCATCCTGCCGATATCGCCCGCTTCGATCGTCAGCGCGATCCAGCCGGCCGGTGCAGCCGCCGGCTCCGGAGCTTTCCAGAACGTCTTCGCCAGTGCCGTCCAGCAAGTGGACTCGCTGGGCAAGGCGGCCTCGTCTTCAGTAGAGCGTTTCCTGGCTGGCGATGGAGAGGAGCTGCACACCGCGGTGATGGCCACGAATCGCGCCGAACTGGCATTCGACCTGTTTATGCAGACCCGCAATAAGGTGGTCAGCGCCTACCAGGAAGTAATGAAGATGCAAATCTGAGGCTCAGGTTTCCGGCGCAAACCGCCGATAGAATCTACAGGCGAAAGTCCCGGATGCAAACGCCATGAAAAAGGCTCTGGCCAACCTCTCGATCGCGCAGCGAATCACCATCGCCTTGGTGGGTCTGATGGTCATGGGGGGGATCTACTACCTGGTGCATTGGCAGAAGGAAGCCGATTTCAAGCCGCTCTTCACCGGCCTGGCACCCGAGGACGCCGCCGGCATCGTCCAGAAGCTCAAGGAAGGCGGGGTGGAGTACCGTCTGCCGGAGGCCGGGGGCGCCGTGCTGGTGCCGTCGGGTCGCCTGGCCGAAGTGCGCCTCAGCATGGCTGCGGCCGGACTGCCCAAGACGGGCCGTATCGGGTTTGAACTGTTCGACAAGACCAATCTGGGCGCCACCGAATTCACCGAACACGTGAACTACCGCCGCGCGCTGGAAGGCGAACTGGAGCGGTCGATCATGTCTCTGGCGGAGGTGGAACAGGCCCGGGTTCATCTGACGTTTCCGAAAGACTCCGTGTTCCTGGACGCGCAGCAACCGGCCAAGGCCAGCGTCCTGGTGAGAACCAAACCGGGCTCGCGGCTGGCGCCGCAGAACGTTCTGGCAATTAATCACCTGGTCGCCAGCGCGGTGGAAGGCCTTTCGCCAGACGCCGTCTCGGTACTGGACATGAACGGCAACCTGCTGGGCAGGCCGCGGCCCGCGGGCGGCCTGGACGGACCCGAGCCCTCGGAAGCCGCCCTGGACTACCGTCACAAAGTGGAGCAGGACCTGCTGGCCAAGGTAAACGCCACGCTCGAGCCCCTGCTCGGAGCCGAGAAGTTTCGCACCGGAGTCTCGGTGGAGTGCGACTTTTCCGGCAGCGACCAGAGCGAAGAGATCTTCGACCCCGCGCGTTCGGTGATGAGCACCTCCGAGCGCACCGAGGACACCTCCGGCAGCGCGGGCGCCGCCGGTGTGCCGGGGACGCCTTCCGCATTACCGCGGCCCACATCGCGCCCGGCGGGCAGCAACAATCGCACCTCCCGTGTCACCGAGAACATTACCTATCAGACCAGCCGTACGGTCAAAAAGACGCGCGTGCCCGCGGGAGGGGTGCGCAAGATGTCTCTTTCGGTGCTAGTGGACCAGGAAGTCCAGTGGCAACCCGACAAGAACGGGTTCCAGAGAGTTCTGCTGCCGCCCAGCGCCGATAAGTTGAAAGTGATTCACGACCTGGTCGCCGGCATCACGGGCTTCAATGCGGAGCGGGGGGACCAACTCATTATCGAGACACTGCCGTTCGAAAGCACTCTCCAACTGGAACCGCCCCCGGCACCTAAACCGGCAGTGCCAGGCGGCCCCTCCAAATTCGCCGCCCCGCAATTCTGGCCCATCAAGTGGGATCGCAATAAGATTCTCATGGCCTCCGGCGCAGCCGTATTCCTGCTGCTCCTGGTCTTCGCCTCCTGGCGGATACTGAAACGCAAAAAGAAAGCATCGGTGATCAGTATGCCCACGGCCCTGCCGGCGGGGGAAGCCGCTTCCGCGGCAAAGTCCGTTGCTCCACACGCCATCCAGCAGGAACTCGAAGCGAAGCTGGCGGAGCGCGATGCGCTTCAACAGAAGGCGGAAACCGAGGCGCTGAATGCTCTGAAGCTGTCTCCGATCATTACCAAGGCCGCCGAAGTATTGGCGAAACATCTGCGTGAAAAAATCACTAATGAACCGGACGTTTCGGCGCAGATTCTGCGTACCTGGATTCGCGAGGAGGAAGAAGGCTGAGGAGTTAACCCGGGCCGCATCCTATGATCCTCAATACCACCAAAGAAGAGACCCTGCCGGGCCTTCGGAAAGCAGCCATGCTGCTGATCGTGCTGGGCGAACAGGCAAGCGCCGCACTGTTGCAACAACTGAACGAAGAGGAAGTGCAGCGGGTGAGCCGCGAAGTGGCCAAGCTCACGGCTATTTCGGGGGAGCAGGCTGAATCTGTCCTTAACGAGTTCAACCACCTCTCCACGGCGGGCGATTACGTGGCCCGCGGCGGCATCGACTACGCCCGCAAACTGCTCCAGCGCGCCTTTTCTCCGGACCAGGCGAAGCGCCTTCTGGATCGCCTCGCCAAGGCCCTGGGCGCCGACGCGGCATCTTTCGACGCGATTCAAAAGGCCGATCCGCAGCAATTGGCCAAATTCATTCACAATGAGCACCCGCAGACGATTGCCCTGGTTCTTTCGCATCTCAATTCCACACAGGCGGCGGCACTGTTGACCTCCCTGCCGGCCGGGCTGCGGGCGGACGTTTCGCAGCGGATGGCCAGCCTGGACCAGATCTCGCCGGAGATCATCCTCAAAATCGTCGGCGTGATCGGTTCGAAACTGAAAGCGTTAGGAGAATTCAGCCGCGAGTCCTACGGCGGTGTGCGTGCCGTGGCGGAAATGCTGAATCGTCTCGATTCAGCTTCCAGCCGGGAGATTCTCGATCACATCGACCGGGGAGACACCAACCTTGCGGAGACCATTCGCCACCTGATGTTCGTCTTCGAAGACCTGCTTCTCATAGACCCCATGGGGCTCAAGGAGGTGCTCGCGAAAGTGGACCGCAAGATCCTGACGGTGGCGTTGAAGGGCACCAGCGAACAGTTGCGCAATCAGATGTTGGGCTGCATGTCGCAGCGCGGCGCCGAGATGTTGCGCGAAGACATGGACGCTCTGGGACCGGTAAAAATCAAGGAAGTGGAAGCTGCGCAGCAGCAGATCATCGCCGTTGTGCGGCAATTGGAGGCGGAAGGAGTGGTCAGTTTGAAGGGCACGGTGGGAGAACAGTATGTCGTCTAAGGTGTTCCTTTCGGATGACCCGCCGGCCTCGGGACCCATGGTGTGGAAGCGGGTCAACATGGAGAGCGATTCATCCAAGACTGCCGAAGCGCCCGCGCCGGACCTGGAGGTGCTTCGGGCGCTCCTGCAGCAGGAGTGCGACCGGAAGATACGGGACGCGCATGCCGCCGGTCTCCGGGAAGGCGAAGCCACAGGCCGGAACCTCGCGGCCGCGGAAATACAGCCGGTCCTCAACCGGCTGGCAAGTTCCATCGAGGAAATGGGACAATTGCGGGCGCGGTTTCGCCGGGAGGCCGAAGGGGATATGATTCGCCTGTCGCTGGCGATTGCCCGCCGGGTTCTGCGGCGGGAGCTTGCCGTGGACCCCGATGCCATGCACGGCCTGGTACTGGGCGCGCTGGAGAAGCTGCAGTCGCAGGAGATCTGCCGCGTTCGCGTACATCCCTCGCATGCCGCACAGATCACCGCCTATCTCAAGAAGGCGGTCCCCGGCCCTGCCATCGAGGTGATAGCCGATCCCGGGCGCGAACCGGGAGCCGTGATTTTCGAATCCGACCGCGGCAACCTGGATGCGAGCGTGGATTCCCAACTCCAGGAGATCGAGCGGGGTCTCATTGACCGCCTGCGCAAACAGTCATGAACGAGAGCGTGTCGCTGGCCGCCTATTTCGAGGAACTGGACCGGGCGTCGCCCTTGCAGTGGACCGGGCAGGTCACCCAGGTGATCGGCCTGCTGATTGAATCGCGGGGCCCCAGCGCGGCGATCGGGGATTTCTGCGAGGTGCTGGCGTCCAGCGGCCGCCCCATTCGCACCCAGGTGATCGGTTTTCGCAATGGACGCGTGCTCTCCATGCCGCTCGAGGAGATAGACGGCCTGCAGATGGGCGATCCGATTTGCGCGCGCAGCCAGGATTCCGGAGTCGAAGTCGGCATGGGCCTGCTGGGACGCGTGATCGACGGCTTCGGAAAGCCCATCGACGATGGCCCGCCGATTCCGGTGGAGGACACCTACGGGCTGTATGGCAGAGCCACCAATCCCTTGCATCGGGAGCATATCACCCAGCCGCTCACCACCGGCATCCGGGCGATCGACAGCCTGCTACCGTGCGGCAACGGGCAGCGCATCGGGATTTTCGGCGGCAGCGGGGTGGGGAAGAGCACCCTGCTGGGGTCCATGGCGCGCCACAATTCGGCCGACGTAACCGTGATCGCCATGATCGGCGAGCGCAACCGCGAGGTGCGCGGCTTTCTCGAAAAGGAACTGGGACCGGAAGGCCGCCAGCGGTCCGTGGTGGTGTGCGCCACCAGCGAGCGGCCCGCGCCCCTCCGCGTGAGGGCCTGTTTTGTGGCGCTCGCCGTCGCCGAGTATTTTCGCGACCAGGGCAAGAACGTGCTGCTGGTGATGGATTCGGTCACGCGTCTGGCCATGGCGCAGCGCGAAATCGGCCTGGCGGCGGGCGAGCCCCCCAGCCAGAAGGGCTATACGCCTTCGGTTTTCAACCTGCTGCCCAAGGTTCTGGAGCGGGCCGGCAATTTTCAACGCGGTTCCATCACCGGCTTCTTCACGGTACTGGTGGAGGGCGACGATTTTAACGAACCGATCTGCGATGCGGTGCGCGCCATCCTGGACGGCCACATCATTCTTTCCCGCCAGCTTGCCGCCCAGAGTCACTATCCGGCCATCGATATTCTTCACTCGGTGAGCCGGCTGACCTCGGCCATCGCCACCCCTTCGCAGAAGGAAGCGGCGCGCAAAATCCGCAGCGCTCTCTCGGCGTACCGCGATGCCGAGGATCTGATTCAACTGGGCGCCTACGTCTCGGGGTCTAACCCCGTACTGGACGCCAGCATTCGCGTGCGTCCGGAACTGCTGGAGTTTCTGCGTCAGGATCACGGTGAGGACGCGCCGGCGGCGGAAACACTCTCCCGGATGGAAAGCCTGGCCGGCCGGCTCGACAGCGAAGCGCAGCAGATTGCCGTGCGCGCTCCCCAGGGAGGCCGATGAACAGTTTCCGGTTCAACCTGCAGAAGGTTCTCGACTGGCGCCAGACCCAGCTCGATCTGGAGGAAGCCCGGTTCAAGCAGCAACTGGCGGCTGTCGCGGAACTGGACCGTGCGCGCGCCGCACTGGAGGCGGCCGGGATCCACGCGGAGGTCCAGGTGCGCCAGTGGAGGCCGGTGGCGGGCCGCGACGTGACCGCGCTCGGCGGCTACCGCCTTCATGTGATGGCGCAGGAGCAGGAAATCGCCGTCAGCCGGGCCAAGAGCCAGTCGGCGCTCGACGCGCAGGAGGCCGCAATGCTGGAGGCGCGGCGCCGCTGCCGCCTGCTGGAGCGTCTGAAAGAGCGGCGCAGGGCGGAATGGCAGGCCGCCGGCGACCGCGAAGTGGAGGAACTGGCAGCGGAGTCCTACCTGGCCGGCTGGGTGCGCGGCGAGCGGTGAGCGTTCTGTCACATAATGGTCTTCATGACGCCAGTAACCGTTTCCGAGACTGCCCTGCCTCCCGTGCCGTTGACCGTGGAGGGCGCCAGCGTGCTGCACCAGATGATGCGCTTTCGCTGGACCGCCTGGAGAGCCGCGTCCCCCGAACAACGCGGCGAAATTCTCACCCAGGCGGTAGCCGCGCTCAAATCCATGGAACAGCCGGCCGATGGCCGCCAGAGCGCGGTCTTTTCTCTGCTGGGCCACAAAGGCGACCTGATGCTGGTGCATTTCCGGCGCAGTTTCGAGGAACTGAACCAGGCGGAACTCACGCTCGCGCGCCTGCGCCTCAACGACTATCTGGAGCCCGTCAACAGCTATCTCTCTATCATCGAGCTCGGCCTGTATGAATCCACGACCAAGATTTATACCGATCTCGCCTCCAAGGGCGTCCAGCCGAACTCCGACGAATGGAAGGTGGAGATCGAATCCGTGCTGCAGCGGCAGCGACAGGCCATGGCGCCGCGCCTGTGGCCCGAGATCCCTCCGGCGAAATACCTCTGCTTTTACCCCATGGACCGCCGCCGCGGCGAATCCGTCAATTGGTATACCGAGCCCATGGCGGACCGCAAGCGCATGATGCACGAGCACGGCATGGTGGGCCGCCGGTACGCCGGCGAAGTGAAGCAGATCATCACCGGCTCCATCGGTTTCGACGATTGGGAATGGGGCGTTGACCTGTTCGCCGAAGACCCGCTGGTCTTCAAAAAGCTGATTTACGAAATGCGCTTCGACTACGTGAGCGCCGTCTACGCGATGTTCGGAGCATTCCTGGTGGGGCTCCGGGTCCCCGCCGCGGATCTTGCCGGACTGCTGGCGGTGTAGTTACTCGCTTCGCAGCACCGTCATCGGGTTTACTCCGCTGGCCTTCCGCGCCGGCAGGTAACACGCCGCCATGCCGACGGCCGCAAGCACCGCAGCCGCAGCCGCAAACGTCGGCAGGTCGATGGCCTGCACACCATACAACACGCTCTTCAACGCGCGCGTGAGCGCCAGCGACGCGCCCACTCCCAACAGGAGGCCGGTGGCGATTAGGACCGCGCCGCGGCGGAGCACCAGCGCCACCACGTCGTCTGCGGTGGCACCCAGCGCCATCCGCACGCCGAACTCGCGCAGCCTTTGCTTCACTACGTAAGCGATCAGCCCGTAGATCCCAATGGCCGCCAGCACCAGGCCGAAACCGGCAAACCAGCCCAGCCCAATGGCGCTCAGGCGCTCGCGAAAACCCTGCTGGTCCAGATCGCCCTCCAGCGATCCCACGTAAGTAATCGGCTGGCCTGGCCGGATCTGCCAGACCGTCTTCTCCGCCACCGGCGCCAGATCGAGCGGCGGGACCTCGGAGCGGATGACGAATCCGATGGCGCCGGGCGTGTCCTGCGTAAACGGGCGGTACAGGGTCGGCCGAGGGGCCTGCGACAGCATGGGGCGGACGTCGCCGGCGATGCCCGTCACCCGCAGCCATTGCTCGGGCGCCTGCCCGCCGATCCGCACCCGCTTGCCGATGGGATCGCCGCGGCCAAACAGCCGGCGAGCCAATCCAACGCTCAAGACCGCGACCGGGGGCGCGTCCGCGCCGTCCCGCCCCGAAAACGTCCGGCCCGCCAGAATCGGGATGTCCAGCGCGCCGAAGAATTCGCCGCTCACCTGGTTGACCGCAGTCGGCACGGCATCCTTCGGATCCGTACTGCCGCCTTCGGCAAACAGCGGACTCTGCCCGTTGCTCCCGCCGCCCGGCAGGCCGTATGCCGCCGCCGCGGTGCGCACCCCCGGCAGCACCCGCAGCCCGCCGATCACATCCTGGTAGAACCGCACCAGCCGCTGCGGCGGCAACCCGGCCGTAGGCGTGCGAAACGTGAGAATGTGGTCCACGCGAAAACCGGTTCCGTGATACAGGGAATACTCGCTGCGCATGACCAGTCCCGCGCCGGTCAAGAGCAGCACCGCCAGGGCCAGTTCGGCCACCACAATGGCATCCAGAAAGCGCCGCTGTGCCATGGAAGTGCTCCGCGCGCCCAAAGCCGCCGTCGCGGAACGCAGCGCCGGAGCCAGGCCGAACAACAGCACCGTTACCATCGAAACCGTCGATGAGAACAGCAGGACCGGCGTGCTGATGGCGATCTGGTCCACCCCGGGTAGAGGAACCGGCAGCTTCATTGGCAGCAAGGTACGAGCCAGCGGCACCAGGAACAGCGCCGCCGCCACACCTGTCGCGCCGGCGAAAAGGGCCAGCGCCAGGCTCTCCGCCAGAAGTTGGCGTACAATCTGCCAGCGGGTCGCTCCCAGCGCCGCCCGAATGGCCATCTCCCGGTGCCGCTCGGTGGCGCGCGCCAACAGCAGGCTCGCCACATTGGCGCAGGCGATCAATAGCAGGAAGCCCACCGACGCCAGCAGCACACCCAGCACCGGCCGGTAAAACCGCGAGTACTGCGCCCGCACGCTGGTGACTCGCGCGCCGCGGTTCCGATTCGTGGCCGGCGACTGGCTCTCCAGCCGGCTCGCGATGGCGTCGAACTCCGCCTGCGCCTCGGGCTCGGTGACGCCGGGCCGCAACAGCCCGACTCCCATCACAGGGCGCGGCCGCCGTCCGCCGGGCCGCAAGGACAGCGGCGCCCACAAGGCAAATTCGCGCATGTAAAAGAAGAATTGCGGAGGCAGGACCCCGAGCACCGTATATCGCCCGTCGCCGAACAGGATCTGCCGTCCCACGATGGCGCGATCGCCGCCATACTGCGTCTGCCAGAGGTCGTAGCCCAGCACTACCACGTCATCCGGATCTCCCGGCGCGAAGGCACGGCCGATCATGGGCTGCACGCCAATGGTGCGGAAGAAACCCGGCGTCACGCGCCCGCCAATCACCTCGGTCGGACTGGCGCCTTGGTTGATCGAAAAGAACCCGAACGTCAGCGCATCCAGAGATTCCATGGTCCGGGTCTGCTGCTGCCAGGCCAGCAGATCCTGCGGCGGAACCGTGGTCACCGGTCCCAGGTTTTCGCCGGGGTCGGTCCGCGCCGTGCGGTCGAATTCCCAAAGCAGCATGAGCCGCCTGGCATTCGAGTACGGCAGAGGACTCAGGAGCACACCGTATGCAAAGCTGAAAACAACAGTTGTCGCGGTGATCCCCAGAGCGAGCGTGAGGGTCGCCAGAACGGAGAACCCCGGACGGCGAGCCAGCATCCGAAGCGTGGTGCGCATGTCGGCCTGCCTGTCATTTTATACGCGCCGACACGGGGATCACGAACTTCAACCCGGTGTGAGTGGCCGAAAAGCCACACACTTTGACATCCTTCAATCCCGCGGCGCGTCCGGCGTCAATCACGTCGATCTCGCGGATCGCCGTGACGCCCTTAGGATAGATCATCCACAAAGCGGCCGCCGGCTTCAAGTCACCGGCCAGGCCGCGCAGTTTCCGCAAATCGGCACTCTTCTCCGCGGCGAAGAAGACCAGATCCTGCTTCCCCTTGCCCGCGCCCGCCCGCACATTCCGCTGCCGCAACTCCGATCGAAACGCTTCGTCGAACTCGCCCACCAGCAGGGCGGCCAAACCGTCCTTCACTCCCAGTTTGTCCAGCCGGCAAGGCGGATGCAGGATTTTGTGGGCCCACTTTTCCGCGGCCGGGCCCAGGTCGAACTCGGCCGGCCCTCCCGGAAATTCCAGTTTCAGCACGCCGCCCTCCGAGCGCACACCGGACAGTTCCCGGAACGGCACCTTGAGCCGCTCTTCGCCGCGAAAAAGCAGGTGATCCGTTTCCAGGAGCGCGCGCCCTGCGAGCCGGCGCTTCTGGAATCGAATCCGGCAGCCCAGTTCCTGTCCCATCTCAAGCCTCAATCGCGATGGTATCGTCAAACTTCACCGCCAGGTCGCGCAGGTAGCCTTCGATGCTCGCCGTGTATCCGAAGAAATATCGCGCCATGAACCGGAAGGCGACGTTGTAGATTTCGCCGTCTTCGGTGATCCGCAGATCGGCTCCGCCACCCGGCGCGGGCGCTATATCGAAACTCCAGGTGCCCCCGAAAGGTAGTTTGGGATCGGCCATACGGACGGCCAGCCGCCGCGCGGGCACATCATCCACCAGTTCGTAGGTGATCTTTTGCCGGTGAGTGTCTTCTTCCCACCATTGCCTCCGTCCGTCCTTCTCAGGCAGAACACCGAAGCTCTTTACGCCGGTGCGCCAGTCGGGCGGCCCGGCGATCACGGCGTACAACGCCTCGGGCGAAGCGCGATACCGGGCCTTCCGCGTCGCACGATGTTTCACCGGCAGCATCGCCCCGATCAGCGCCACCAGGCCCACCATCACCAGCAGCGCTGCGATCGCCAGCAAAACCCATTTCATTTCGCCTCTCCTCTCAGGAACCGGTTCCGTTTGCCCGGCGCCATCATCTCGCGCGACGCCTCAGCCGGCAACTGAAGGCGAGCTTTCGCTCGCCTTGCCCTACCGCCAGCGTCCTTCCACAAACACGTACCCGCCGCCGCGATGTGCCCAGTACGGCCGCACCCAACGGGCATGCACCCGGGGCGGCCTCATCCACGCACCCGGAACCCACACGTAGGCCCGGCCGTCCCAGCGATGATATCCAGGTGTCCACACGTAGCCAGGGCCGGGAGCCGGAATGGCGCGCTCCACAATCGCGCGGGGCGGCGCTACCCGCACCACAACCTGGGCCGCGAGTGGAATCGCCGCCAACACTCCTGCGAAAACGCAGGCAATCAAACCTTTGCGGAACATTTTCTCACCTCCGCTACGTAGAGATGCACGCCCACCGGCGCGGTTCCTTAACGCGCAGTTAAATACCCTTAATCGATGCGCTACTCTTCGTCGTGCTGGGCCGAAAGGCGAGTCACCACCGAAAGATCTTCCAGCGTCGTCACGTCACCTGTGACCGAGTTCGAAGTCACAATTTCGCGCAACAGACGCCGCATGATTTTGCCGCTGCGCGTTTTTGGAAGCGAATCGGTGAAGCGGATCTGCTCCGGCTTGGCGAAACTGCCGATCTCGTGGGCCACCCACTTGCGCAACTCCTCGCCCAGTTCCTCGTGATTCCAGTTCCCCTTCTTCAGCGTCACAAAACACGCCACGGCCTGCCCGGTGATTTCGTGCGGCTTGCCCACCACCGCCGCTTCCGCCACCGCCGGATGCTTCACCAGCGCGGATTCGATCTCCATGGTGCTCAGGCGGTGACCGCTCACATTCATCACATCGTCCACGCGCCCCAGAATCCAGAAGTAGCCGTCTTCATCGCGCCGCGCCGCGTCGCCCGCCAGGTAGACGCCGTCGATGCGCTCCCAGTACGCCTGCCGGTAACGGTCGGGATCTTTCCAGAGTGTGCGCGCGATGCCGGGCCATGGCCGCCTCACGATGAGAAAGCCTTCGTGATTCGCCTCCACCGGCTTGCCCTGCAAATCCACCACATCGGCCAGGATTCCCGGGATGGGCAGCGTGCCCGAGCCCGGCTTCAGCGGCACAGCCCCGGGCATGGGTGCGATCATGATGCCCCCGGTTTCCGTCTGCCACCAGGTATCCACAATGGGACAGCGCTCCTTGCCGATCACCTTGTAATACCACTCCCACGCCGCCGGATTGATGGGCTCGCCCACCGAGCCGAGCAGCCGCAGGCTCGACATATCGTGCCCGTTGGGCCACTGATCACCTTGCCGGATGAACGCGCGGATGGCCGTGGGCGACGTATAGAAAATATTCACCCGGTATTTTTCGATCAGCCGCCAGAAGCGGTCGGGTTGCGGAAAATCCGGCGCGCCCTCGTACATCACGCTGGTGGCCCCCGCGGAGAGCGGCCCATAGACAATGTAGCTGTGGCCGGTCACCCAACCGATATCGGCGGTACACCAGTAGGTGTCCTCGTCGCGCAGGTCGAAGACCCACTTCATCGTCATGTGGACGTGTAGCAGGTACCCGCCCGTGGTGTGCACAATGCCCTTGGGTTTGCCGGTAGTCCCGGAGGTGTACAGCACGAACAGCGGATGCTCGCTATCCAGTTCCTCGGCCGGGCACACCTCGCTTACGCCTTCCTCCAGGTCGTGCCACCAATGGTCGCGCCCTTCCTGCATGGCGATCGCGCCGCCGGTCCGGCGGTATACAATCACGTCGCGCACGCTGTCGCAGCCGGAGAGCGATTCGTCCACCGCATCCTTCAGCCGTACTTCTTTGCCGCGCCGCCAGGCGCCATCGGCGGTGATCACCACTTGCGCTTCCAGGTCCTGTATGCGGGCGCGCAAGGCCTCGGCCGAGAATCCGCCGAACACTACACTGTGCGTGATGCCCAGCCGCGCGCACGCCAGCAGCGCCACCGCCAACTCCGGCACCATCCCCATGTAGATGATGGCGCGGTCGCCCGCCTTCAGGCCGCGGCCTTTCAGTACGTTCGCGAAACGGCACACCAGCCGGTGCAACTCCTGATAGGAAATCTGCCGCTGCTCGCCCGATTCGCCTTCCCACAAAATGGCCACCTTGTTCTTGCGGTGCGTGGCCAGGTGCCGGTCCACGCAGTTGTAACTGGCGTTGATGCGTCCGCCGGCGAACCATTTCGCAAAGGGCGGATTCCATTCGAACACGTGCGACCATTTCTGGAACCACGCCAGCTCCTGCTCCGCCAGTTCGCCCCAAAACTCCTCAGGCTGTTCCGCGGCCTTCTGGTACAGTGCGCGGTACCCTTCCATACCTTGCACGCGCGCGCGCCTTACGAACTCGGGACTCGGAGGATAGATGTTCGCCATGCTGACGATGTTATCACCAGGCGATCACGGCCCGGCCCATTAACTCGCCGCGCCGCAGCCGTTCCAGCACCGCCGGTGTTTCGTCGAGTGAATGCACCTCCACATGAGCCCGGATGAGACCGGCGGCGGCCAGGTTGAACACTTCCACCAGGTCCTGCTGCGTGCCCAGGTAGCTGCCGCGCACCGTGATTCCCTTTAACACGGTGTCTACCAGCGGGAGTTCGTACTGGTTCATCGCCAGCCCCACCAGCACCAGCGTTCCGGTCCGCTTGAGAGCGCGGAAAGCCTGATGGATCGCGGACGCCGAAGGTGTCAGCACCAGCGCCGCATCCACCCCGCCGTATTCTTTCTGCAAGGCGCGGCCGGCGTTTTCCCCGTGGACCGCCACTTCCGCGCCCCATTCGCGAGCCATGTGCAGCTTATCGTCCGATACGTCCACGCCCGCGATGCGCAGTCCCTGGACCTTGGCCAACTGCAGCGCCAGGTGGCCCAATCCTCCCAGTCCGAACAACGCCACACTGTCGCCGCGCTGGAGGCCCGCCTCGCGCAGCGCGCCGAACGCCGTCCACCCCGCGCAGCACAGCGGCGCGGCCTCGGCAGCCGCCAGCGTCTCAGGCACGCGCACCAGCGCCGCCGCCGGTACAATCGCGTACTCGGTCAGCGCGCCGTGCAGGGTGTATCCGAAATTGGTCTGCCGGGGGCAAAAGCGCTCGCGGCCGGAGCCGCACCATTCGCAACTGCCGCAGGTGGTGCCCAGGAACGTGATGCCCGCGCGATCGCCCGGCGACCAATCGCTCACTCCCGCGCCCACAGCTTCCACCCGCGCGATCCCCTCGTGCCCCAGCGTGAGCGGCGCCAGCGGCAGTTTTTCCAGCCCCGCGACGAACAGATCCGAATGGCACACGCCGCACGCTTCCATGCGGAGCAGCACCTCACCCGCTCCCGGTTCGCCCAGGTAGACCGATTCAATCGTCACCAGCCCGCGCGCCTGCGCCAGCACAGCCGACTGCGTACGCGTAGCGCGCATGGCTACAGCCCTCGCAGGAACGGATTGAACTGCTTCTCCTGGCCGATGGTGGTGCTCTCGCCATGCCCCGGAATCACCACCGTCTCCTCCGGCAGCGGCAACAGTTTGGTATGAATCGAGCGCTGGATCTGCTCGAAATTGCCGCCCGGCAGGTCCGTTCGCCCGATGCTGCCCAGGAACAACGTGTCGCCCGCCACCAGCTTTTCCTCCGCTGGAATGTACAGGCTGATGCTGCCCTGCGTGTGTCCCGGAGTGTGCAGCACATGGAACTCAGTGGCGCCCACCACCAGCCGGTCTCCGTCCTTCGCCGCCACGTCGATTTCCACCGCCTCGGGCGTCCGCACACGCAGCCATTGCGCCTGCACGTCCATCATCTTCTGCAGGTCTTGATCGTGGGCATTCATGTAGACCGGCGCGCCGGTAGCCTGCTTCAATTTCTGCGCGCCGCCAATATGATCGATGTGGGCATGTGTGATCACGATGGCTTTCACCGTCAAGCCATGCCGGCGCACCACTTCCAGCACGAGCGAAATCTCGTCGCCCGGATCCACCACCAGCGCCTCGCGCGTCGCCTCATCGCCGAACACCGAGCAGTTGCATTGCAACGCACCCACCGGCAGGATCTCATGGATCATACGCCGATTGTATACTCTAAGGCTATGCCCGACGTACTGACGATCATCATGCGCTGGCTCCACATCTCTTCCATGGCGACGCTCGTGGGAGGGATCCTATATGCGCGCCTGGTCATGGCGCCCGCCATCGCCGCGCTCTCTCCGGAATCCGGCAAGGCACTGAACAACCGGGCCGCGGCGGCCTATCGCCCGCTGGTCATCGCGGCCATGATCGGTTCGATCATGTCCGGCATTTACCGAATCCTGATCACACCGGGACACACCGTGCGGTATCACGTTCTGCTCGGTATCAAGCTGCTGCTGGTCCTGCACGTTTTCGCCGTGGCGCTTGTCATTTGTAAACCGGACAACCCCAGGCGCACGCGGATGATGACCGGCGTTGTCATCTCCGGCCTCTGCATCATAGCGATATCCGCCTGGCTCTCCCGCATCTTCTAAACTGGAAGGATGAGCGAGGGTTACGCAGCACTGCGCCGCGGCGCAGCTTTTCTGGACGTATCGGCGCGCGGGCGCATTGTGGCGCGCGGGCGCGACCGGGCCCGCCTGCTGCACAATCTCACCACCAACGAAGTCAAGAAGATGACGCCGGGCTCCGGCTGCTACGCCTATCTGCTGAGCCCGCAAGGCCGCGTCCAGGCAGACCTGCACCTGCTCTGCTTCGAAGATCGTTTCCTCATCGAAACCGAACCCGAGTTGCGCGAAAAGGTATTCCAACACATTCGCCGGTATATTATCGCCGATCAAGTGGAGTTGGAAGATGTGACCGCGCAAACCTCGGAGATCGCCCTCGAAGGGCCGGGCTCGGCGGCGCTGCTCGCCACGCTGAGCGCTGCCATCCCCGGCGCGCCGGATTCGCACCTGCCGTGGGGCAGCGCAACCATTGCCGCCATGAGCCTCACCGGGCAGCCGGGCTTCCGCATTTTCGGCGACGGTGACCTGCTGAGCAAAATCGTTTCCGCGGGCGGGGCCGGCGCCTCCGAGGACGACTTCCGGCAGGTACGCATCGAAAACGGCAAGCCGCGCTACGGCGAAGACATCCGCGAAACCTCGCTACCCCAGGAGACCCAGCAGATGCACGCCATCAGCTTCAACAAAGGCTGCTACCTGGGGCAGGAAATCGTGGAGCGGATCCGCGCCCAGGGCCACGTGAACAAGAAGCTGGTGCGCATCGAAATCGACGCGGCGGAAGCCCCGGCGGCAGGCGCGAAACTCACCGCGGACGGCGCCGAAGCCGGCGAGATCACCTCCGCGGTCTACTCACCCGATTCCGGCAAAGTCCTCGGTCTGGCTTACGTGCGCACGCCGCACGCCAATCCCGGCACCGAACTAAAAGCAGGCGATGCCAGGGCCGTAGTGGGGTAAGCCTCAATACTGTTCCGTTGAGATACGCGAAACGTCCAGTGTCCTCCGGAGCGGCGCCAATTCCCGGAACGCCTTTCGGAGCCAACCTCACCATGGGCGACAATGCGTCAAAGTGGATACTGTGGGGCGGCGTCTACCGGGAGTAATCCTGAGAGGTGAATGCTCCGCTTCAGGCTCGAAACCGCTCGATCAACAACCGTAGATCGCGGTAGCACTTGTCAAATGACTTCGCGGTCCTCGCTTGGTTCAGGTCGAATATCGCCGCCAGCGCAGGCTGGTCGATGGTCTCGGAGTAACCATGCCCGTGCATACGCGCGCGAAGCCATCCCTTCGCTCCTCGAATCTCTTCTGGGTTTTGGGGAGGAGCTAAATCGGCGGGCAGTCCTCGCTTTCCGCGAATCGACCCGGCGGCTGCTAGAAACCAACCTTCAAATTCACGTTGCGGAAGGATCACGAACACCGGCAGTCCCATTCCTGCCGGCGCCGCTCGATCCAAGAGACGTGGGGCCAACTCAGCCGGGCAATCGTCGTCGCTATCGAAAAGAACGAAGACCCCTCCTCGCGGGCGCGCCTTAAGAGCTGCCAGTTCGACAGCTCGCTCGAGGTCACCGGCCGTACGAACCAAACTGCTCCGCGGCCTCCGGATCGGCTGCTGCACGTCCAGGGGTACAGTGGGATCGATATGGTATCCAATTCGACGAAACAAGATTGGAGCCGCCTTAAAATCACCGTGGCCTTCCACCACAAGACCGATCTTGATCGGCGTCACAGTCCAGCTCCGTCAAACAGATCCAATTGTCTTGGAGATTTTGGACCGAAAAGCTTGATATCCGGCCGCAACTGATCAAGTCGGAGCAATTCGCCAGCCGTGTACAGTCCCTTGCGAACAGCCTCTCGACTTGCCTCATCGACCGGAGCAATTTGCGTCGTGCCTTTCTCGGCATGGACCGCAAGGAGGAGTTCGGTCTCAATGTCCGCGCTGTCAAGCAGATCGGGGCTGTGCGTCGTGACGATCACCTGCGTTGACTCGCTCGCCTCCCTGAGCGCATCAAGCAGCGCGCCGACCGCCGCGGGGTGCAGGGCCACTTCCGGCTCTTCAATGCCCACTAGAGGTACGCTTGAATCGGCAGAGTCCTGAGACTGAAACAGGGCGACGAGAATGCCGAGCGCCCGAAGAGTTCCGTCAGACATGTTGCCCGCGAAGAACCGCCACGGATCGCTGGACCCCGCGACTTCTTGCCGGAACTCCAAGGTCGCTTTAGGTGGAACGTCTTTCACATCGACGCCACTGACACCGGGAACTATCGAAGAGAGATACTCCTCAATACGTTTCTTTCGGTCCTCGTCGCGCATGGAGAGTTGTCGCAGTACGCTAGCCTGGATTTTCGCGGCAAATAGTCAGCTAACGTTTTGGACGCCGTCTACCGGAACTGCAAGACCAGCGGACGTCGGTCCCACCAGGGAATCGGTGTGGCTCCCTGACCGAAGCCGGCTGCGAGCAACAGGGGATTATG
>JARLGM010000048.1 GCA_031292755.1 Candidatus Sulfopaludibacter sp.
ACTGGCGAAAACCTGCGGGGCGCTGCTGGAAGAACGGCAGCACCCGCCGGTCGATCCCGGCATCCAGTTGATCCTGACCGACCGCCTGCGCCTGGACGTCACCATGACGTCGCGCGGCGAAATCTACTCCTGGGTGGGGGCCAGCAAGTTCGAAGACTCGGGAATCGGGGCAGTGGTGCATCAGGGGCCCTTTTCGACGGGTTCGTTTGGCGCGATGGTGACGATCGTACTTGCGCAGGATCCCAAGACGTTCCAGTATCGCGGAACCACGCAGCAGGACGGCCGCGCGCTAATGGAGTACTCTTTCCTGGAGGCCCAGGCGGACAGCCGCTACAAGGTAAAGACGCGGGATTCGTGGGTCAATTCCGGTTACAGCGGTTCTGTCCAGGTGGATCCGCTGACCTACGAAGTGGTGCGGCTGACGGTGCAGACCGGCGAGTTGCCGCCGGCCGCCGGCACTTGCCAGATCAGCTCCAATATGGAATTCCACCTGGTGCGGATTGGCGATAGCGCGTTCCCTCTGCCGAAACAGGGTCTCCAGCGGTTCCTGGACATCAACGGCGATCAGGTTGAGAACACCACCACGTTAGCCGGTTGCCGCGAATACCGGGGCGAATCCACCATCACCTTTTTCCCCGCGCCCGACACCGCCGGTGGCAGTTCGCCGGGCAGTGCCACGCCGCCGCCCGCTGGTGTTCCTGCCGGGTTACACTTCACGTTCGAGCTGACAACGCCCATCTCCGCCGATATCGCAGCCGGCGGCGATCCGTTCTCCGGCAGACTGGCGAGCGCGCTGCGCGTGAAGGGGAAGACCATAGCGCCCGCCCATGCCCTGGTGGAGGGCCGTTTGCTGCGCGTGGAGATGCGCCGGGTAGCTCCACCGAGTGCGACTTTCGTGCTGAAGCTGAGGACCGTTGAGGTGGCTGGGGTCAAAATTCCGCTGGCCGCGGTCCGCGATTTCCGGCGGCTTTCTCTGCCAGCCAGACGAGGGGCGCAGCTTCTGCTGCCCAACCCGTGGGAACAGGATTCGGGCGTATTTCAAGCGCGCGGGGAGCACGCCGCGATGAAGGCCGGAACGCGGTCAGACTGGGTGTCGAAATAGTGCATCCTCCCGCCGGCGCGCCGGCGTATCTGCTTATAGATGCGGATTTTGGCGTTGATGATAGCGGCGGGAACGGGATGCGCGATCGCGCAGACGGCCGGCGTGCAGGAAATCATGGCGCGCGTGGCCGCGAATCAGGCCCGGACCCAGGAATTGCGCCGGCAGTACGTCTACACCCAAAAGCAGACCCTGCGCCTGGTGCGGAGCAATGGCAAAATAGCCCGCGAAGAGCGGCGCGAATACCTGGTCACGCCGGGTAGGAAGAAGGTGAAGAAGCACCTGGTGAAGTTCACCGGGCAATACGAAAGCAAGGGCCGGTACACCCCATACGACAAGCCTGAATATCACTACAAGGGGCTCGACGTGGATGCCGACCTGATCAACTCCCTCTCCGAGGATCTGACCAACGATCAGAAATCCAAGGATGGCATCTCCTGCGACCTGTTTCCGCTCACCGGCAGCGAGCAATCGAAATACAAATTCCGGCTGGTGGGCGAGGAGAAATATCGCGGGCACGGCGTGTACCGCGTGGCCTTTGAGCCGGACGGCAAGCACCACGAGGAAGACGGCGGGACCATCTGGAAGGGGGAAGCCCTGATCGACCGCGCCGAGTATCAGCCGGTCCTGATCACCACCAAACTGGCATACAACATCCCCCTGGCGGTGAAAATTCTATTGGGCACGAATATCAAAGGGCTGGGCTTTACACTGTCGTATGAGAAATTTGAAGAAGGATTGTGGTTTCCTGTGAGTTACGGCGGTGAATTCGATGTACGCGGGCTGTTTTTCTACAAGCGCGCGATGTCGGTGGCGCTCACCAACAGCGACTTTCATAAGCTGGACGTGAACAGCACCGTGGCGTACGCGACGGAAGATAAATAAGGACGCCGTGATTGGATTGGTAACCGCACCCCAAACCGGTCTGGATTTCGACGCGCTGATGCGCCGGCATCAGTCGCTGGTATTCAGCCTGGCGTACCACTTTTTGCATGACCGGGAAGTGGCCGAGGAGGTCGCGCAAGAGGTGTTCCTCAGCCTGCATCGCAACCTGAGGAATATCCAGTCGCCGGAGCATGCCCTCTTCTGGCTGCGTAAGGTGACGGTGCAGCGGGCCATCGATGAAGGACGGCGGCGGGCGCGGCGTCCGCAGGTGGCGCTGGAAGGCGTGGCGGAACCCGCGGCGCAAATCCAACCGCAGGATCCGATGCTGAGGGAGACGCTGCGGCGCCTGATTGCCACGCTGGCGGAAGCCCCGCGCGCGGTAATGATTTTACGGTACCAGGAAGACCTGGACCCGGCGGAAATTGCCGAAATCCTGGGAATGCCGGTGGCCACGGTGAAGAGCCACTTACAGCGTTCCCTGGCTTTGCTGCGCGAAAAATTCGCGCGGCGCTCTATGGGAGAAGCGTGATGGACTGGCTGGAACAGGAACTGAAAAATGCGCTGGAGCGCAAGGCGCCCTCGCCCGATTTCGCTGAACGGGTGCGGCGCAGGACTCGCGGCGATGGCTTTCGGACGGCATTGTGGCCGCAGCGGTGGCTCGCCGCGGCGGCGGCGCTGCTGGTGCTGGCCGGCGCGGGTATGGGGTATCGCCAGTATCAGGGCAACCAGGCCAGGCAGCAGGTGATGCTGGCGTTTCGCATTGCCGGGGCCAAGGTCAACCACATCCAGGCGCAGGTGAAGGAACGGATGCGATGAAACGCGCGCTCCCGCTCCTGCTTCTGGGCTCGCTCTGCTCCGGATTGTGGGCCCAGCAGTTCAAGTTGAATCTCGACCACCTGGCGGGCAAGGCCGCCAACGTGGTGGATATCTCGCTCAATGGCCCCATGCTGCAGTTCGCGGCGAAGTTCCTGGATAACAAGGATCCCGATCAGGCCACCGTGAAGAAACTCATCAACGGCCTCGAAGGCATCTATGTCAAGAGCTACGAATTCAAGAACACCGGCGCCTGGAGTCCGTCCGATCTGGATGCCGTGCGGAACCAGTTGAAAGGGCCCGATTGGATGAAGATGGTGGGCTACACCAGCAGCGAGGATGGCGAGACAGCCGACATCTACATCCGCACCGAAGACAAAAAGATCAACGGCATCGCCGTGCTGGTCTCCGCGCCCAAGGAACTGACCGTAGTGAATATCGCAGGCTCGGTGGATCTGGAATCGCTCTCCACGCTGGGCGGCCATTTCGGCGTGCCCAAACTTGTGCCGCCGCCTCACAAGAAATAGACTGGCATTGAGGACTCCTCTATGCCGAAATTCGAAGTGACGCGGCGCGCCTTTCTGGGCACGGTCGCCGCGGCCTCCCTGGCCTCCGCCGCGGACGGTTGGACGGAACTGTTCGACGGCCACTCCCTGAACGGATGGCGGCCCAGCGAGCACAAGGATTCGTGGAAGGTGCAGGACGGGGCGCTGGTGGCCGATGGCGGCCGTTCGCACCTGTTCTACGCAGGCAATTTCCACGGCGCCGATTTCAAGAATTTTGAGCTGGAGGTGGAGTGCCAGGCGCGCCACCTGTGCAATTCGGGCGTCTACTTCCACACCAAATATCAGGAAACGAACTTCCCGGGCAAGGGATTCGAAGTCCAGATCAACAATACCCACATCGGCGACGGTGGATACCGGGAGCGCAAGAAGACCGCCTCCCTCTACGGCATTCGCAACGTCTACAAGCAGTTCGTTGGCGACGACGAGTGGTTCAGGATGCGCGTGCTGGTGCGCGGGAAAAGCGTGCAGATCCACCTGAACGACATGCTGATGGTGGACTACGTGGAGCCCACGCCGCCGGTAATTCCGCCGAGCGATCTGGAGCCGGAGCGCTTTCTGGATCGCGGCACCTTCGCGCTGCAATGCCACAATACCGGATCCATCGCGCGCTTCCGCAGCGTGCGGGTCCGTCCGCTGCCCGACGATACGCCCACGCCCCCCGGTCCCGCGCCCGCGGTGGATGACGTCTTCCGCGCCATCATCAATGACGGGCGGCACAACATCCCGATGGTGGACTACCACACCCATTTAAAGGAGGGGCTGACGCTCGATCAGGCGCTGGCCAATTCACGCCGCATCGGCATTGAGTACGGGATCGCGATCAACTGCGGCAAAGGATTCCCGACTGCGAACGACGCGGCGGCCAGGGCTTTCGTGGACAGCATGAAGGGCCAACCCTGCTTTGTGGCCATGCAGGCGGAAGGGCGCGAGTGGACCCAGATGTTCTCCGACAAGGCCGCCGGCCTGTTCGATTACATCTTTACCGACTCGATGACGTGGACCGACAATCACGGTAGGCGCATGCGACTGTGGATTCCCGAAGAGGTGGGCACGATCGCCGACCCGCAGGATTTCATGAATACGCTGGTGGACCGTGCGGTAGGCATTCTGGAGCACGAGCCGGTCGACATATATGCGAACCCGACCTTCCTGCCCGAGGTGATCGCCAAAGATTACGACCGCCTCTGGACCGAGGAACGGATGCAGAAAGTGATCGCCGCGGCGGCCAAAAACGGCGTGGCCATCGAGATCAACAATCGCTACAAACTGCCCAGTCCCGCCTTCATCCGCGCGGCCAAGGCAGGCGGCTGTAAATTCAGTTTCGGCACCAATAACACAGGTCCCAACGATCTGGGCCGCTGCGAGTACGGACTGCGGATGGTGGACGAATGCAAACTGGTGTGGCAGGACTTCTTTACGCCGGGCTCGTGGTATCCGAAGGCGATTGAACGGAAACCGGGCGTGCTGAAAGGTTAGGCCCTCAAAAAAAGGATGTGCAAAAAAAAGATGTAGACATCCTACTGGCATGGGGGTAGAATGCCTACAATGAAGAATCGCTACCAGAACCGGATCGAGCTTCTGCAGGGCACGCTCGATATGCTCATTCTGCAAACCCTGCAATGGGGCGCCAACCACGGATACGGCATCGCCAATGCCATCCGGGCGAACTCGGGCGAGTTGCTGAAAGTGGAGACGGGATCGTTATACCCGGCGCTGCACCGCCTCGAGAAGCAGGGCTGGGTGAAATCGGATTGGAAGGTCACCGAGGCCGGCCAGCGGGCCAAGTATTACCATTTGACGGCGGGCGGCAAGAAGCAACTGGTAAGCGAGCATGACCGTTGGACACAGCTCTCGGCGGCCATTGCCGGCATTATGAATCCCGCGGTAAAGGAGAGTTGACATGCGCCTGTTTCGCCGCTGGGACCACGACCTGAATGCGGAAATCGAAGCCCATCTGCGGATGGCGGAACAGGACCGCGTGGAGCGCGGCGAGACGCGCGAGCAGGCCCGCCGGGGCGCGCGCCGCGAATTCGGCAACGAAGCCCTCATCAAGGAAGTCACGCGCGAAATGTGGGGATGGTGCGCGCTGTACGGCCTGGCGCGGGATTTCCGCTACGCCGCCCGCATGCTGCGCAAGAGCCCGGGCTTCGCCGTGCGGCCCTGACACCCGCGCCGATCCCCGCGATGGATCGCACGGTGATGGTGTGGAGCGAAAACGCGAGCCGCGACGAGCACCAGTTTCCCGTCTCCGCCCCCGACTATCGCGATTGGAAAGCCGGCGGCGTTTTTTCGCACCTGGCGGCATTCGAAGAGGAAGGCCGCAACCTGCGTCTCGGCGGCCGCTCCGAGCGCGTGGATGGGATCGGCGTCACTGACGGATTCTTCGAAGCGCTGGCCATTCCGCCGCAACTGGGCCGCGTCTTTGGGCCTCAGGACATGCAGCCCGGGCAGGCGCAGGTGGCCATTCTCGGCCACGGATTGTGGCGTTCCCGGTTTGCCGCCGATCCGGCGGTGATTGGTACCACGGTGGTGTTGGACGGCGCTCCGCACACCATCATCGGGGTGTTGCCGCGCAGCTTTCCGAAGTATGGTAAGGACCCCATTTACAGCCCGGCCCTCCTCCGGGCAGCGGCCGATTCCGACCGCGCACCCGGCACTACCTGGTGTTGGGACGCCTGCGGGACGGACTCACACTCGAAGCCGCGCAAAAGCGGATGGACGGCCTGACCGCGCGCCTCGCCGCACAGTACCCCGATTCGAACCGGGGCGACAGCGCACGGCTCCAGCCGATGGAAGAATCCTTCGTGGAGGATGCCAGAGCGCTGCTGCTGGTGTTGTTCGGCGCGGTGGGATTTGTGCTGCTGATTGCCTGCGCCAACATTGCCAGCCTGGTGCTGGCGCGCGGCACGTCGCGGTCGCGGGAAATGACGGTGCGCGCGGCGCTGGGCGCCAGCCGGTGGCAGCTATCCCGGCAACTGCTGGCGGAAAGCCTGCTGCTGGCGCTGATCGGTGGGCTCCTGGCCATTGTGCCGGCCGCCGGCACCATGAAATTGGTCGCATCGTTTCAAATCGATCAACTTCCCAATCCCGAACTGATCGCCATGGACTGGCGGGTGCTGGCGTTCAACCTGCTTCTTTCCGCCGCAACCGGAATTCTCTTCGGACTGGCGCCGGCGTGGCAGGTGCACCGCGTGCGGGTGCAAGATGCGCTGAAGGCGGGTGGCCGCGGTGTGGCCGGCTCGCTGCACCAGCGGCTGCGCGGGCTCCTGGTGGTGGGCGAAGTGGCGCTCACGCTGGTGCTATTGGCCGGAGCCGGCTTGATGGTGCGCACGTTCGTGCGGCTGCGGAGCGCGTATCCGGGGTACGACACCAGGGGCGTGCTGACCATGAAGGTGGCGCTCGCGAGCAGCCAGTATCCGGACGGCGAAAAACGGCCCGCCTTCTTCGCGCAGGTGCTGCGGCAGGCGTCGGCGCTGCCAGGAGTGCGCCACGCCGGTGCGATCGACGATTTACCGGCCAGCGACAGCCTGCACGGCACCGCCTTGTTTTTTCCGGACCGTCCCGATCCGCGCCCGGAAGACGTGCCGCTGGTACTGCGCAATCGCGTGGCTGGCGATTACTTCCGCGCCATGCGCATCCCGTTGCTGCGCGGCCGCTACCTCAATGAGGGCGATCGCAAAGAGGCTCCCCTGGTGGCGCTGATTGACCAGTGGACCGCCAGGCGCTATTGGCCCAACCAGGACCCGGTCGGCAAGCCCTTCAAGTTCGGCCGCAAAGAGGCGGTACGCAAGGTGGTGGGCGTGGTCGGCGACGTGGATTCCGGCGTGGTGGTGACGCTGGTCAAGGGCCGGGTGGGCCATTTTTACATTCCGGCGGAACAGGAACCGCGCGCGGAAATGACGCTGGTGGCGCGCACCGGCGGCGACCCCATGCAACTGGTCCCGGCAATGCGCGAGGTGGTGCGCCGCATCGATATCGATCAGCCCGTGTTCGACGTGATGACCCTGGCCACGGTGCGCGCCGCGGGCAGCGAATCGCAGGAACTGGCCAGCCTGCTGTTGGGCGGTTTCGCGGCGGTGGCCCTGCTGCTGGCCGCGATCGGCATTTACGGCGTGATGGCTTACAACGTGGGCCGGCGCACGCGCGAGTTCGGCATTCGCATGTCGCTGGGAGCGCAACCGGGCGACGTGCTACGCCTGGTAATCCGGCGCGGCATCGTGTTGACCGCGGCCGGACTGGCGTTGGGTCTGGCGGGCGCGTTCGGGCTCACGCGGCTTATGCAGGATCTGCTGTATGGCATCGGCGCTACGGACCCCGCGACTTTTGCGGCCGTGACCGCGGTGCTGGCGGCTGTCACCCTGCTGGCCGGCTATCTGCCCGCGCGGCGAGCCACGCGGGTCGATCCGGTGCTGGCGCTGCGCGAAGAGTGATGCCCCAGTCGCGCCGTGCGGTGATGCTACCATCTTTTTTCTGACCCGCTATCACCCAACCAAGCTGGCGCTTGCGGCCTGCGCCACGTTCTTTCTCTCCGCCCAGGCCTTCATTCCGCGGCTGGGGGTGGAGGACGATGAAGCCATCTTCGCCATGCCCATCCTGCAGCCGCGCAGCGGTATGTGGGTAACGGTGTGGCACTCCCACTTCCTGTTCATGCTGATGACCTATCTGGGGACGGTGAAGACGTGGATCTACGCGCCCATTCTGCGCGTATTCGGCGCCGGCGTCTGGGTCTTGCGCGAGCCCGCTTTGCTGGCCGGGGCGGCCGGCATCTGGCTCTTCTACCTGCTGCTGCGCCGCACCAATGGCGAGCGGGCCGCGGTGCTGGGCGCATGGTTGCTGGCCGTGGACTCCATTTACATGCTGACCACCTGTTTCGATTGGGGACCGGTGGCGCTGCAGCACCTGCTGGAAATCGGCGCCATGGCCGCGCTGGTGCGCTTCTACCAGGAGCGGCGCCAGCGCTTCCTGGCTCTTGGTTTCTTTCTGTTCGGCCTGGCGATGTGGGACAAAGCCCTGGCCGCATGGATGCTCTCGGGAATCGGCATCGGTGTGCTGATCGTGATGCCGCGCCAGGTCTTCGGCCTGTTCACGCGCCGGCGGGTTGGGGTCGCGCTGCTGGCTTTCACGATGGGCTCGCTGCCCCTGTTGCTCTTCAATGCGCAAAATCACTGGGTGACCTTTCGCGGAAACTTCAAGCGCGACTTCAGCGACCTCCCCAATAAATCACGCATGCTCATGAACACGGTAGGCGGGCAGGGACTGTTCGGGTACATGACCGGCGAAGATCGCGATACGCCCCAGCCGCATCCGCCGGGCGCCCTGGTACAGCAGATTTCCGGCTGGGCCGGGCACCCGCGGTATAACCTGATGATCTACGCGTTTCTGCTGGCGGTCCTGCTGGCCGTGCTGGCGCGCGGCCGGCCCTGCGGACCATTCTGGCCGCCCTCATCGCCATGGCCATCGCCTGGATCCAGATGGCCATCACGGCGGGCGCGGGCGGGAGCGTGCATCACACCATTCTGTTGTGGCCGCTGCCCGTGGCCATCGTGGCCGTCTCGTTCGGCGCTGCATCGCGCCGCATCGGCCGCGCGGGCCTGCCCGTGGTGATGGCCGTGGCGCTGGTCCTGATGGTCTCGCATTTCCTGGTGACCAATGAGTATTACTACCAGATGACCCGCAACGGCGCGGGCTCGGTAAGTTGGACCGACGCCATTTTTCCGCTCAACGATGCTTTGAAAACGGTACCGGCCGACTACATTTTCTGCGTCGATTGGGGCATCCTCGACAGCTTGCGCCTGCTGTCTCACGGGAAACTGAAACTCCGCGAAGGGTCGTACCCCGTCACTAATCCGGAGTTGACTGCCGCGGATCGCGATGCGATTGTGCGGCGCGTGTCCGATCCGGAAGCGATCTTCATCGGCCGCGTCAGGCCGGTGGAGGTCTTTGAGGGAGTGACGGAAAAACTGGTGCGCATCGCGGCGGATGGCGGCTATTCCCGGCAAATGATCACGGCCATTCACGATGGCTTCGGCCGGCCCATATTCGAAGTGTTCCGCTTCGTGCCGGCGCAAGGGTCACAGTAGCCGCAGTTTGCAGGCGACCCGAACCACCAGGGAGCGAATCAAGGCGTCGAGCCTTTGGTTTGACTCGCGATACTGCTCCGCCAGATCGCGCGTGGCGTCTTTACTGAATGCGAACGGACCCTTGCGGGCCGCGATGGGCAGCGACCAGGCATAACGCCGGAAGATCCCGAACTCGGGATAATCTTCGCTGTCGATGCGCACATCGGTGAAACCAGCGGCCGCCAGCACGCTCTTCAGTCCCGCCTCTGAGAACTCGCGCATTTCCAGCGTGGAGCCTGTGCCGCCGTGGAAGATCAGGTCGTCGAACGCCTGTAAGTCACCTTGCGGCGTGCGGTTCACCAGCACCGTCCGGTCCGCAAGGCGCGCAAATCCGAAGTCGTGCAGTTTGCCGAACCGCTCGGTAGTCCGGTCTTCCAGCGAATACGGCACGGTGAAGACGAACACCCCCGAGGGCTTGAGCAGGTTGGAAACGTTTTGAAACGCCGCTTCCACGGGCGAAACCACATGCTCCAGAACTTCGCTGGAAAGCAGAAAATCGTAGCGGCCGGATTCGCCGGCGCCGCCATGGGCGATATCGAAGCGTGGTTCGCGATGGTAAAACGTATTGCGGTAATCCAGCCGGTCGGCCAGCCGCCCGGCATACGATTCGCCGTCGCTGGTGCCGAGACCGCGCAGGCTCTTGATGCGAGGAAAGTCGGGCAGCGCCAGACTGGCGCCGAACAGTTCCTGGCTTAGCAGGTGGATCAGCGCGCGCACCCGCACGTTCGATCCGCAATGCGCGCAGCCGGGAGTCTCCGGCTCCGGCGCCGCCGCCGGGCGCGGGTTCTTGCGGCCGCATATGTTGCAGGTGAAAAAGGTCGTGTCGGCTCCCCTATTTCGGAACGGTATCGAAGCGGGTGAGCGATTGGACGCCGAATTCCTGCGCGGTGGTCCGCGAATCCGTAACCCAGGACGCGTTTTTCAGGTTCACTTCAAAGCGCCGGTTGTTATAAACCACGCCCGCCGCCTCGGTGAAGGGCCGGTTCCAGTGTTGCCCGGTCGAGATCCAATAACTGTTCGCCGGGTGTCCATACTTGTCCGGTTGCAGGGCAAACTCCAGGCGAAAGGAAGTGCCCTTCAGAAGCCCCCGGTGGCTCATCATCTTCACGGGGTCGCCTCCGTAGTGCAATTCCGCCCAGGTCTCGCCTTCGCAGCCGGTATCTACCAGTGTGCCTTCCAGGTGCACGGGGAAAAAGGTGGCCGGATCGAGCCGGACGGTGCCTTCCACCGAAGCCGTACAGCGCACTTCGGGCCGGGGATCGTGAACGCGGGCTTTATCGTGCCGGATGGCGATGGTGTAGCTGTCGACCAGTTTGACCTTCAGGCTCCGCAGCAGCGATTCCACCCGCAAGGGCGGCTCCACGGGGTCCTGGCCGCTGCACCGCACGTCGGCATCTTCGTTCAGCTTGTAGGGCGCCACGCCATCGCCCCAGGAGAGAACGGCGTTGCAACGCCGGCCATCCTGCCGGATCACTGATTCCACCGTCACATCCGGCAGGCGCCGCAAGGTGTGCCCGGCACGGTCCGTCAGGGTGTGGTTCTGGATGGTCGTCCAGTTCCAGTGAGGTTCCTGCTCGTGGTTGCGGTCTAAGGCGGCCCGGGCTTTCTCCAGCAGGTCCGCGGCGGAAGGCTGGGCGATTGCGGGAACGGCAGTGGCAAGCAATCCCGCGAGCGCGTAGAGGCGGCCGGCCGTCATCAGTTACATTCTTATCACATCCTACGTCCCGGTTTGCACGGCGATTTGAAAGGTCATCGCGGCGTTGGCCTTTCCGCGAAACGTGCCGGTCATGGGGGCGGCAAGGCGGGAGTCGGCCGCGGCGGCCACGGCGACGTGGGCCGTGGAAACGGCCAACCCGCGGGAGGGGTCATACCCGCGCCACCCGGCACCGTCGAGATAAACTTCCGCCCAGGCGTGCATGTGGGCATCCCCTGCAAAGCCGGCCCAGCATTCATATCCGCTGACAAAGCGGGCCGGTACGCCAAGGTGCCGGCAGGCGGCGCAGAACAGGACGGCCAGGTCGCGGCAGGAGCCAGTACCGGTGCGCAGGGTTTCTTCCGGCGGAAGCGGCGCGCCTTCGTCCCGCACGATGTGGGTGGACCGCTCGTAAAGCGCGCTCGTCAGCGCATTCAGAAAATCCAGGGTGCGCCACCCGTTCTGCCCGGCCAGGGAGAGCGCGAACTGCTTTACCTCTCCGGAATCCCCGGGCGCGGTGCAGGGGGCCAGGGCGGATGCCAGCGGTTCGCCGTAGACCAGCGGCAGGGAGGACAGGTGAGACGCCGGCAGAACGTAGTCGAACGGGTTCTCGCGCAGCGTCTCCACGGCAAAGGAACTGTGCACCGCCAGTTCCGAAACGGCGCCGGAAAACCATGCCTGGGTGGCCACGTTGCCGTCCTGATCCAGGTATTCGGTGGTCCCGTCGGGCGCGGGCGTAATCCGCAGCGAGTAACCCAAGAGACGCTGCGAGCCATCCACACGCGGGCGCAGACGGAAAACGTGAGGCTCCAGAAAGACCGGCGCGTCGTAGCGGTAAACGGTGGAGTGTTGCAGGGAGATCCGCATCCGCGGCGCCACTCAGGGTGCTACTTCGGTTCCCGTGAGCCGCGCAAAGGCAGCCTCGATCCACTGCGAGGGAAGATCCTGCACGCTGCGGCGCATGCGTTCCTGCCACCAGTTGGAGATGGAGCGCAGGTCGTCGGCATGGTACCGCTGCTCCACCAGGTCGAAGGTGCCGCGCTGGTAGAGCAGCACGTCGATGGGGAAGTCCACGTCGGCAGCGCACAGGCGCGTTGCGTCGAACGCCAGCAACCCCACCTTGAAGGCGTAGAGCATGGAATCGTGGTGCGTGACGGAGCGCTCCAGGATCGGCTTGCCGAAACCCGACGCGCCGATGATCTGGTAGGGCGTATCGGGCCCGATTTCCACCCAATTGCCTTCCGGATAGACCAGGAAGAGGCGGTGGGCCGAATCGCTGGACATTTGCCCGCCGATCAGCGAGAACGCATTGAACGATAGTTCGGCCAGGCGCAGCGCCTCGGCATCCTCATCGCGCACGCGCCGCACCTGCCGCGCGTACAGATTGACAATCTTGAACAGGCGGTCGCGCACGCCGGTGTCGCGCGCCAGGGACTCTTCGAAGTGCAGCAGGATCTTGTCGCGCAGCGAGCGCAGGCCCGAGTTCATCACGAAAAACGCAAATCCCGGCCCCTGGTAGCTGGCCACTTTCTTGGCGGTGAGGCATTCGTTGCCGGCCACCACGCGAGTATCGGCAATGGCGACCAGGCCCTGCTCGACTGTGATTCCCAGACAGAAAGTCATCGTTGATCCGTTGCGGCGGTGGAAGGAAGTCTCCCGGAATACATCTATCGATTGTATATCGGGGTGCCAGCTACTGATGGATCGTGATTAAACTGCCGGACTGGGTGGCCTGGCCGCCGTATGTCGCGATGATCGGCTGATCGCCATCCGCCAGGTTGGATGGCACCGCGACGTTGAACTGATATTGGCCCGGCTCCACCAACCCGGCGAATTGCACGCCCGCCGCGACTCCACCGATTTTGATCACCGGCAAGGGGGACAGGGTGCCGGATTGCGTGATGGAGCCACCGGTAACCGGCGTCGATGTGGGCCCAAAACCGTTTCCGTAGAGCACGACGACTTCACCCGGTTTCGCCGGGGTAGTAGCGCCGGGATAGAGCATTGTGGGACCAAGGTAAGCCCCGTTCGCGTGCGTAGCAGCGACATAGGGGCCGCCATTGAAGACGAAGAAGGATGGCGACAGGGATTGTGCCTGCGCGGTGAACGACGCAGTGGTTGTGCCGTTGTCGGTGACCTCTACCTGGACCGGCCCGGACATCGAGTCGGGCGCCGTGAGGACATTGATCTGGGTGGGACTGATGTAGTAGACGAAGGCGGGCTTGCCGTTAACCGTCGCACTGATGTTGTCGAGTTGGGTGGGCAGTTGGTTGTTCTGGAAGTCCGGCGACTTCCAGATCCGAGAATCTCCGGTGAGGGACAAACCCGCGCCTTTAATCTCGACCCAGCTATTCGGAGCGATGGTTGGGCTTTCCCCTTCGGCATTGGCTACCAGGGAAATCGACGGCGGTAGGAGTTGGAGATGCGCGGCCAGGATGTCAGCCGGGAACGCCAGGGCGTTGGCGTGAAAGACTTCGATGTATTGCGAAGTGAGTGAATTGCTCGCGCCCAGCGGGTAGATGCCAGTGTCGAGCATCGTCAGAAAGGTCGCTGCCGTACACGGTATGGTGCTCGTGACCGGCTCGGAACAGCCAGAGCCTTGATTGCCTAAATACTCGTTGGTTTGGAATGCGGCCATAGTTCCGAGGTCTTGCGCCGCGTTGGTTACCTCGGTGGACGCCGCCTCGCCGGGCATCAGGAAGTCGAACTGCACCACCAGGCGGCCGGGGAGTTGCTGGCTGGCCGTCGTCAATAGGGGCTGGTTCTCATCCCCAATGTGGCCGGTGATCGCGGAACCATCCTCGGCGATACCGGGGAATGCGTCATTAGGAATGATGGAAACAGCGAATGGTTTGTCGGGGAAGCTTTTCCTGAAGGAGCCGAGGATCGCGTTCCATCCCTGGAGTAGCAGGGATGGCCGGTAGCCTGCCTGCTGCCAGGTGGCCGTGGAGTTGCTGACGCAGGCCAGACCGGTGGATGCGGCCGTTTCGGCCGGAAGCCGCAGTTCTTCGGTAGTGCGGTTGATTCCCGTGAGTCGAACTAGCGTGATGGCGTTGTAGGTTCCGGCGGACTTCAGATGGGCAGACAGCGCGGCGATCAGGGAATCCCATTGGGCGAGGAAAGAAGGATCCCACGGAGCCGCAATGTTGACCGTATCGCAGACGCCGGTCTCCCCTGCATGAGGCGAAACAGTGAAGTTCAGCTCTGTGGCGCCGGCGCCCGCGGGCGGTGGTTGGAACAACCATGTGGGAGTCGAACTACCGGCTGGAACGACGAGGTCGATTTTCTTGCCCAGTGCGGCGACCTGGCCGATCCATTGATCGAGAGTCGCCCACTGGTACTGGCCCATTGAGGGTTCGATGGCATCCCAGCCGATCACGATGGCGACTCCGTCCACGCCGGGGACGTTGAAGGACTGGGTTAGTTGCGACGCTGTCGCGTTGGAGATCTGCGAGACATCGTTAGTGTAGATGTAAATGCCGCGGAGATCCGCTTGCACGCTGGCGGCCTGTGCAATGGCCAGGAGAACCGGCAAAAGCACCGCCCGCGATGTCAGGCTTCGGATCATGTGAGAACGTCCTCCGTTGTAGTCTCTTCAGCATTATAGTGAGGATAGTTAGCGGAAAGGCGGACGCGGAAGTAGCCGGAGTTCGATCCCTCGCGGGAGGTGAGCTCTCGCCGCCTGAACCCGGTACAACGATCTTACTGGCCTTCGGCGATGAGGCGGTGGTGCCAGTCAGCCAGTTTGGCAGCGTCGAATTTGACGATCTTGCGATCGTAAGTCATCAGGCCGTTGACTTCACCTTCCACATCGGTGGTCTGGGTATAGACGGCAGCGGCGAGGCCCTGTTTAACGAGGGGTTCGAGCTTCTGCATCAGGTCATCGTAGCCGGCCTGGAGTTTGGCGCGATCCTCGAAAGTTCGATAGCCCCAATTGCGTTTGTTCCACCAGAGATGGTCCTCGATGGGCAGGCCCAGTCCGCCGAACTCGCCGAGTACCGACGCGCGGAGTGGCATCGCCGGAAACATGGCGGGGCCGGGATATTGGTGCATGTCCATCATGTCGCCGTAGCCGCGATCCTGCCATCCGCTGGGTCCGTTTACCAGGCGCGAGCCATCCAGGGCTTTGACCCACTTCAGAATATCGTTGGTGTCGTGCTGGCCCCAGCCCTCGTTGAATGGCACCCAGGCCACCACGCTGGTGACGTTGGCCAGATTGCGCACCAGCGCTTCCAGTTCGCGCCGGAAGATGGCGTCCTCCGCCGGGGTGAACTGCACGTCGTCCGCGCTGCCGCGCCGCACGCTGCCATGGCCCTTCGGCATGGCGCTGGGTAAATCCTGCCAAAGCAGGAAGCCCAGTTTGTCGCACCAGTAGTAGTAGCGGGCGGGCTCGACTTTCACGTGCTTCCGGCACATATTGAAGCCGAGTTTTTTGAGCGTTTCGATATCGGAGCGGAGCGCCGCATCGGTGGGCGCGGTGTAGAGGCCGTCGGGCCACCAGCCCTGGTCGAGCGGGCCGATCATGAACAAGGGCCGGCCGTTGAGGAAGAGCCGGTTGAATCCCGCGGCGTCTTCGCGCACCTCGATTTTGCGCATGCCGAAGTAACTGGTAACGCGATCGCCGCTGGGCAGCGAGACGTCGAGGTCGTAGAGCGTCGGCGAATCGGGCGACCAGGGCTTGAGATCGGAGAGGGGCACGGCCAATTCCTGATTGAGCTTTCCGGAAACGCGGCCGGCGGTCTTCCCGGCGAGGCGGACGATGGCGGTAAATTCGCCGGGCGAACCGGAGTGGACGGTAAGGCGCAGTTTGCGGCCGTCCAGATCGGGAATCATCGAAAGATCGGAGATGGAATGTTCGGGCACCGGCTCCAGCCAGACGGTCTGCCAGATGCCGGATACGGCGGTGTACCATATGCCGTTGGGGTTGAGCACCTGTTTGCCGCGCGGTTGCGGGCCGGAATCGGTGGGGTCCCACACAGCGACAACGATTTCGTCGGGCCCTTTGGGTTTGAGGGCATCGGTGATATCGAAGGTGAACGGGTCGTAACCGCCTTCATGCTTCCCGGCGGCTTTGCCATTGACCCACACTTCGGCGCGCCAGTCGACGGCGCCGAAGTGGAGGAGCAGGCGTTTGCCTTTCAACGAAGGCGCGGTGAAGTTGCGCCGGTACCAGAGCCGCTGATCCGGCGAGAGGGGTTGCCTGACACCGGAAAGGGCCGATTCCACGGGGAATGGCACCAGGATGCGGCCGTCGTACCGGGACACGGCAGAGTCCTGTTGCGGCCGGATGGCAAAATCCCAAAGGCCATTCAGGTTGATCCAATCTTTGCGGGCCATTTGCGGCCGCGGGTATTCGGGCAAGGGGCGATCCGCTGAGACAAGCGACGTCCAGGGTGTGGTGAGCGGGCCGTCCGCCGGCTTCCAATCCGCTCCGGACAGCGCGGGCAGGCAGAGGAGCGCGAGGGCAATCTGGCGTTTCATAGTCGATTCGTCCGGTATTCTAACAGTTGTGCACCGGGGTGATATCCTTAAGTCTTGAACCCCTTTGTAACCCCTTGCTTTGCTATCCTGCTGGCCGTGGCCACCGCTGCGCCGGCCGACACACCGGTCCTGCTCGACGCCATGTCCCAGGAACTGAACCGCAATTTCACTGTTTTGAAAGAGAAGGCCGACCCGCCTCCCTATTTTATGAGTTATGAGGTGACCGATCAGGAGTTCCGGACCATCTCCGGCACGCTCGGCACGATCAACAACTCGGGGGCTGGAAGGAATCGCGCGCTGGATGTTTCGGTGAGAGTGGGTAGTCCTAAACTGGACAATTACCACCGGGTGCGCGGCGAACGGGGCCAGTTTACATCGGGAGCCCTGCTCACCTACGAGGACAACGCCAACTCGATCAAGCACCGGTTGTGGCTGGAGACTGACCGCGCCTACCGGGCCGCGGCGGAGCGCCTGATCCGCATCAAGACAAATACCCAGGTAAAGGTAGCGGAGGCCGACGATTCGGACGATTTTTCCGCAGCACCGCCGGTGACCTCCCGGCAAGCGCCTCTCGTACTGAAATTCGACGAGCCGGACTGGACGGACCGGATTCGCAAGCTGTCGGCGCGCTTTCAGAGCTATCCGAAGGTGCTGACGTCGCAAGTCAGCGTGATTGGGCAAACCGACACGCGATACCTGGTAAATACCGAAGGCACACGCATCGAGCATGGCCGGGGGTACGCACGTGTGGTGATTACCGCTTCGGCCAAGGCGGCTGACGGCACCGACCTGGAGGCGTTCGATAGTTATGAAGCGGTAGACCCGGGTGGACTGCCGGACGATAAGGTGCTGATGGCTGCGATTGACCACGTGGCCAACGATGTGACCAACCTGCTGAAGGCGCCGGAAGCGGAACCGTTCGTGGGACCTGCGATTTTTTCGGGCCGCGCCGCGGGAGTGTTCTTCCACGAGATTTTCGGACACCGGGTGGAAGGGCACCGGCAGAAGGACGAAAGCGAAGGCCAGACGTTCACCAAGAGCGTCAATACGAAAGTGCTGCCGGACTTTCTGTCGGTGATCTTCGACCCGACCCGGCGCAAGATTGGCGGCGTGGATCTGAACGGCTGGTACGATTACGACGACGAAGGCGTGAAGGCGCGGCCGGTCACGGCGGTGGAGAATGGCGTGCTCAAGACATTCCTGATGTCGCGTTCGCCCATCAAGGGGTTTGAAGAATCCAACGGGCACGGACGGCGGCAACCCGGACTGGAGGTGGTGTCGCGGCAATCGAACCTGATCGTGCAATCGACCAATGCGGTGCCCGATGCCAAACTGCGGGAGATGCTGCTGGACGAGGTGAAGAAACAGAACAAGCCGTACGGCCTGTACTTCCGCGATATCACCGGCGGCTTCACCACGACGCAGCGCGCTGGATTGCAGGCGTTCAAAGTGATTCCGATCATCGTTTACAAGGTCTACCCCGACGGGCGGCCCGATGAGCTGGTGCGAGGCACGGACATTGTGGGTACGCCGCTGGCGAGTTTCTCGAAGATCATCGCGACCGGCGATAAACCGGAAGTATTCAACGGATATTGCGGCGCGGAGTCCGGCAGCGTGCCGGTCTCCGCGGTATCGCCGGCGATTCTGGTGTCTGAGATCGAAATTGAAAAGAAGGCCAAGGGCAATGATCGGCCGCCGCTGCTTTCGGAGCCGACGGTGATGGAGAACAGCAGGGGAGGCGGCCAATGAAGCGCCTGCTGTTCGCGTTGGCTGTTTTGGGAGCGGCGGTATTGAACGGCCAGGCCCCGCCGCTGGACCCGGTGCTAAAGGCCATGCACGATGAGATCGAGCGGTCCAGGAACCTGAGCCTTCCCAATTTGGAGAAGCCGTATTTCATCGAGTACGGAATGGACGAAGCGGAGACGTTCACCGTCTCCGCCACGCTGGGCGGGCTGCTGGCCAGGCGTCACGATCATTTCCGCGAACCGGAAGTGGAGGTGCGGGTAGGCGATTATAAGTTCGATAACACGAATTACGCGGGCCGGTTCGGCGGCGGATCGCAGTACGACCTTTCGCGATTCCCGCTGGACAATGCGTACCCGGTGCTGCGCCGCTACTTGTGGCTGGAGACGGATTCGGCTTATAAATCAGCCGTGGAGGCCCTTTCGCGCAAGCGCGCGGCGCTGAGAAACCTGACGCAGAGCGATCAACTCAGCGATTTCGCCCATGCCGATCCGGTGCGGACGGTGCGGGAATTCCATCGCCTTTCGATCGATGAGAACGCGTGGAGCGACCGGGTTCGCGCCCTGTCGGACATCTTCTCGCAATATCCCGACGTGAGAGATAGCCGGGTCGATCTGGAATCGAGCGACGGCGGCTATTACATGGTCAATTCCGAAGGTACTGAACTGAAGGAGCCGGAAACGGTCACGGTCTTGCGGGTGCGGGCCTCGGCACAGTCGCCCGACGGGATGACGGTCCGGGACGCGGTGACGTTCCATGCTCTGGATACCGCGCACATGCCGGGAGACGCGGAACTGCGGCGCGGGGTGACGGCAGTGGCGCAGAACGTGACGGCGCTGGCGCAAGCTCCCAAGGGTGAAGATTATAACGGGCCGGTGTTGTTCGAAGGCGCGGCGGGCGCGCAGATCTTCGCCGAGGTGCTGGGGAGGAATCTGACTCTGACGCGGCGGCCGGTGATGGACGGCGGGCGCGGCGGCGGCGGAAGCGCCAGTGAATTCGAAGGCCGGATGGGATCGCGCGTGTTACCCGATTCGTTCACGGTGGTGGACGATCCGACGCAGACGGAATGGCGTGGGCGCACCCTGTTCGGACACTACGAGGTGGACCGCGAGGGCGTGACGGCGAAGCCGCTGAAGGTGGTGGATAAAGGCATCCTGAAAAACTTCCTGCTGACGCGCCAGCCGGTCCGCGGATTCGAGGGCTCGAATGGACGCGCGCGCCTGCCCGGGGGATTCGGCGCCAGTTACGCCACTTTCAGCAATCTGTTCGTCAGTTCGGAGGAGACGATTCCGGCCGGCGATATGAAGAAGAAGCTGATCGAGCTGATTCACTCGCGCAATAAGGCGTACGGCATTCTGGTGCGGCAAATGGATTTTCCATCCACCGGTTCGGTGGATGAGATCCGGCGCCTGCTCACGGCCAGCCAGGGAAGCGCCCATCCGGTGAGCATGCCGGTTCTGGTCTACAAAATCTACCCGGACGGCCGCGAGGAATTGGTGCGCGGGATGCGTTTCCGCGGCTTCAATGCGAAGTCGCTGCGCGATATCGTGGCCACGGGAGACGATAGCAACATGCTGGAATTCATGGACAGCGCCGCGCCGTTCGCGCTGGTGGGAGCCTCCAACTTCACCACTGAAGCGTGCGTGGTGGCGCCATCGATAATCGTTGACGACCTGGAGTTGCATCCCGCCGAGGATGAACTTCCCAAGCTGCCCGTAGTGCCGGCACCCCCCACGAAAGGCCCGTAGTAAACAGGATTCCGCGTGTTCCGCCTGCTGGGCCGTTACATTTTTCGCGAGATTCTAACCAGTGCGGCGCTGGGAACCATGCTGGCTACGTTCGTAGTGTATCTGCATGGCGCCGACGCGCTCTTCACCCTGCTGGTGAGCAGCACCAACGTGACCGCCAGGATGTGGCTGTTGCTGTTCGTGTGGGCCATTCCGCCGGTGCTGCCCATGACGATTCCGTTCGGCGTGCTGGTGGGCGTTCTGATCGGTCTGGGAAGGATGGCGAGCGATGGCGAGATCGTGGCCATGCGGGCAGCGGGCGTATCCAGCCGGAAGGTGATTCTGCCGGTGCTGGTGTTTGCGGCACTGGGAACGGGGGTGGCGGCCATGGCGTCGCTGCGGCTGAAACCCTTGGCCTACCGGGTGACGCTGGATCTGAGGAACGAACTGCTCAAGCAGCAGCTTTCGGCGGACGTCGAGCCGCGGGTGTTCCTGGAAAATTTCCCCAACAAGATTCTGTACGTCGGCGATGTAAAGAACGCCGGCGGTCCGAGCATATGGAAGCCGGTGTTTATCGCCGATGTGACGCCGCCGGAACAGCGCAAGAGCGGTCTGAAGGATAAGGCCAGCGGACCGCTGGTTACAGTGGCTCGCGAGGCCATTGCGGTTTCCGACGCGGCCCACAATCGCATTCAACTTTCGATGGCCGATGTGGCCACGCACGAGATGAGCAAGGACGACGAGGCCAATGACAGCCGTGAAGTGACCCTGGTGCAGCGGCTGGATGCCAAGCCGCCGCAGCAGGACTCGCTCCGGTCGGCGTACGTGAACACGCGGCAACTGATGGCATGGCCGCGGAACGGACCGGATTGGGTGGAAGTCCAGAGCGAACTGCACCAGCGCTTCGCGCTGCCGATTGCGTGCATCGTGCTGGCCATGGTCGGGATTCCGCTGGGCATTTCGACGCGCAAAGGCGGCAAAAGCGCTGCCTACGTGATCGCGGTTTTTCTGGGTTTCTTCTGCTATCACTTATCGAGTGTGGCGCTGATTGGTATCGCCACCAAGCAACACGGCCTGCCCATTCCGGTCGCGGTGTGGCTGCCGGACGTTGCGTTCTTTCTGGTGGGCCTGGTGTTTCTGTACCGTATGGAACTGTCCGGGGACCGGGATCTATTGGGGGCGATGCAGGAGTTTTTCGGCTTTCTGTCGGCACGTATCCGGCCCAAGGCAGGCGGCACGGAGATCAAGCGGAAAACTGCTTGGCGAATGCCGCTGCTGCCGCAGATTGTGGATACCTACATTCTGTCGGGCTTCCTGTTTTATACCGCGGTGGTGCTGGCCAGCCTGGTTTCGATGATTCTGGTGTACGAGTTTTTCGATTTGATGGGCGATATGTTTCGCAACAAGATCGCCTTCGGAATCATGCTGCAGCACCTGTTCTTCTATACACCGCAATTGATTTACGAAATGGTTCCGGTGAGCGTGCTGGTGGCGGTGCTGGTGCACCTGACGGTTCTGAGCAAGCAGAACGAAGTGTCGGCATTCAAGGCTTGCGGCGTAAGCCTGTATCGCCTGGCGATGCCGATTCTGTTGGGGAGCGCGATCTTTTGCGGCGGACTGTTCGCTTTTAACTATCAGTACGTGCCGAAGGCGTATTCGAAGCAGGATGCGCTGCGCGATCTGATCAAGGGCCGGGTGACCAGGCAGAGCTGGCAGCATCCCGATCACAAGTGGATCATGGGCAACGATTCGCGGATCTACTATTACCACTATTTCGACACCGCGGCGAGCGCCATGAGCGACGTGTATGTGTTCGACCTGGAGCCGAACACATTCCGGCTCACGCGAGAGATCGTGGCCGAGCGCGCCACCTGGAGTCCCGTGGGCAGAACTTGGTTATTCGAAAACGGCTGGAGTTGCACCTTTACCGGTACGAATTGCACGGGGTACAACAATTTCAAGCGCGGTTCGGGACGCAGCGAGAGCGTGACATTTCCGGAGTTGAACGAACCGCCGGACCATTTCCTCAGGGAGGCCCTGCAATACAAGCAGATGAACTTTATGGAGCTGGATGCCTACATCAAGGATCTGGCCAGGAGCGGGATCGGCACCACAAAACTGGAGGTGCAGTTCTACCGTAAGTTCTCGGTTCCGATTTTTTCGATCATCATGGCCCTGCTCGCGGTGCCCTTTGGATTCATGGTGGGGAATCGGGGTGCCATGACGGGAATCGGAGTGAGCATTGTGATTGCGCTTTCGTATATGGCCATCAACACGTTATTTGAGAAGGTGGGGGATGTGAGGCTGTTGCCGCCCACCATGGCGGCGTGGTCGCCCGATGTGCTGTTCGGGTTGGTGGGGGTGTATCTGTTTCTTCGAATGCGCAGCTAGTTTTGGAGCGGCGCGAGATTAGTTCGTCACCGCATCTGTCGTTTCAGGCTGTTTGGATGCACCCGCGCGTGCTGCGCCTTCCAACGATGTCCCTATACTGTTCGCCCGGCGAGAGCCTGCCATCGGAAGAGGAAGAAGTGATGGCCGCATAGAGAGCACCGGTAGGGCTGCAGGAGCCACAGAAACACCGTCTCCACGGCATTTTGAGCGCCTACGCTTCTAAAGTCGATGGATCTGCAATGCGGACATTTTGTGGAGAACAACCGTACTATGGCACGGGTCATGTCTGTACTTGAGCCTTCGCGGCGACCGCCGGAAGTTGTTCCGGCGGTCGCATCGTCTTGCTGATCTTATGTTTCATCCCTGTCCTTTATTCGCCTGAATCCTCTTCAACGCTGCAGATCATAGCTTCCGTAGTCAGCATAAGAGAGGCGATGGAAGCTGCATTTTGCAGGGCTGTGCGAGTTACCTTTGTGGGATCGATCACACCGGCCTTTACCAGGTCTTCGTACTGTTCCGTGGAGGCGTTGAAGCCGAAGTTGGGATCTGAACTGTCCTTGATTTTCTGGGCCACTACGGCGCCCTCGGTCCCACAGTTCAGTACGATTTGACGGACCGGCTCCTCGCAAGCGCGGCGTACGATGGTAACACCGAACTGCTCGTCACCATCGAGCTTGAGTTTCTCCAGAGCGACCGAAGCGCGCAGCAGCGCGACGCCGCCGCCCGGCACGATGCCTTCCTCGACCGCTGCGCGAGTGGCATGTAGCGCGTCTTCCACCCGCGCCTTCTTCTCCTTCATTTCAGTTTCGGTGGCGGCTCCGACTTTGATGATCGCCACACCGCCGGCCAGTTTCGCCAGCCGCTCCTGCAGCTTTTCGCGATCGTAGTCCGAGGTGGTTTCGTCGATCTGTGCGCGGAGTTGCTTGATACGGCCCTCGATCGCCTTCTGAGACCCGCCGCCGTCAATGATGGTAGTGGTGTCCTTATCCACCGTGACACGCTTGGCGCGGCCGAGATCCTCCAGTTTGATGCTATCCAGCTTGATGCCGGTCTCTTCCATGATCGCCTTGCCGCCGGTCAGGATGGAAATATCTTCCAGCATGGCTTTGCGCCGGTCGCCGAACCCCGGCGATTTCACGGCGCAGGCATTGAGAGTACCGCGCAGTTTGTTCACTACCAGTGTGGCTACTGCTTCGCCTTCCACATCTTCGGCGATCACCAGCAGTGGCTTACCCGCGCGCGCAATCTGCTCGAGAATCGGCAGCAGGTCCTTCATCTGACTGATTTTCTTATCGTGAATGAGTATGTAGGGATCCTCGAACACGCACTCCATGCGTTCCGGATCCGTCACGAAGTAGGGCGACAGATAGCCGCGATCGAACTGCATCCCGTCCACGGTCTGCAATTCGGTGGTCATGGTCTTGGATTCCTCGACCGTGATCACGCCGTCCTTGCCGACCTTCTTCATCGCCTCGGCAATGATGTTGCCGATGGTGGTGTCGCTATTGGCGGATATGCTGCCGACCTGGGCAATCATGTCGCCGGAGACGGGCTTGGAGAACTTCTTGACTTCCTCTATGGCCAGAGCCACGGCCTTATCGATACCTCGCTTGACCGCCATCGGACTGGCGCCCGCCGCGACTGCCTTTACGCCCTCGCGATAAATCGCCTGGGCCAGTATCGTCGCCGTGGTGGTGCCGTCGCCCGCGACATCGGACGTCTTCGATGCCACTTCGCGGACCATCTGGGCACCCATGTTTTCAAGCGGATCCTTCAACTCGATCTCTTTGGCCACCGTTACGCCGTCTTTGGTGATGGTGGGTCCGCCGTATTTCTTCTCCAGAATCACATTGCGTCCCTTGGGACCGAGAGTCACTTTCACTGCATCGGCTAATTGATTGACGCCTCTCAGGATCGCCTGACGGGAGTGGTCGCTGTAGATAATCTGCTTTGACATAGATGGTTTCCTTGTTTTTGCGTTTGGGCTAACTGGCTTTCGAATCGAAAACGCCAAGGACATCGTCCTCGCGCATGATGATGTACTCGGTGCCCTCCAGCTTGATCTCGTTGCCGGAGTATTTTCCGAACAGGATGCGGTCACCCGCTCTCACATCCAGCGCCACCATGGTGCCGTCGTCCAGCCGCTTGCCTTTCCCGATGGCCATCACTTCACCCTCTTGCGGCTTTTCCTTGGCCGAATCGGGAATGACGATGCCGTTACGCGTGGTTTCCTGTTCGTCGATCCGCTTTACCACGATGCGGTCATACAAAGGTCGAATGTTCATGATGATAACCTCCAGTCACAATTGGGACTGCCGTGGGCCAGAGAAGGTGAGGCCCTTCTGAAGATGCCGCGGGTGAGCGGACACGCCCACGTAGGGCACTTTCAGGAATGAGCTTCCAGTTACTTGTGTAATCTCAATGCTGTTGCAGTTTTGACCTTTCGCATTTGCGATAAGCCGGCTCAATGCGGTGCTCAGAGCCTTTTGGCGATCGAATCCGAAGACCGTGGTCTTGATCTCGCCAGCCATAAAGAAGTATGTCCATCCCGCGTCAGGGATTTCCTTCCCGAACGTGGAACGAACGTTTGTGACCTCCGCCCACCCGCAGGAATGAGGCTCCCGTTGGAGCAGCAGGGTGTTCGGTAAACGCGCACTTTCATCGATAAACACGCTGCCTGCGGCGATTGTGTCTCTCATGGTTACCCTCGTTATGGCGGTCAGTTTCCTAAAGCCGGGATCGTCGTTACAGTGTGGGCCAGCCATGCCAGGGGATGGCTGCGTACGCTGCCATCGCGCTCCGTGATGTCCGCCCAGGTGGCGTCATTCCTCAAGCGAAGGAAAGTGCCAGGCGTGCCCTGGTAAGTGCCTTCGGCCAGCACAACCTCGTCGCCTTCCTGGAATACTGGTCTGTCGCTCATCATATTCGTGTACCCCCTTAAGGTCGAAATTTCGGCTTATTCAAAAGCCTTGCCTGCTCAAGGCGCACACGCTCCGCGTCGTTGTATTTGGAAACGCGGGCGGCCTCCCGTTGAGGCGCTTCCTTGTCATCGAGCCGCTTCGATTCGATGATAGCGACCTGAACCGGTGCCTCCAGCCTTTTGAGAACGCCAACCAGACTGTAAGTGGATCCGAAAGAAGACCGCGTCAGACTGAAGCGGTACTGCGAATCCTGCCATTGCGCCAGAACATCGTCCGGCTCGCCGTAGCCTCGCGGCGCGAGCTTAGTCGGCACAACAGGCACCGTGGCATCTCCGTACTTCGCCGACAGCGCTTCCACGAAGTCGGCGGCCGTCATGCCTTCAGTCTCGTACCGATCGTAAGTGACCGCGATGCCATACAGTTCCCCGTCGTAAAAACTGAAGACCACCTGTTTGGCCGGTTCTGCCTGGGAAGATGCGCCGGGCGGCTGAGGACGCCATGTGAGTTCTTGGATCAGTTCCGGGCGGCTGTGGATTGTTTTTACCTGAGATGCACTCGTACCGGCTAGCCCGGCGACGGTTGACACGTTCATACCGAGTTGGAAGTTCCGATATTTGGAAAGATCTTCCGCTCGCGTTGCAGACAGTGATCCGAACAAAAAGACGATGCCTACCAACTTATTCATGGTGTACTCCATCTCGTATTGCCTGGGTGGGGCCGGCCACCTTAAGTCTCCGGCCCCAACCTCCGATTACCTGACTGTGATCGGCGTGCCGATCACCGTGCCGATTACTTCCCCGGAGATCACTAATTCCACGCGCCGATTCTGCTGCCGGCCGTCAGCGGTCTCGTTGGTAGCCACGGGGTGAGTTTTTCCGAAGCCCTTGGCTGTTACGGACCCCACCGCCATGCCCTGCCGGGTCAGGTAGTCGCGGACGCTCTCGCTGCGGTCTTCGGAGAGTTGTTGATTGTAGTCGTCTCCGCCGACACTGTCGGTGTATCCTTCCACCGCAAGCAGCAGCCCGGGGTGTCCGGAGACAATGCCGGCCAGTTTGGCCAGTTTCTCGCGGGCCACGGGCCTGAGCGAATACTTGCCGGTGTCGAAGAGGACATCCGACATGTTGACGATTAAGCCGCGCTCGGTGTCTCGCGTCTGAAGAATGGCGTTGAATTGCGCCAGCAGGTTCACTCGAAGCTCCGCCTTCTCCGCCTGCAACTGCGCCGCCTGCCTGGTCGCGCTGTCGAGCTCTACCTGGCTGCTTGCTCTTTGCAGATCGTTCTCGCGCTTCAGGCGATCCGCCTCCGCGCCGGCTGCCGTTTCACGGTTGTCATTCTGTATCTTGAGGCGATCCGCTTCCGCGCCGGCTGCCGTTTCACGGGCCTCATTTTGCATCTTGAGGCGGTCCGCTTCTGCGCCGGCTGCCGTTTCACGGGCGTCATTTAGCGTCTTCAGGCGCTCTGCTTCGGACGCGGCGGCGGCCATGCGGCCGTCATTCTCCTGCTTGACGCGGTTGAGGTCAGCCTGCGATGCGGCTGCTTGCGCATGGTTTTCCCGTGTCAGGCGCCCGGTCTCGGCCTCTGCCTGGAGTCGTGCCGCTTCGGCGTCCCGCCTGACGCGATCGGTCTCGGACTCCGCGGCGGCGCGTCCGTTTTCGGCGCTGGTTTCCCGCTGCAGGGATTGCTCCTGCGCCCGGTTCACCGCCGTCTCCTCCTGGCGTTTGACGGCGATAACTCGAGAGTCTTCGGCCATCTGAACAGCTTCGCGGGCCGCCATGGTTACCGGTTTCCGGCCGGCCTTGTCGGATTGGTAGGTCTCGGCCTGAGACAAACTCTTTTCAGCCTTTTGGAAGGTCTCGGGAGCAAACTGGTCGGCCCCCATAGCGCGTGCGATCTGAACCGCGTTGCGGGCTTCATACAGTTCAAGGGGCTGTTTTCGATCGAGTTTCAGCGCCAAGGGGTTCGCGAGGCGGTCATACTGGCCGCGCTGCAGCAACTCGTACTTGGCGTCGATCGGCTCCACCTTGCCAACGGTGTCCGCGCGCACTACGTTTTCCATAACTACCAGGTCGCTAGGCTGCGATACCGCGTAGTAAGGTTCGGCCGTGACGATCAGCCCGAACACCTGCAACTCCGTGGTTACATCCAACTTGCTCTTGGTCCCATTGAGAAGGACTTCGCCCAGGTTCGCCGTGCGGCCCTCGGGAGTGATCGCCCACAACACATAAGTGAGGTATTCCGCGCCATTTTTGGTCGCCGGCTGCAGCCCATCGAATTCTACTTCAATTGCAATGCGGCCCTGCTTGCTCTCGACGCGCGCCTTGCCTCGACCGCTGGGGAGTAGGTCGGTCCCCTGAAAATCGACGCTGGTCGCGCCACTACGGTGCTGGTAACTGATTGCCTTCGCGGTCCGCGAGGTTACGGTGACGCGGTAGAAGGGTTGATCCTGAGCCGATAGCGCCGCGCACACCATGAACAGCGCGCCGGTAAGTTTAAGTGGAGTCACGTTAGTTTCTTTCTCCCCAGGTTATTGGCTGGAGCCGGTTGGGGTACCCTCACGCGGAGAGTACTTATTTAATAAGTCGAGCACTTTAGTGGCCGACCTTGGCGCTCTCACCGAGGTGGTCACGGGGGGCTGTGGACGACTGCTCCCTAGTGCACGAGGGGAACCAATCTTGCCTTTTTGTTGAGGCGATTCAACGCGGAAGTAGCTGGTGATAAAGCGCAGGTGCCACGGGTGGTAAACAATCCCCAGGAAGAGCAATTCGAGTTCCCTCGGACCGTTCTCCAGAAGCCAGCGGGCAGCTTGTGAATGCGAACCTTCGGGGCCCATGGCGTTTCAACCTTCCCGCCGTCGATCCGGTAGCCCGAGGCCGCATGAAAGACGACAGGCGGCGGGGATGGGGGCAATGTAACGAACTTCCGGCTGCACCGACAATTCTCAAGCGGCGGATGCCGATTCGGCGCGGGCAGCGCTATTTGCTTGCCGAAATGCAGATTCTGCGTTGTGCAATGCGGGGAATCCGAGTAACTCGCGGTTCCTGGCGCGGCGTAGTGTCCAGGCCAAAAGCAAGAGCGCGATCGTCGTAAACACCGGTTTCACAATGCCGCCACCGGAGTAGTCCGGAATGCCGCAAACAAGGCTACGAAACTCGCAATGCAGGCGAGACCCATCACCAGGAAAACTTTGGTTGCGAGAAACAGTGGGCTGAAAACCACCGCGACCGCCACCATTCCAGCACCCCAGCAGTATTCCTTCAGCCAGACCGACCTCTGTATGAATAAGATGGCGCCCAGACACACCAGGAAATCCAACAGTGGTTCGTAACTCGCGGCGAAACACGAAAACAGAGCGGCAATCAGTAAGACCGGAATCGCGATCCACTTCATGATCTTCGTAACGATTTTAACGATTTGAAGCATTAGCTTTTCTTTCGTCGCCCACTGTCTGAATACACATTGGCATTCCATTGGCCATCGGCCACGAAGGTGACCCAGGGCGCGAGAGGGTCGGCCCATAACGTGCTCTTGGCTCCGTGTAATCGAAAAGGAATCGAAAGCATGAAGGTCAAGCTGACCGTATTGATGTTGCTGGCTGTGGGAGCTGTGTTCGCTCAGCTTTCCGTCGGAATCCGCATCGGCCCACCGCCACCGGTCCGCGTCGTCAGAGTGCAGCCGCCAAGCCCCGGACCAGACTATACCTGGATTGGCGGCTACTGGTATCCGGTGAGCGGCCATTATCGATGGCACGCCGGATATTGGACCCGCCCGGCATACGCCGGCGCACACTGGGTGGCGCCCCATCATGATGGAGAGCGCTTCTATGAAGGTTATTGGGACGGCGACCGCGGCCGCGCTGCCCACGACCATAAGACGGACCACGACCGTAGAAATCGGGACTTCAATCACGACCACCACGACGAATAATCCAATTGGTGCAAGTCACCTCGCGGGACGGGAATTCGCCCTTCCCGGCCTGTTCCGGTTCGATATGAGCGCCTTCCGCATCGTCAACTTCTCCGCAACAACTACGTCTGCCATTCCACCGCATTCGGTCATGTGACCCTGCGTGGTCAGCGCCACGCCGCCCCGCGCAAGCTCCGTAGGGGGCCTGCCTGGCATACACGTATGACATTGCGGCCATTTGACGCTAACGGCCCCTAAAATGCCTCTACAGGAAACCGTGGGACGAAGAAGGTATGACGCAATACAGAACGCCGGCCAGTATGCGTCTGGCTGTCAAACGTCTTCAGTAGAGAATCTTGATTCTGCCGCATGCGTGCCTTCTCCGGGCGCCGCGCGGCGGCAAGTATCGAACGACGGGGCAGCAGCATGCGACATAGTGTCATCCCGATATTGGAGCCCGTTACCAAGCCGCGCCACATCCCCATCGTCAATGATCTGACAGTTGGTATGCAGTGGGAGGACTTCGCGCCCGGCGCCGGGCGGCGCATCCTCAAGAGGCATCGCGGCAGGATTTGCAGGTTGAATGAAGATATGCAAGGTACCGGCGCGATCGCACCGGCGGCGTCCATCTCGGCTGTCCGAGTCTGTGGAACGCCCCTGCACAACCATCGCGTGGTCATCTTCCGAGCAGGCACCACCGGTGTTGGAGTCGCCGATCCGCTCCGCGACGCTATGGTGCGCGAGGGACTTTCCAAAGAGGACGCAGTCAAACGGTTTTGGTGCGTGGACCGGCAGGGGCTCCTCACTACCGATATCGGCGATCGGCGACCGGCCATACTGGTGGGAGCGTCGGCGTCCGGCGGCAGTTTCACGGGAACGATGATTCGGGAAATGGCGGCACACACCGAACGGCCCATCAGCTTCGTTTTGTCCGGTCCGCGTGCACGGGCGGAAGCGAATCCGGCAGATCTGATTTCCTGGACTGACGGGCGGCGGGCGCTGATCGCGACCGGCAGCCCCTTCGGCCCAGTCACCCACAAGGGCGTAACATACGTTGTCGGACAGTTGAACAATGCCATGCTGTCCCTGGGCTTGTGCCTGGGCGCTATCGTTTCGCGAGCCGCCGCGGTCGCTGAGGGACTGGCCAGAGTCAAATTCAACGACATCGTTCAGCAGGTGCAAGACGCGATATGGCAGCCCGAGTCTCGCCGGATCCAGGCGTCATGAGGAGGTCAAGATGGTGCCGGACGGCAACGGCCAGTTCGCGTCCCGATCTTCGCGAGCAGGACTTTGCGGTAGCGGCAATGCGAGTAGGCACACCGTCGATCCGGACGAAGGGGACGGGAACCGGTCGGCCGGGAATGGTAAGCTGGTGGTGCGCGCACGCGCCCGCTACCCTCGTCACCCGCCACCCGTTCTACTTTGTTGGCGCCGCACCAGACCGTTTTATCGTACGTGCCGAAAGGATCGCATGACAGAGGCTTCTAAAATTCGCAAAATCGCCTTCGTTGGTGACCATCTGCCACGCAAATGCGGCATCGCTACGTTCACGACTGACTTGCTTGCCGCGGTTGCCGGCGCGTATCCCCAAAGCCAGTGCTTCGCCGTCTCGGTAAACGATATTCCGGGTGGCTACGAATATCCGGAAGTGGTTCGCTTTGAAATCGAGGAGCAGGACCTGTCATCCTATTTGCGCGCCGCGGACTTCCTCAATATCAGCAACGTGGACGTTGTCTGCCTGCAGCATGAGTTCGGCATTTTCGGCGGCCCGGTGGGTGGCCACATCCTGGCATTTCTGCGCGAATTGAGAATGCCCGTAGTCACCACGCTACATACCATTCTGCGCCAGCCGAAAGCGGACCAGCGGCGGGTAATGGAGGGGTTGGTCTCGCTCTCCAGCCGTCTCGTCGTCATGTCCGAGCGTGGCCGGCAGATGCTGCAGGACATCTACCATACGCCACCGGCCAAGATCGATCTCATTCCACACGGCATCCCCGACGTGGGCTTCGTCGATCCAACATATTTCAAAGATCAGTTCGGGGTGGAAGGAAGAATTGTTCTGCTGACGTTCGGCCTGCTTTCGCCCAACAAGGGTATCGAGAGCGTGCTAAACGCCCTGCCGGATATTCTCACGGAGTTTCCCGAAGTCGTTTATATTGTCCTCGGCGCCACGCACCCCAACGAACTACGGGAGCACGGCGACGCTTACCGGCTCAGCCTCGAACTTCTTGCCAAGAAGAACAGGATCGCCAAGAACGTCATCTTTTACAACCAGTTCGTGGAGTTGGAGAATCTCAAGGAGTTCATCGGTGCCGCGGACCTTTACATCACCCCTTACCTGAACGAAGCGCAGATTACCTCGGGCACGCTGGCATACGCGTTTGGCGCGGGCAAAGCCGTGGTTTCCACCCCGTACTGGCATGCTGCGGAATTGCTGGCGGAGGACCGCGGGGCGCTGGTGCCTTTCGGCGATGCACCCGCAATCGCGCGCGAGGTGACGGGACTGCTGCGGGACGATACTCGCCGGCATGCCATGCGAAAGAACGCATACCGGATCGGCCGCGAAATGATTTGGAGCAACGTCGCGCAGATGTACATGCGCTCCTTCGAGTGCTCCCGGCTGCAAGTGACGGCGCGGTCGCGAAAGTCTCTTGCCATTAAGACGCTGGACCTGAAGCCGCGAGAACTGCCGAAGATGAAACTCAATCATCTCGCGCGTATGACCGACTCCACCGGAGTTTTCCAGCACGCTATTTTCAGCATCCCGAATTTTTCTGAGGGCTATTGCACCGACGATAACGCTCGTGCCTTCGTCCTGGCAGTGCTGCTCGGAGAACTGGGCGACGAGCCCGAAGCCGTCCGCACGCTAGCCACCACCTCCGGGGCCTTTCTCCATCATGCCTTCGATCTCACCGCGAAACGCTTCCACAACCACCTGAGCTTCGATCGCCGTTGGTTGGATGCTCAGGGATCGGAGGACTGTCACGGGCGGGCCATCTGGGCGCTTGGCCTCGCCGTGGGCCGCTCGCCCTTCCGTAGTTTCCAGATGATGGCAGGGCAACTGTTCGCACAAGCATTGCCTGCGCTGACCGGTTTTTCGTCGCCGCGAGCCTGGGCGTTCAGTCTGATTGGCATTCATGAATATCTGCGCCGGTTGAGCGGCGACAGTCTGGTCAACCAGACCCGGGAGGCACTGACTTGCCGGCTTATGGAGCGCTTCGACGCGAGCGCCCACCCGGACTGGCAATGGTTTGAGGAAGAGCTGTCGTACGATAACGCGAAACTGGCGCACGCCTTGATCGTCAGCGGAGAGGCAACGGGGCAACAAGCCGTGCTCGACCGGGGACTACGCGCCCTGCGCTGGCTCACGGAGGTGCAGACTTCCGAAAAGGGTCATTTTCGGCCCATCGGCAGCAACGGATTCTACTCCCGCGGCGGCACGCGCGCCAATTTCGATCAGCAGCCGGTCGAGGCGCAAGCCACGGTCTCGGCTTGTCTGGAAGCCTATCGCGCCACCTCGGATCTCGCCTGGTACGAACATGCCCAGCGCGCCTTTGATTGGTTTATCGGCTGGAACGATCTGGGCCTCGAACTTTACTCTCCAGAAACGGGCGGCTGCCGCGATGGGCTGCACGTAGATCGGGTCAACGGGAACCAGGGCGCGGAATCCACCCTGGCTTTCCTGCTCTCTCTGGCAGAGATGCAGTTGGCCCAGAACACACTGACCAGTTTCAAGGAACCGATCGCCATCGCGGAGTAACCGCCAAGCCACTATGTCCATTCATCTCAAACGCACCACCACAATTCTCAACCCCGACCAGACCCGCGTTCTGCTCCGGCCCTTTAGTCCGGGCGGTCCCGAGCGAGTCGCCCGAATCATCGCCCGGGTCATGGCGATTCCGGAAGAACGCGTCGGCCCTTTGCTCGACGAAGTTTGTGTTGAATTCTGCCAGCGGCACCAGCAGATATACAAGAACTTCCTGGAACGCTTCGAACAGGTACGGGAGTCGCTCCCGGAAGATCACGAGCTTTCCGAGAAAAGACGCTGGTTAATCGGATCCTATTTCCTGGCCGAATACTCCCTGGAGTCCGCGGCCCTCTTCAATCCATCTATCGTTCCACATCCCGACCAATCCGGTCTGCCGGCCGGTTGCCTGCGGTTCATTCTGAGCTTGCGCGCCACCGGCGAAGGACACATTTCCTCAATTACATTTCGAACCGGCATCCTCCGTCCCGATATGAGGATTGAGGTCCTGCCATCCGCGGGCTTCCTTACCGAGCCTCAACAGGTCCCCAATCCTGTTTACGAAAGGGTGCTGTTCGGGCGGAAGCTCGCTGAACTGGGATTGACCAGTGAATTCACGCGCCGGGTCATGCACAAACTCGGAGAATCGTTCGCGCTGGAGGAACTTCGCGCCAGTCTCCAAACCGAGCAGTTCCGCCACCCGGACGGAATGACGCAGGAGGATCAGGATGCCTCCCAGGGCATCTGGATGCTGGCCCGGTCTAACTATGAAGTGCAGTTCCAACCCGAACAAGAGATCTCCGAGCGCATCCTCTTTCCGGCTACACCCTCCCAACGCAACGGCATCGAGGACGCCCGCTTCGTTTGTTTCCAGAATGATGACGGCACCTGTACCTACTATGCAACGTTCACCGCTTACGATGGCCGCATCGTGGTGCCGGAATTGGTAGAGACTTCCGATTTCCTTCGTTTTCGATTCATCACCCTGAATGGCCCGGCCGCCGAAAACAAGGGTATGGCCTTATTCCCCCGGAAAATCGGCGGCCACTATGCCATGTTGTCGCGCCAGGATAACGAGAACATCGACCTGATGTTTTCCGACAACGTCCACTTCTGGAATGAACACACGACTCTCCTGAAACCGGCTTTTCCCTGGGAACTGGTCCAACTGGGGAACTGCGGATCGCCCATCGAGACCGATGCCGGGTGGCTGGTTCTCAGTCACGGTGTTGGCCCGATGCGGCAGTACTGCATCGGCGCATTCCTGCTCGATCGCGACGATCCTTCCAAGGTGATTGGCCGTCTCCGCGAACCCCTCCTCAAGCCGAACGAGAACGAGCGCGAAGGCTACGTCCCCAACGTCGTATATACCTGCGGAGCTTTGGTTCACAACGGCGAGTTGATCATACCTTATGGCCTGGCCGACCATGCCACCAGCTTCGCTACAGTCCCGCTCGCTGACGTGCTGGCGGCGATGGACCCTTTACCCGCATGACCGTCCCTCCCAAGCGAATCGCCGTCCTTTCCCCCGTCGCCTGGCGAACCCCTCCCCGGCAGTACGGCGCCTGGGAGACCGTCGCCGGTAACATTACCGAAGGATTGGTCGCCCGCGGTTGGGACGTGACGCTATTCGCCACCAGAAGTTCCGTTACGCGCGCCCGTTTGCATGCCGTGATCGACCGCGGGTATGAAGAGGATCGCTCCATCGATCCCAAAGTGGCCGAGTACCTGCACATTTCCGAAGCGTTCGAACACGCCGCCGACTTCGACCTGATCCACAGCCATTACGACTTCATGGCCCTGACCTACACCCGCCTGGTAAAGACCCCGGTGCTTACGACCATCCACGGGTTTTCGTCGCCTCAAATCATGCCGGTCTATGAAAAGTACCGTGACGGATATTTCGTCTCCATCAGCAACTCCGATCGTGCGCCGGGTCTGAACTATCTCGCCACCGTCTATAACGGAATCGACCTTTCGTTGTACCCGTTCCAGGAGCGTGCCGGCGACTCCCTCGTGTTTCTCGGCCGGATCCATCCGGACAAGGGTACCCACCTGGCAATCGAAGTCGCTCGCCTGAGCGGGCTGCCGCTTCTGATCGCGGGAATTATCCAGGATCGGACATATTTCCAGGAGCAGGTCCAGCCCTACCTGAACGACACCATCCGCTACATCGGGCCGGTGGACGTGGCGGGCAAGAACGCGTTGTTCGCTCGCGCCCTGGCTCTGCTGCATCTGAACACCATCCCGGAGCGATTCGGTCTCGTGCTGGCGGAAGGGAATGCCGCCGGCGTGCCCGTGATCGCCATGGATCTCGGTTCCTGCCGCGAGGTAATCGGAGACGGGCAGACGGGATTCCTCGTCCACAACGCCGGCGACGCCGTGAGTGCCCTGTCACGACTCGGTGGAATCGACCGCAATGCGTGCCGCCGGCGGGTTCAGGAACGCTTCTCCATTGCAACCATGGTGGAAGCGTACGAACGGGTTTACCAGACGATTTTCGAATTGGAAGGGAAAAAATGATCAGGCGATACTCTCACAATCCGATCCTCACCAAAGCCGATATTCCTTACCCGGTTGAAACGGTTCACAACGCCGCGGTCGTAAAGCATGAGAATGAATACATCATGCTGTTCCGTTCGCACTTGCGCACGGGACGCTCCATCATCGGCCTGGCGCGCAGCTCCGACGGATTCCATTTCACCGCCGATCGGCAGCCCTTTCTGATCCCTGAAGGGGAGGAGTTCAGCGTCGAGGATCCGCGCGTGACCTTGCTCGAAGGCGAGTATCTGATTACCTACAGCGTCTACTCGCCGGACGGAGTCCAAATCGCCCTGGCCAGGACTCACGATTTCAATCGCGTCGAGAGAATCGGCTCCATCACCGAGGCCGACTATCGCAACGTAGTGATCTTTCCCGAGAAGTTTGACGGCCTCTATGCCCGGCTCGACCGCCCCCATTCGGAGATTGCCCCGTGGTCCATCTGGATTTCCTATTCTCCGGATCTGCGCTTTTGGGGCAAGTCCCAACTCATCATGCGGCCCGTTCCGTATCACTGGGACGAAATGAAGATCGGCCCGGGCGCTCCGCCGATCAAAACGGAGCAGGGGTGGCTTTCTATCTATCATGGCGTTTTCCCGACCATGGACGGCTCGGTCTACCGGTTGGGGGTCGCGCTTCACGATCTCAAGAAGCCGGCAACGATCATCGGCGTCGGTGACTCCTGGATCTTGCAGCCGGAAGATCCTTGGGAGATCACCGGTTATGTCCACAACGTCGTGTTCACTTGCGGCGCCGTAGCCGAATCCGATGGGACCCTGAAGATCTATTGGGGTGGCGCAGATACAGTCATGTGTGTGGGCGAAGCCAACGTCTCCGATCTTGTCACGCTCTGCCTGGAACACAGCAGACCGGCAAAATAGAAACCCCGTGACGGCGAACTGCCCGTCGGGGCAGCCCGCCCACGGGCTAAGTTAACGAGCAGCCGTGCCGGCGGTCTCTTGCTGTTTGATCGCGTGCACTGTAACTTCTAAGGGTTGCGCCGTCCGCATGATTTCCCTGGCCCTTGCCACCTCTTCCTCCGTGCCATGAGCCAACAGGAGAAATTTGTCGGATTTGATCGCAGACTCGTATTGCACAATGCTGTCTTTAGGGACGCCAATGCTATACAGTCCCGCGCCGATCGCGCTCAATCCGCCCACAACCACGGCTCCTTCAAGTGCACCGACAATCCACGCAACCAGGGGCCCGGCTACCAACACCGGCCCGATGCCTGGAATGGCGAAGAAAGCCGAACCGAACAAGAGTCCCCAGAAACCGCCCCAAAAGGCGCCCGACTTACCCCACCGTTTCATGCGGTCGCCGGCATTGTAATAGCCGACGACGTGCTCCTCGGTGTGGTAGTCCTTCCCGGCAATGGACAGTTTCTTCATGTCAAACCCGGACCGCTGCAGCTCCTTCAACGCTTCCTCGGCTTGGGGATGGTTTTCATAAATGGCTATGACTGTGTTCTTCTGGGACATGAATTTCCTTCTTTCCTCTTGTGCCCTTGCGCGTCCTGGCGATGCGGGGCCTCCAGCGGCTGCCGGCCCCGCATCGCGCCGCTCTCGATTACCTGGCCCCAGCCGGCGCACTGCCGATCTGAGTGCCAATCACTTCGCCTGAAATCACGATCTCAACCCGCCGATTCTGCTGACGGCCCTCCGCAGTTTCGTTGGACGCGACCGGCTGCGTTTTGCCGAAGCCCTTCGTCGAGACCGAACTTCCCGGCATGCCCTGCTGCGTGAGGTATTCGCGGACAGACTCGCCGCGCTGTTCAGAAAGTTGCTGATTATACTCATCCCCGCCCACGCTGTCCGTGTGACCTTCCACGTCCAGCCTGAGGCCGGGATGTCCGGAGACGATTCCGGCCAGCCTGGCGAGCTTCTCGCGCGCCAGAGGCCGCAACGAGTACTTGCCGGTATCGAAGAGCACATCCGACATATTGACGATCAAACCACGCGGTGTATCGCGAGTCTGCAGGATGGTGTTGAACTGGAGCAACAACTGAGCTCGTAGTTCCGTCTTCTCCTTGTCAGCGCGATCGAGCGCGGCCTGCGATTCTGCGATCTTCACATCGTTCTCTAGCTTCAAGCGATCTGCCTCGCCCTGCGCGGCAGCCATCTGGGCCGCGTTGTCGCGCTTTGCAAGGTCCGCGGCAGTTTGTGCAGCCTCCATCTTCGCGTTGTTATCGCGCTTCAGGAGATCCGCTTCAAATCGGGCCGTAACCCGCGCTGTCTCTGCGTCCCGTGCCGTGCGCCCGGCTTCGGCTTGTGCCGCGGCGCGTGCGCTTTCGGCGCGCGCTTCACGTTCGTCACCAGCCTGGCGCTCACTGGCCAGTTGCTCCTCACCAATCCTCTTTACTGTGATGATGCGGGCATCTTCGGCCATTTGGACGGCCTCGCGCGCCACCGTTCCGATGGGTTTACTTCCAGCCTTACCCTTCAGATAACCCTCGGCATTCTCCAGGCCTTGGACGGCTTTCTTGTATGTATCGGCGGCATACCTCTCTGCGCCCGTCCAGCGTGCAATCTGTACGGCGTTTCGCGCCTCGTAAAGCTCCAGGGGCACCTTCGGGTTCAGCCGTAAGGGCTGGATCTCCGCCGGGTTCACGTTCAAGGTGTACTGGCCCCGTTGTAAGAGCTCGAACTTCGCATCGACCTGTTCAATGGTTCCGACTGTGTCCTTCCGGACGAAGTTCTCCATCACTACGACGTCGCTGGGCTGAGTCACCGCAAAATAGGGCTCAGCCGTCACAATCAGGCCGAACGATTGCAACTCAGTGGTTGCATCCAGCCTGGTCTTGTCTCCGTTCAAAAGCAATTCCCCAACGTTCGTGGCGCGGCCCTCGGGGGTAATGGCCCACATCACGTAGGTCAGGTACTCGGGGCCGAACATGGTGGCCGGCTGCAGTTTCTCCATGCGCGCATCGATTTTGATCACGCCCTGCTTGCTCTCCACGGCGGCCTCGCCGCGAGCCTCCGGTAAAAGCGCCGTTCCGCGGAAATCGATTTTCGTGGATCCGCTGCGGTGATTGTAATTAATCGCCTTCGTAGTGCGAGCCACCACGGTGACGCGATAAATAGGTACCGCACCGGTGGCCGTCGACACCGCAGTCTCAGTTGACTGTTGAACCGGGTTCGGAGCTTGCGGCGGCTGTGCCGCCAAAAGTCCGCATGCCGTCAGGAACGCGCTTACGATTCTCATTTTGTCCTCTACTGCTCTGTTCCGGTTCGCCCGGAGTTCGCTCGCGGAGAATATTTGTTCAGGAGATTCATCAGGCGAGCGGCGGCTTTGGGCGCAGGCCTCCCGTTGGTCACGATGTCC
>JARLGM010000049.1 GCA_031292755.1 Candidatus Sulfopaludibacter sp.
ACCCCGCCGATTTCACCGCCAACTTCAACCTGGGCGCGGTGATGCTCTCGCGCCTGGACGCGCCCGGAGCGGTCGCCATGCTGGAGACGGCTGTGGGCATCTCTCCCCAACGCGCCGACGCGCACAACATGCTGGGTCTGGCACTGGCCACCACCGGACGGTCCGCGGAAGCCACGGCGCAATATCGGATGGCCCTCGAAATCCAGCCGGACCTTGCTTCGGCGCGCTTCAACCTGGCCAACGCCCTGATGAAGAGCGGCCGGCTGGAGGAAGCCATTGCCGCCTATCGCCGGGTGCAGGCCATCCAGCCGGACTTCGCCACGGTGCGCCAGCGCCTGGCGCAGGCGCTCACTGCGCTTGCCCGCCGGTTGAAAGCGGACGACCGCATTGCGGAAGCCGCGGTAGATTGCCGCGAGGCCATTACACTCGATCCCGACGACGCGGAAGCCCATGGCGACCTGGGCGCGCTGCTCATCCTACAGGGCCGCCTCGCCGATGCGCTCGCCGAACTCAACCGCGCGCTGGAACTGGATCCCGCGGACTTTGAAGCGCGCGAGAATCGCGACCTTTTGGTAAACCGGTAGCCTTTTTGCGGCCGTGTGCGAATCAACGATAGAGCCGGATGCCGGGTGGTTTTTCGTAGCCTTGCGCCTTTTCGTAGAGCAGGGCTTCGCCGCCGCGTTTGTAATCCGCCAGAAGCGCCTTCGCGACACGTGCTGTGATCTGCGCGTTCCGGTCCCCGGAGCGAGGCTTGCTGTTGGATTCCAGCCAGGCCACTACCGTGCCGGTCGACTCCCCTACTTCCTTCATAGCCAGAACCGCCGATGCCACGTGGGCCGGGACGGTAGTTTCGGCGACGAACTCCTCAAATGCCTTTCCGCTGTTCGGCCCGACAAACTGGCCGGAGGCAAAGACCACGCCATCCAGGCTCACCTCCCACTTTCCGCGCACTCTGAAATTCCGCCAGACGTCCGGGACCGGCAAGCGTGCGCGGCGCGGCGTTCAGCACGGCTAACGGCACGGCAATGACACTTTTGCCAGGCATGGTTTGCAGCCTGGGCTGTTCCAGGGTCATGGATGTGACCGAAAAGACGGCCGCCTGCCCCTGGCTGTTGGTGACCAGCCAGCGGACGGCTATGGCTACGATGTTTTGCGGTGCGCGATTGGTGAGGGCCACGCCGTAGGGCAACCAGGCGTCCAGGATGGGCGAACGGGGGCCGCCCAACACCGCATCCACCTGTTCGAAATAGTCCGCGGAAGGCGCCCCGGCCACAATCACGTTGGAGACCCCGCATGGGGCTACAGTGACGGATTGCGCCATCACCCGGGCGCCCAGGAAAAGCCCGAGCAATACATATCGACCTGGACTCGACACCACTCCAACCGCAATTTTAGCCCGCGGGTCAGGTTCGATCCCATAGCCCTTTCGGACAGCCGCGTCTCAATTACAAGTGCAGAGTCCCCACCAGATCGCGGACATTTCCGAGGCCTTCGCTGCGCAGAAAAGCGCCCAACTCCGCGGCGACGCGCGCCGGCGATGCCGGGTCCCAGAATGTAGCGGTGCCCACTTCCACGGCACTGGCGCCGGCGATCAGAAACTCGGCCGCGTCCTCGCCATTGGCGATGCCGCCCAAACCGATCACCGGAATCTTCACGGCACGCGCGGCCTGGCACACCAGGCGCAGGGCGATGGGCTTGATGGCCGGCCCAGAGAGGCCGCCAAAGCCGGCTCCGATGCGCGCCCGGCGCGTGTGCGGGTCGATGGCCAGCGCGACGAACGTGTTTACCAGGGAGATGGCGTCCGCGCCGCTCGATTCCGCGGCCTGTGCCAGCGGCTCGATGGCGCTCACATTGGGAGAAAGCTTCACGACAACCGGCCGCCTGGCCACGCGTTTGACGGCAGACACCACTTCACTCAGCAGGGCCGGATCGCTGGAGAAGAAGATCCCGCCGTGCGTGGTGTTGGGGCAGGACACGTTCAGCTCGTAAGCCGCCAGGCCGGCATGATCGTCCAGCACGCGCACCACTTCGACGTAGTCTTCCATCCGATATCCGAAGATATTGGCGAATACGGCGGTGCGCAGTTTGGACAGATCCGGCAGCTTCTCTTTTACGAAGGCCCGCACCCCGATATTCTGCAGCCCGATGGAATTGATCATGCCTCCGCCGGTTTCCAGCAGACGAGGCGGCGGGTTGCCTTCAATGGGCTCGCGCGACAACCCCTTGACCACCAGTCCACCGAGCGCGTCGAGGTCCACCTGCGATGCGAATTCAACGCCGTAGCCGAACGTGCCCGATGCCGCCAGCACGGGATTGCGCAGCGCGATGCCGCAGATGGACGTGGCCAGCCGTGAGTCTTCGCTCACGCCAGCGCCTCCGCCAGAACGCGTCCCATGCTGGAAGACGGGTCCGCCACGCCAAGGGCGCGCGCCAGAGTGGGCGCCACATCCACCGCTTCCACGGTCCGATCGAAAATGCCCGGGCGGAATTGCGGCCCATAAAAGCACAAAGGCACACGCACGTCGTAGTTGTACAGCGAACCGTAGGAGATGCCCCAGCTCTGCCCGAAATTCTCCACGTACCCGGGCTGGTAGGAGACCATCAGATCGCCGGAGCGCCGGGAGTGGAAACTGTTGCGGAGGCGGCCGAGCCAGCCGTTCTTCGCCGAAGACGCCCCTTCCGCGGTGAAGAAGTCCGCCACCGGGGGTTGGTCCAGCAACGCATGACCCGCGGCCTTGCGAATCTCCTCGGCATCGCGGAATCCGGCGCTGTCCAGATAGAGGAATGGATACAGGAATTTTTCGACGCGTCCGAGTCCGCGGGCAGCCAGCGCGGTATCGATCTTGCGCGCCAGGGCTTCGCCGTCCACCGCCATGCGAGCGCGCGTTCCGGCCGCCGGCGCGTCCGGCGCACCGTGGGCGCCCATCACCGCCAGGTTGAAGCCGGCATCGCCGTGCGAACGAGTCAACTGCGTGAGCAGGGCTTCCAGACGGCGGTCCAGGTGCAGCACCAGTTGTTCCATCAGCGGATTGCGGGCGCCGGTCTCATATCCCAGTAGTTCGGTAGAGCTTTCGATGACGCACAGCACGTCCTGCGAGTTCTTCTGCCCCAACCCCTCGGCCGTAATCAGTTCACCCACGAAATCGAAGAGGGTGTCTTGCGCGAAAGGCGAGGCTTTGTAAAGCGCCAGAAACTGCTCCGGATGCTTGGGATCGTAGGTCAAGGTGCGCAGCGCCGGTGCATCGGCACGGACGCCAGGCACCACCCAGCGGGCGTCGTGCAGCTTTTCGATCGACTTTCGGTCATTGTACGGCTGGAGCCAGAAGGGCGCGTCACCGTTCGTCTGGAACTGGCCGCGATCGTCCATCCAGTAGAAATCGGCCTTCTGGGTGCCGGCAAACAAACGGGCATGCATGGGATTCAGAGCGACGGCCGAAACGTTGCAACTGGATTCGGCGGCCTCGGACATCAGAGTGCCGGCCAAGAGTGCCTCGTCGCTGGCGTGAACCCGGGTTTTGGTAGCCCGTTCGTACCAGGAATCGGCTACAATCCCGTGCTGAGCGGGCCAGGCGCCGGTAGTGAGAGTAGCCAGAGCGGTGCTGGTGAAGCCGCTCGCCAGGTGACGGCAGTCGGGGAACCAGGCACTTTTGTCTAAAAGCTTACGAAACCCGCCCGCAGTCATTTGGGGCATCAAGGAGTCTACGTAATCCGGGCGGAATTGCTCTAGTACTAGTATTACCAATAATTTAGGCCGAACCGCACCCGCCAGGTGCCGGGCGGCGAGGCCAGCGAGCAGGCCACTTACGAATTCCCGTCGGCAAATCCCCATGAAAAAAGAGTTTATCAGACAACGGAACTGGTGTTATAGTGTTACCTTATTTACAACTTTTTATCCGCATTCCTAAATTCCCGCCGGGTGAGCGGTGGAGAGGCAGGTAGATGAAAGAGGACACCAGCATCCTCGGCTTGGCCACGATTCGTAGAAATCGGGGTGTATCCCTAGAGGAAATCGCACAGGCTACCAAGATCAGCGTCCGTTCCCTGGACGCGATCGAACGGGGGGATTTTCGTAAGTTACCCGGAGGAATTTATAACACCAGCTACATCCGCCAGTATGCGCGCGCCATCGACTACGACGAGAGCATACTCCTGGATTTCTACCAGCGGCAGATGGCTGGCGAGGCGCCTCGCACGGCGGCGCAAAACGGCAAAGGCAACTTCGGCGGATTCCGTCCGGCGTCAACCATCGCGGGATCCTAGTCTTCTGCTATAGCTACACCCGCAGGAACACACTGCGGCGATACATCCAGAACAGCACCAGCCAGTAGACCAGCAGCACGGCCGTTCCGCGGAGCAGGGGTTCGAGCCCGGTGCCCAGAAACTGGAAGAAGTGCCGGCCCAGGTGGATGCGGAAAGAATCGATGATGAAACGCTCCCAAAGGTGGGCCATGAGGTAAGCGGCCATGGAGTTCATCCCGATCACCACCAGCGGGAAGGACCATTTCCGCCATCCCTTGATTTCGATCAGCCAGCAGAAAGCCGCCAGAAAAAGAAAGCAGAGGCCGCCGCTGAAAAGTGTCCACGCCGGGGTCCAGATGCGTTTGACGATGGGGCAGATTCCGGCGAAGTGGAGCAGCAGCCCGGCGGCGATTCCGAAGGCGCCGGCCAGAATCAACCGCCGCATGGGAATCCGCGGTGCAGCGGCAGAGAGCCACCGGCCGGCCGCCAGCCCGAGAATCATAGTGCCCAGCGTAGGGATGAAGCTCAGGGTGAGGTAGCCTCCGCTATTGGCGACAAACGGCGCGGTGCGGGGGAACAGGTTGAGGAACCACTGGTCGAAGGCATTACCGAAATTGGCGTCCTTGGCCCAATGCGCGCCGAAACCGCCGGAGACCGGATACAGCGCCCACGCCAGCCAGTATGCGAACAGAATGCCGGCGAATGCGCCCCACTGCCAGCGCGGCGAACGGAAGGCGAGCAGGAACAGGAACGGATAACCGAGACCGATCTGCGTAAGGGTGTCTTCAAAGGTGAAGTAGGTGCGCTCGGAATGAAGCGATCGCAGGAAGATGCCCAGGGCCACCAGCACCAGCGCGCGCCACAGGGCGTGCGCCAACATGCGGCCGAAGGTGCCCCCTTTGGCCAGCCGGCGGGCCACAGAATACGGCACCGCGACACCGACCAGAAACGAGAAGCCCGGCTGGATGGTATCGTGCAGCGAGCAGCCGGCCCAGGCTACATGGGTCTGATGGTAGGCCAGAAAGGCCCAGAAGCTGTTGCCCGGGAAGGCCTGGGCCACACGCGAAAGCTGTACCACTTCGGCCATCATGAGCAGCATCACCAGGCCGCGATAGGCGTCCACGGCGGTATTGCGGGTCGTCTGCACGGCAGCACCTCCCTGTGGCGATAGAATAACTCAGTGCGCACCCGTAAGCTTGCCCTCCTCCTGTTTGTCTGTTCGGCTTTCGCCGCCGTGCCGACGCCCAAAAGTTATTTTGGACACGAAATCGGTGAAGACAAGACCGTCCTCGACTGGGACAAGGTGGTGGGCTACTTTCAATTGCTCGCCAAATCCAGCGACCGCATCCAGGTGGCAGAACTGGGCAAGACCGCGGACGGGCGGCCGTTCATCGCCGCCACCATCGCCGACCCGGAGACGCTGAAGCACCTGGACCGCTACATCGCCATCCAGCAGCGGCTGGCGGATCCGCGCAAGACCACCCCGGCCGAGGCCGAGCGGCTATTCGGCGAAGGCAAGACGGTGGTGCTGCTGACCTGCTCGATACACGCCACCGAAATCGCCTCCACGCACACGGCGGTAGAGTATGCGTACCGCCTGATCGCGCAGGACAGCCCGCACAATCGCGCCATTCTGAAGGACACCATCCTGCTGCTGGTGCCCTCGTTGAATCCCGACGGCGTGGATATTGTGACGCGGTGGTACCGGAAGACCCTGGGGACGCCGTTCGAAGGCTCCAGCCCGCCCGAGTTGTATCAGAAGTATGTGGGACACGATAACAATCGCGACTGGTACATCTTCTCGCAGCCGGAAACGCGCCACACCATTTCCAAACTGCACAACGTGTGGCACCCGGAGATCGTCTACGACGTGCATCAGCAGGCGCCGAATGCCAGCCGCATCTTCGTTCCACCATGGCTCGACCCGGTGGAGCCGAACATCGACCCCATCCTGATGCAGGAGATGAACATGTTCGGCACCATGATCGCGACGGACCTGACCGCTGCCGGCAAGACGGGAGTATCCATTCACGCGGCCTACGATTTCTGGACACCCTCGCGGCACTACCAGGCGTTCCACGGCGGATTGCGGCTGCTAACCGAATCGGCCAGCGTACGGATTGCGTCGCCGATCACGCTGACGGCCGACCAGATCGCGCAGACGGCGCTGGGCTACAATCCGCGCGAGCGATCGTGGAACTATCTGGAGCCCTGGCTGGGCGGCGAGTGGCACCTGAGGGACATCGTGGAGTACCAGTTGATCGCGTTCGATTCGGTGCTATACAACGCCGCCCTGCACCGCGACGAACTGCTGCGCAACTTCTATAAGGTGGCGGAGCGGCAGGTGGCGCGCAATCAGCCGTGGGGCTTTGTGATTTCAGCCGACCAGCGCGACCCGGGCGCCGCGCGGAAGATGCTGGAGACGCTGCGCTTCGGCCAGGTGGAGATCGGCAATGGCGCGGACGGCAGCGCGGTGATTCCGATGCATCAGCCATACAGCGGATGGGCCAAGAGTCTGCTGGAGCGGCAGCACTATCCGGAAGACCGGATGTACCCCGGGGGTCCGCCCAAGCGGCCGTACGACGTGACGGCGCACACCCTGCCGCTGTTGATGGGCGTGGAGGTGAAGCCCGTGGATGCCGCGGTTCCGTTTTCGGGCGAATGGCAGGCGCCGGCAGCGAAGACCGGCCCGCTGCTGGCTGCGGCGGACACCGATTCGTGGATGGCGGTGAATCGCACATGGGCGCAGGGACGCAGCGTATGGCGCAATCCGGCCAACGGCGATTTTTCGCTGGAGGCGCACGCGGGATGGCGGGAGATCAAGCGTCCGCGCATCGGCCTGTATCAGCCCTGGACCGCGAATATGGACGAAGGTTGGACGCGCTGGCTGCTGGAGAACTTCGGCTTCGCGTACACCACGGTGCGTAATGCGGACGTGCAGGCGGGCAATTTGAAGCAGAAATTCGACGTGATGGTCTTTGCCGATCAGCCGGCGGGCAGCATCGAAAACGGCAATGCCGCCCGCCAGATGCCGGCTGAGTATGTAGGCGGAGTGGGCGACAAGGGTCGCGACGCTCTTAAGGCATTCGCCGCCTCGGGCGGGACGCTGGTGTTTTTGAACGGCGCCGGCGATTATGCCATTTCGCGGCTCGGCATTGCGGCTAAGAATGTGACGGCGGGCGTGGATCCCAACGAATTCTACTCGCCAGGGTCACTGCTCAACGTCAGGCTGGATACGCGCAGCCCGCTGGCGTATGGCGTGCCGGCGGAACTGGCCATCTGGAGCGAGCGCAGTCCGGCGTGGGATACGCAACTGCCGGCGGTGGCGCGCTATCCCGATTCCGGTTTGCTGGCATCGGGCTGGCTGGTTGGAGAGAAGACGATCGCGGGGCGGGCGGCGCTGCTGGATGCTCCCCTTGGCTCGGGGCATGTCATCTTGTTCGGCATGAGGCCGCAGTACCGGGCGCAGAGCTACCTCACGTTCAAGCTCTTTTTCAACGCCCTGGTGTATTAAGGGTAGCGGCTAAAGGAAATTCGCGCTCCACCCGATAGATGGGGTGAGTGAGGACTTCCTTTACCATGACTGGAAAAACGATTCGATTGGCAGCCGCGATGATCGCCTGTGCGGGAATCGCGGCCGCAAGCACCCTCAGTTTCGGCCTGGGCGGCGACCCGAATCAATACTATACGTTTACGCCTATCGGCGCGCAGGCCGGCGTCATCGATACCGAACCGGTTGGTCCCTATCCTGGCTGGCTGGGTCAGAATACCGCGGCCGACAGCAACCTTCTTTTTTGCATCACCTTCCTGAAGACCGCGAACTGGGGCGGCACTTACTCGGGCACGACCGCCGCGCCCTCCACTCCGCAACAACTCCAGGCCGCCTACCTGGGAGCGGAACTGGTGAACCTGGGAGGCGGGCACGCCACCCTGGCCGAAAAAGGGGCTATCTCCATGGCGATCTGGCAGATTACCGATCCCACGCCCGGCGATGTTCCGCGCGATCCGGCGGCTCAATCGTATGTGGCGGACGCGCTGCACGCCTATAGCGGCGGCATGCTCAGCGCGGCCGATTTCCCCAATTCGCTGATTCTGATCCCAAACGATCCCTCCATCCAGGAATTCTTGGTTGCGGGAGCCAGTAATCCAGTTTTTCCCACCCTGCAACTGCAATCGGAGATTTCCGGCGTTCCGGAGCCGGGAACCATCGTTCTGCTTCTGGCGGGTGCGGGCTTGATCGGGATCAACCGCTGGCGGCGGCTGACGCGGCGTTAGGTAGAAAAGGACCGAGCTTTCCGAATCCTGTCGGAATCGTATACACTCATTGGATTCAGGAGGTTGGTTACATTTGTCTAAATTGACGTTCGTCGGTTTCACGCTGGCTGCGCTGGCGTCCCTCTCGCAGGCGCAATCGCCGGATGCTCGGCTTTATTCCGAAATGCACTGGCGCTCCATTGGGCCTCCGCGGGCAGGTCGCGCCCGGGCGCTGTCCGGCGTGCCCAGCCAGCCGAACGTCTTTTACATCGGTTTCGATAACGGAGGGGTGTGGCGGTCCACGGATTACGGTTCCACGTGGACTCCGCTGTTCGACAGCCAGCCAACGGGATCGATCGGCGCAATCGCCGTGGCGCCTTCGAATCCCGACGTAATTTACGTGGGCAGCGGCGCGGGTATCATCCGCCCGGACCTGGCCGTGGGCGATGGCATGTACAAATCCACCGACGCCGGCAAGACGTGGACGCACCTGGGGCTGCGCGATTCGCAAATGATCGCCCATATCGACGTGGACCCGAAGAATCCGAATCGTTTGTTTGTAGCGGCGCTGGGACACCCGTACGGTCCCAATCCGGAACGCGGCATCTTCCGCTCGACCGATGGCGGCGCCACGTTCGAAAAGGTTTTGTATAAGGACGAATACGTAAGCGGCGACGACGTCCGTATCGATCCTGGCGATCCAAACACCGTCTATGCTGCGCTGTGGCAGCAGCAGCAGGGATTCTACGAGAACGGCGCGTTTGGCGGAAACGATGGCGGCATCTTCAAGTCTACCGACGGCGGCGCCACGTGGAAGCAACTGACTACCGGGCTACCGCCGATCCTGCAGGCAAACCTGGCTATCGCCCCCAGCAATCCCAAAATCATTTACGCCATGGTGGCGGCGGGCAGCGGGGGCGGCGGTCGTGGGGCCGAGACCCCTGCTGCCGGAGGACGCGGCGGCGGGCGGGGAGGACGCGGGGGCGGCGGCGCGATCGGCTTTTACAAGAGCACCGATGGCGGGGAACACTGGTTTCTGGCCACAGAAGATCCGCGCATCACCGAAACCGGGTCGCAGCGCCATCCACCGGACAACCGGCCGCTGGCGCGCATCGGCGGCGGCGACCTGCCGACCATCACCGTAGACCCGAAAGACGATCGCGTAGTCTACAGTTGCTCGACCGTCTTCTGGCGCACCGAGGATGGCGGTCTCACCTGGGCGGCCGTGCGCGGCGCGCCCGGCGGTGACGACTATCAGAAGAGCTGGATCAATCCCAACAATCCGAACATCCTCCTGGTGGTGAGCGATCAGGGCGGCGTCGTGTCGGCCAATCGCGGCGAATCGTGGAGCAACTGGTACACCCAGCCGACGGCGGCGATGTATCACGTGACGGCCGATAATGCATTCCCGTATCGTTTGTGCAGCGGGCAGCAGGACTCTGGCTCCGCCTGCGTGGATAGCCGCGGCATGGACGGCGAAATTACGTTTCACGACTGGCACCCGGTAGGCATCGAAGAGTACGGCGAAGCGGCACCCGATCCGAAGAACCCCGACCTGGTTTACGGCGGCAAAGTGACCGTATACAACCGGGTCACAGCCCAGAAGGAGAATGTGGGACCGGGCGGCGGGCGCGGCGCGGGCCGTGGAGCGGCGGCGCCTTCGAACGAACCACCCGCGCGCACGGTGCGCACGCAGCCGCTGATCTGGTCGCCGAAAGATCCCAATGTGCTGTTCTACGCAACAGCCGGAGTTTGGAAAACGAGCAACGCCGGCCATAGCTGGACGGCCATCAGCGGCGACCTCACAAGGCAGACGTGGCCCGTTCCGGCCAACGCCGGCAAGTATGGCTCGACCGTCATTCCGGCGCCGCAGGGGTCCGTTACCGCCCTGGCGCCTTCGCCCCTGGATGTCAGTGTGTTGTGGGCGGGCACCGGGGATGGGCTGGTGCAACTTACCACGAACGGCGGCGTCAAGTGGACAGATGTCACTCCGCCCGGGATCAAGCCCTGGACCCGCATCTTCAATATGGAGGCGGGCCACTTCGATACGAAGACGGCGTATGCGGCGGCGAATACCCTGCGGCTCGACGACATGAATCCGCATTTCTGGCGCACGCACGATGGCGGCAAGACGTGGACCGAGATCGATAGCGGCATCGCGGGAGGCGCAGTCAGCAATTCCATCCGTGAAGACCCCCGCAAGAAGGGACTGCTGTACGCCGCCACCGATGCCCAGATCTGGGTCTCGTTCGACGATGGCGATAACTGGCATTCCCTGCGGCTGAACATGCCCGCCATCAGCGTGCGCGATATCGAAGTCAAGGATGACGCCACGTGCATGTGCGCAGACTTGGTGGCCGGGACGCACGGGCGCGGCTTCTGGATTCTCGACGACGTGACGCCGCTGCGCCAGGCGGCGGAGGCTGCCGCCGCAACCAACGCTTATCTGTTCAAACCGGCGACGGGCATCCGGATCCGCTTCGGCACCAACGATCCCACACCCTGGCCGCCGGAAGTGCAAGCGGGCGAAAATCCGCCCCCCGGCGCGCTGGTGGATTATTACCTGCCCAGTGACGCCGGTGAGGTGAAGCTGGAAGTGCTCAACGGAGCGGGCAAGGTGATCCGCACGTATTCCAGTAACGATCCGGTGCGGCGCCCGGACCCGGCGACGGATCCGGAAGCCTACAACCGGCTTTGCCAACAAACCCCGACTGCGCCGGACTGCAATCTTCCGCTGTACTGGCCTGCGCCGCCTCAGGTCCTGAAGACCACCGCGGGCATGCATCGCTTCAGTTGGGATATGCACTACGATCCCATTCCCGGCGGCGGAGGGGGAGGACGCGGGGGCGGAGGAGCAAACGGCGCGGTGCCGCATCGCACTTACCCCGGCGTAAATTCGCCATGGGTAGCCCCGGGGACTTACACCGTACGGCTGACCGCCGACGGGAAGAGCATGAGCCAGCCCATCGTTGTCAAGATGGATCCTCGCGTGAAGATCACGCCGGAGGTGCAACAGATCTTCACGCTCACCACGCAGGCGGAGGATCGTGTCAGAACGGCGGGCGCTGCTTATACGGAGGCGCGTGAACTGCTGGCGAAGGTGAAGGCCAAACCGCAATCGGCTGCCAACGATGCGCTGGTAAAGCAGCTTTTGGATATCGCGCCGGAAGAGGTTCCGGCGCCGGCCAGCGGTGGACGAGGCGGGCGAGGCGGCGGATTTGGCGCGCCGGCAGAACCGCCCGCGCCGCCGACCCTGGCCAATATTGGCTCTCAAATGGTCGGGGCGGTGCAGGCTATGCAAGGCTCCGAAATGCCGCCCACCGCGGCGGAACTACACGCGTGCAGCCAGCAGGAAGCGGCCTACAACACCCTGATGGCTAAGTGGTCCACGCTGAAAGCTAAGGCGAGCGGGGCCCCTGCGCCGGCGGCGGCCAAATAACAGTAGCCACCTGCCACGCTCGGGGGCGCTCCGGCGGATCTCGACATCCCGGACGGAGCGCCGGGAGTGATCGATGGCGTCAGCAATGCGTGCCGGGGCAAAAGCCTGGCACCGGTTCGCGGCTTGTGGCACACTGAATCTACTCCATGTTGCCTGAGCCGGAAATCCAGAAGTTTCGCACGCGCTTTCCCATCCTCCAACAAAGGATCTATCTCTATAACTGTTCGCAGGGCGCGCTCAGCGATGCCGTCGATGGCGCTATTCGGGAGTATGCCGCCAGTTGGCGCACCTCCGCCGCGCCGTGGGACGAATGGGTCGGCGTGTACGAGGCCCTGCGCTCGGAGTTTGCGCGCTTTATCCACGCGTCGCCGGAAGAGGTGGCGATCGTTTTCAGCGCATCGGCCGGCATCAACCCCATCGCCAGCGCGCTCTCCTTCACGCAGCGCAACCGGGTGGTGATGAGCGAATATGAATTCCCCACTATGGGCCACATCTGGCTGGCGCAGCAGCCGCGCGGCGCGCAGGTGCAGTTTCTGAACGGCATCGGAAACGCCGTGCCCGCGGAGTGCTACCGCGCCGCCATCGATGAGCGCACCGCCATCGTGCCGCTGACGCAGGTTTCTTTTTTGAACGGGTTCCGCTCCGATGTTGCCGCGGTCACGCGCATCGCCCACGATCATGGCGCGCTGGTTTTCCTGGATGCCTACCAGGACTGCGGCACGCGCCCGGTGGACGTCAAAGCGCTGGACGTGGATTTTTTCGTTACCGGCGCTCTCAAGTACCTGTTGGGACCGCCCGGCATCGCGTTCCTCTACGTGCGGCGCGAGCTCATCGAATCGCTCACGCCCACCATGACCAGTTGGATGTCGCAACGCGACGTCTTCGCGTTTCGCACCACCCACCTGGACCCCTCGCCACACGCCCGCCGCTTCGAATGCGGCACCCCGGCCATCCCCAACATCTACCTGGCGCGCGCCGCCCTGCAACTGCTTGCCGGTGTGGGTATGGAGAATGTGGCGGCGCAAATCGAACAACTCAGCCGCGCGTTTCTCGCCGGAGCGACAGCCCTCGGCATCGCCGCCAAGACGTCCGCCGATACCGTCGGACCGCTCATAGTGCTGCGCTCTACCGATTCCGCCGCGGTGGTGGCGAAGCTGGCCGCGCGGAGCATTCTCACCTCCGCGAGGCTCGATGGCGTGCGCTTCGCCTTCCATGTCTATAACACCATGGACGACGTGGATACCGCGCTCGGCGCCTTGAAGGACAATCTGGAGCTGATGGTGCGCGCATGAAAGGCGCCGCTATCGAGCAGGGCGAGCAGCTCTCGCGCCAGCTCAGCGCGGCGCAATTAAGCATGATCGCCATCGGCGGCGCGATCGGCACCGGCCTGTTCCTGGGCAGTTCCCTGGCCGTCCACACGGCGGGACCGGGCGTGATCCTGAGTTACCTCATCGGAGCGGCCATCACCCTGATTTTCATGGGGGCGCTTTCGGAGATGGCGGTGGCGCATCCCACGGCCGGCTCATTTGGAGTCTATGCGGAGCTCTACCTCAACGCGTGGGCCGGCTTTACGGTGCGCTACACGTATTGGGCGGCGCAATGCATCGCCATCGGCGGCGAAGCCACAGCCATCGCCATCTACTGCCAGTGGTGGTTCCCCGCCACGCCGAAATGGGTCTGGGTTTTGGGATTCGCCGTCGGACTGCTCTATGTGAACGCGCGTAGCGTGGGCAGCTTCGGCAGCTTCGAATACTGGTTCGCCATGATCAAGGTGGTGGCCATCGTACTGTTCATCGTGCTGGGAGCGGCGCTGATCGCCGGCGCCGGACCACGCCCCGCCATCGGCCTCTCCAACCTGACCAGCCACGGCGGATTCCTGGCCACGGGCTGGCGCGGCGTGTGGATGGCGATGGTGTTTGTGATCTTCAGCTATTTGGGAACGGAGGTGGTGGCGGTCACCGCCGGGGAAGCGCGCGATCCCCAGACGGCTGTTCCGCGCGCCATGCGCAATATGGTGGGACGGCTCATCGTCTTTTATCTGGGCGCGATCGTGGTGCTGATAGCGATTGTGCCGTGGAACCACATCCAGCCGGGCGCGGACGTCACCGCCAGCCCGTTCGTCAAGGTGTTTCAGTTGATCGGCGTTCCCGCCGCGGCGCACGTGGTCAACTTCGTGGTGATCACCGCGGCCGCTTCCAGCATGAACTGCAACCTTTACCTGGTAAGCCGCATGATGTTTTCCCTGGCGCGCGGCGGATATGCTCCGGCGGCGTTCGGCCGCGTCTCGGCGCGCGGCACGCCGGTCCCCGCGCTGCTGGTTTCCGCCGCTGGCCTAGGGATTGCGATCCTGGTGGCGTTCCTCTTTCCCGATAGCGCCTTCGTGTATCTGTTCGGTGTCTCTTTGTTCGGCGGGCTCTACGCGTGGCTTATGATCTTCGTCACACACCTGGCGTTTCGCCCTCGCTGGGAAGCCGCTGGCCACGCGCGCCACCTGCCTGTGCGCCTCATCGGATATCCTTATACCTCGCTGCTGGGGGCGGCGGCCATCGCGGCCATCCTGGCGACCACGTGGTGGGTGGAAGGCATGCGCGTTACCCTGATTGCAGGGGTGCCGTGGCTGGTAATCCTCACCGGCGCCTATTTCTGGAACAGGAGCGTACGGTGACCAGGCTGGCCTTCTGCTTCCTCGCTGCGGCGCTGGCGCGCGGGCAACAGTTCGAAGCGGTTTCCGTTAAGCCGGTAGCGCCGGGAGGTGAACAACGCATCGCCGGAGGCCCGGGAACGTCCAGCCCCGGCCAGATCGTCTATCTCGGTCAGAGCCTCAGAACCCTGGTCTTCCTGGCGTATCGCCTCCAGTTCTATCAACTGACCACCCCGGCATGGATGGACCAGGCGAACTTCGACGTGGTGGCCAAAGTCCCGCCCGGGGCTACTCCGAACGACTTGCGCGTGATGCTGCAAAATCTGCTGGCTGAACGATTCGCGCTGAAGGTCCATCGCGAATCGCGCGCGGCGGCGGGCTATGTCCTGCGCCCGGGTAAGGGCGGGCTCAGGCTGAAGGCGTCCCCGCCGCTGTCGCCGGATGCCGACACCGGATTCCCCAGTCGATTCGACGTGGACAAGGATGGCTTCCTGGTGCTGCCGCCGGGCGTCGCGAACATGATCACCTTCCCTACCGGCAGCGGCATCTCGCGCACGACTGGCGGGCGGCAGAGCATGGCCGCGTTATGCACCTGGCTGGGCCGCCAGTTGCAGCAGCCCGTGCAGGACGAAACGGGGCTCGCCGGCCTTTATGACTTTCGCCTGGCCTTCGCCACCGACAGCGTCACGCCGTTGGGCCGCCCCCGGTTCAACGACGCCGCCACAGGGACGGACGAACTGCGGGCTTCCGACCCGGCACCGACGCTCCCGCAGGCGGTCGAAGCGCAACTGGGTCTCAAGCTGGAGTTGCGGAACCTTCCGGTCGACTATCTCGTCATCGATCACATCGAAAGGAAGCCAATTGAAAACTGATATCCTGATGCAATTCGCGCAGGCGCTGGCCGGCGGCGCCATTCGGGTCATCGACCTCAGCCAGGCGCTGGACAGCGACACCGCCATCATCCAGCTTCCGCCCGAATTCGGCCGGACCTGGCCCTTCCGGCTGGAAGAGATCTCGCGGTACGATGCGCGCGGCCCCGCCTGGTACTGGAACAACTTCTCCTGCGGGGAGCACACCGGCACGCATTTCGATGCGCCGGTCCACTGGGTGAGCGGCAAAGACCATGCGGGCAACGCCACGGATTCCATCCCGGTGGAGAAGTTCATCGCGCCGGCCTGCGTAATCGACGTGTCGCGCGAAGCCGCGGAGGACGCCGATTTCCTGCTCACCCCGCGGCGCGTGGAAGCTTGGGAGGCCGAGCACGGCCGCATCGACGCCGGCTCCTGGCTGCTCATGCGCACGGATTGGTCCCGGCGCCGCGGTCCCCAGTTCGCCAACATGAAAGAGGATGGGTCGCACGTCCCCGGCCCACATCCCGACTTGGTGCCATTCCTGGCACGCGAGCGCGACGTGATCGGCTTCGGCTCCGAAGGCGTCGGCACCGATGCCGGTCAGGCCTTCCGTTTCGATCCGCCCTTCCCCTGCCACAGCATCATGCACGGAAGCAACAAATTCGGCCTGGCCAGTCTGACAAACCTGGATCGACTTCCACCGAAGGGGGCGATTCTGCTTACCACGCCGCTCAAGATTGTGAACGGATCGGGAAGCCCCTGCCGCGTCCTCGCGCTGGTGGGATAAGCTAGGTAGCCATGGCGGAGCGGAGCTTCAAGACGGAAGTCGGGAAACTGCGGCTGGGCGCAGGCGAACTCTTCCGTGGTGAAGGCATCCTGGCCGTAACCAAAGCCCTGTTGCAGTCCGGCGTCTCGTACATTGCGGGCTATCAGGGTGCGCCCATCTCCCACTTGATGGACGTGCTGACCGATGCCAACGACATCTTGCAGGAGCTCGGCATTCATCTCGAACACAGTGCCTCCGAGGCTGCTGCCGCGGCCGCTCTGGCTGCCTCGGTCCACTACCGGCTGCGGGGCGCGGTCACTTTCAAATCGACCGTAGGCACCAACGTCGCGTCGGACGCGCTGGCCAACCTGGCCTCGGGTGGCGTCACCGGGGGCGCGCTGATCATCGTGGGCGAAGACTACGGCGAAGGTTCCAGCATCATGCAGGAGCGGACGCACGCCTTCGCCATGAAATCGCAGATGTGGCTGCTCGACCCGCGGCCGAACCTGCCTTCCATCGTGCGCGCGGTGGAGCAGGGCTTCGCCCTTTCCGAGGCTAGTCACACACCTGTCATGCTGCAACTTCGCGTCCGCGCCTGCCACGTGCATGGACGTTTTATCGCCGGGGACAATGTCCGCGCCGTCTTCTCGCTGGCCCATGCCATGGAGCGGCCCGCGCGGGATGTGAATCGCATCGTGCTGCCGCCCGCGACGTATCTGCATGAGCAGGAGAAGATCCGCACTCGATGGCCCGCCGCGCAGCAGTTTATCCGGCGGCACGCGCTGAACGAGACCTTCGCGGCCGATTCTCAGGACTTCGGCATCATCCTGCAAGGGGGCATGTACAACACCACGGTGCGCGCCCTGGAACTGCTGGGTCTTGCCACCCCGTTCGGCGAAAGCCAGGTGCCGCTCTCCGTCCTCAACGTGACGTATCCGCTGATGGAGGATGAGGTGCTGCGCTTCTGCTCCGGAAAGCGCGCGGTCCTGTTGATTGAAGAGGGCCAGCCGGATTTTATCGAACAGAACCTGCACGCCATTCTGCGCAAGGCCGGTATCGCCACCACGCTTCACGGCAAGGACCTGCTGCCCATGGCCGGCGAATACACTGCGCTGGTGGTTGTGAATGGCATTCGCCGTTTCGTGGACCTGTACGCCCCGCGTCTGATCGCGCGCCCGAAGCCGGCGCCGGTGGTCGTCCCTTCGCTGGAAGGAGTGGTGCATCCGCGTCCGCCTTCCTTCTGCACCGGATGTCCCGAGCGGCCCATCTTCACGGCCATGAAACTGGTGGAGCGCGAACTGGGCGAGCATCACGTGAGTTGCGACATCGGGTGTCACCTGTTCTCCATTCTGCCGCCCTTCAATATCGGCGCGACCACCATGGGATACGGACTCGGCTGGGCCGGCGCTTCAGCGTTCAGCACGCCCGAAACCAGCAAGCGCACCATCAGCATCATGGGCGATGGCGGCTTCTGGCACAACGGACTCACCAGCGGCGTTGGCAATGCCGTGTTCAATCGAAACGATAGTCTGCTGGTAGTGGTGGACAACGGCTATAGCGCAGCTACCGGCGGGCAGGATATCCCGTCGTCGCAATCGGCCACCTGCCTTTCCATCGCGGACGCCGTCCGCGGCGTGGGCGTGAAATGGGTTCGCAGCATCACCCGCACGTACAATGTCGCCAGGATGCGCGACACCCTGCGCGAGGCTCTGACCACGCACGAAAAGGGACCAAAGGTGATTGTGGCGCAGAGCGAGTGCATGCTCAATCGCCAGCGCCGCGAACGGCCCGCTCTGGAAAAGCGCGCCAACGCCGGGCAGCGTGTGGTGCGCGAGCGCTTTGGGGTGGACGCCGACACCTGCACCGGCGACCATTCCTGCATTCGCCTTTCGGGCTGTCCTTCCCTGACCATTGCGCCGAACCCCGATCCGCTCCGCAAGGACCCCGTGGCGACGGTGCTCGATAGTTGCGTAGGGTGCGGCCTCTGCGGAGAGGTGGCTCATGCGGCGGTACTGTGCCCGTCGTTTTACCGCGTGGCGATCATCACCCACCCTGGCGCGTGGGAGCGCTTGAGGACCCGCGTGGCGGGCGCTGTCATCTCTCTGTTGCAGCGGAGCGCATGAACCATGCAGCCTCGGGCGATTACCCTGGCTATTCTGGCGATGGGCGGCGAAGGCGGCGGTGTCTTGGCCGATTGGATCGTGGACCTGGCCGAGCACTCCCGCTACTACGCTCAAAGCACCTCGGTGCCGGGTGTGGCACAGCGCACCGGATCAACCATATATTATGTCGAGCTGTTTCCGGAGACGGCCGCCGGCGAGCCGGTCTTCGCCCTCATGCCGGTGCCTGGCGAAGTCGATATCGTAATCGCCAGCGAGTTGATGGAAGCGGGCCGGGCCATCCAGCGCGGTCTGGTGACGCCGGAACGGACGGTGCTGATTGCGTCTACTCATCGCGTCTACACCATGACGGAGCGCACGGCTGCGGGCGATGGACGCGTCGATAGCGATGTCCTGCTGGCCGCCTGCCACGGGAGCGCCGCCCGCTTCGTGCCGGCCGATTTCGCCGCGATCGCGCAGCAAGCCGGCAGCGTGATCAGCGCGGCGCTGTTCGGCGCCCTGGCCTCCACCGGCACCCTGCCGTTCGAGCGGGCTGCTTTCGAAGAGGCGGTCCGACGCGGAGGCGTAGGCGTGGAGCGCAGCCTGGCAGCCTTCGCCGCAGGTTTTCAAACTGACCGTGTCGCGCCGAAAGAACCACTGCCGCTTCCCGATATCGTCGCGACCGGCGTGCGGCGCCTGACGGAATATCAGGACGAACCATACGCCCGGCTTTACCTGGAGCGGCTGGCGCCATTCCGCGCGTGGAACGACGCGGTCCTGCTGGAAGAAACGGCGCGCTACCTGGCGCTTTGGATGTCGTATGAGGATGCCATCCGCGTGGCCCAGTTGAAGATCCGGCGGGAACGATTTGCGCGCGTCCGGCAGGAGTCGTGCGTGGGTCCGGGGCAGATCCTGCACATTCACGAATTCCTACATCCGCGCGCGCAAGAGATCGCCGACATTCTGCCCGCTTGGCTGGGCTGGGCGCGACCGCTGTTTTCGCTCGTCAGCGGCGAGGGGAAGATCGTGCGCACGACGTCGATACTGGGTTTCCTGCAACTCTATGCCATCGCATGCCTGAGACCTTTTCGCCGCGGATCGGTGCGATTCCAGCGGGAGCAGAAGAGAATCGAAGAATGGCTGGCGCTGGTGCAGGCGGCAGCGCGCGAGGACCGAACGCTGGCGAGAGAACTGGCCGAAAGCCCGCGCCTGCTGAAAGGCTACGGTGACACCTACGAGAAGGGCAGGCAGGAGTTCGAGGCTTGGATTGCTGCGAAAACGAATCGGCCGGTAGAGTAGGACAGCTTCATCCCCTCCGGTACTTGGTACGGGCGCTGGCTGCGATGGTGCTTCAAGTGATTCCCGCTCCCTCTGCAGCGCCTTCTTCGACGGCTCCACGTTCAGGTACTTGTTACCGCGTCCGTACAGGTCGCGTTGCCAGTGAAACGTGTAACCCAGAAAGTCCAGGCTCGCCTTCTCTTGCCACCCCGAGGATGAACCGGTCGGCCAAAGGTGGGGCAAGGTCGAGCCTGCGCGATGAAGGCGAAGGCGTTCTCATTCACCCACCGCACCAAGGTGTTGGCGGATCGCACGGTGCGGAAGAACGGCGCGTGACCGGGGAAACCGGCGGCGGAAGTGGGCCGGGGAAGGCAGCCGGTGAGGGTGGTAGTCGCGCAACACCGCTTTCCCCGTCGCCTCATCTCCGGCAAGGTAAGCGTTCACCGCCTCGGTGAGCAATGCGTTACGAAAAGCCTGTCCGGCTGTGTAGCCCAATCCTAACGCCCAACCTCCGGCCGGCTCAACACCACATCCAGGCGCCCCTCCGCATACACCGGGTACATATGTTCGGTTTTGCGCCAGGCGAGTTTTTCCCGCCGCAGGCGTGCCACCACGAATTGACGCAGCGCCGCTGCCGTGGCCAGGCAATTCAGCACGTTCCCCCACAGCATCCGTAGCGGGACGCCGCTGGCAAAGGCCCAACCGTAAACGCGGGCGCTGGTCCACATGCGAATCGCCACCTGCACCAGCGCGATGGCGGCCGTTGCCGGATACAACGGCAGCAGCCAGCCCGGCAGCACTTGCCGGATCGCGCCGTTCATCGCGCCATAAAGGAAAAGCAGGTTGACCGCCGGCGCGAGCAGATTGCCCACCATTCCCTTCCGGTCGCGCCAGAACCAGTAGAGTTGCCCGGGGCCCCGGCCCCATCCGTGGTTCTGCCAGCCCTGCAGGACGATGCCGGTGATCCAGCGGCTGCGCTGCCGTACGGCGGCGCGGAAATTCCGCGGAAAATATTCGCGGGTGGCGACCGGCGCCCCTCCGCGGAATCGCACGGGCACAAAAATCTGGCGGCAACCCAGCAGGTACAGCCGGTAACCCGTCTCGTAGTCCTCGGTCAGACAGGCCGGGTCGAACATGCGGCCGCCGCGCTGTGCCGCGATCCTCTCCATCGACTGGCGGTCGAATCCCGTGCCCACGCCGTTGGAGGGCAGAAATCCGCCCAGCTTCCGCCGCACCGGGATGTCTTTCTGTTGGTATTCGGCGAATTCGTCGCAATACAGCCCGTGCGTGAATTCGTTCAGACCGGTAGGCAGCGCCAGCACCGGCACCTGCACCATTTGGTAATCGCGCATGTACCAGTTGATCAGCCGCAGCGAATCGGGATGAATCAGATCTTCGGCATCGTGCAAGACGATGGTCTCGAAATTGACTCCGTGACGCGCCTCGTATTCCACCATGTGGCGCCGGATGGCATTCAGACAGTCGGCCTTGCTGGTCGGTCCGTCATGCGGTACCAGCGCCAAATGTACCCGGTGATGCCTGAGCCCGGCTTCGGACACCACCTGAAAGGTGGCTTCATCGTTGGGATAAACACCGATGAAGACATCGAAATTGCCGTACCGGATCTCCGCCAGGTTGAAATCCAGCATTTGCCGGATCACCCCATGTTCGCGCCACAATGGCACAAAAATGGCGGTCCGGCGCTCCACCGCCTGTTGCAGCTCGGCATCGGACGGCCATGGGAAAGCCTTCTTCGCCGTAAGACCCCAAACCAGGCTGATGAACAGATCATCCAGCCCGCTGAGCAGAATCCAGACGGCAAGCGCGACCAGACACGCCACCACCCAATCGTTAAGCGCCACGATATGAAATAGTGCGAAGGGGAGGAGAAACTCTCAAATAAAAACTCAGGCCACCATGGTGACTTTCGTGTATACCACTTCGAAGCCCAGCCGTTCGTAGTTGCGCTGCGAGATGCTTCCGGGCAGGGTGGACGCCGTGGCCAGTTCGCAGCCCTGCGCCAGAGCCTCGTTCAGGCGCGCGGCGATCGACTCGCCATGGAGTCCGCGGCGCCGGAACTGGTTCAACGTGCTGTCGGCAAAGAGAGTTGCCAAGCCATCCCGCATGGCTACCGCGCCACCGCCGGCGGGTTCGCCGGATTCGGTGGCGGTGAGGTAGCACAGTGCTCCCGGCATTTCGAAAATGGCGCGGCCGACGTCCATTTCCTCGGTGGTGAGGTGGGCTTGCTCGAAGAAACCGTGGCCCACGGTGTGCGCCCACAGTTCCACTTCGCCCGCGATGGCGCGCCGCACGCGCGGCGTGAAGGCAATTTCCGTGCGAGTAAGCCGTTTCACCAGCACGTTGTTGAACTCGGTGGCGCGGTAGCCGCGATTGCCCAGCGCCGCCACCAGTCCCGGATCCGCCAGCGGGCAAAGATCGATCGTCACCTTCGCGCCGCGCGTGCGGAAAAATTCCTCGATCCGGTCCAGTGCCGGCGCGCTCACCGGTCCATTCAGTCCCAGACCGACCGCCTGCGAGAGCGGCGATTCGGCCCCAACGAAGATGGCGACGCCGCCCCCCGCCTCCAGCACGCCCGCCGTGACGCCTGCCGGCGCCGACGAACATCCGCGCGCATTGGCGGCCTCCGCGGCTTCCAGCCGGCGTGCCAGGAGGGCATCGGCATGTATCATAATCCTCCATGGTAGCCTGAGCCCTGTCACTTTCCGGCCATTCTGCGCATCATATGAATATGGCGGCCAATACATTGCATCTGCCGGTGCGCGGCATGACCTGTGGGAATTGCGCACGTAGCGTGGAAAGAACCCTGGCATCCACACCCGGGGTCACCAAGGTGAGCGTAGATCTGCAAGGAGCCAGCGCCACGGTGGAGTACGATACCGGCCTTGTCACGCCGGACGTCCTGGCAAACGCCGTGCGCGACCTGGGTTACGAAGTGCCGGCATGAACACCGCCGCTTCGGAACGGGTGGATCTGCCCGTCTCCGGCATGACGTGCGCCGCCTGCGCGCGCACCATCGAACGAACCCTGGCCAAAACTCCGGGAGTCCAGCGCGCTAACGTCAACCTGGCCACCAATACCGCAACGGTCGAGTACGATCCCAGACACATCAGGACCGCCGACTTCGTCTCGGCAATTGAGAACCTGGGCTACGGCGTGCCCCAAACGCAGGCTCCGCCGGACGCCGCCGAGGTGGGCTATCGCGCGCGCCTGATCGTCGCCGTCGTGTTCACTATTCCGGTGATGGTGCTCGGCATGATGGAGATCGCGCCGTGGGTGCAGTTGCTGCTCACCATTCCGCTGATGCTTTACCCCGGCGCACCCTTCTATACCGCGGCGTGGAGCGCGCTGCGCCATCGCTCCGCCAATATGAACACGCTGATTGCCCTGGGCACCGGCGCGGCATTCCTGTATTCGGTGTGGGAAACGGTGCGCGGCGGCCACACGGTGTACTTCGAAGCCGCGGCGGTGATCATCACCCTGATCCTGTTGGGCCGCACGCTGGAAGCGCGCGCCCGCGGCAAGGCATCGGCCGCCATCCGCCGGCTGATGGATTTGCAGCCCCCCACGGCGCGCGTAATCGCGGACGGCGTGGAGCGCGAAATCCCCGTGGAGCAGGTGCGCATGGGAGATCTGCTGCTGGTCCGTCCGGGCGAACGCATTCCCGTGGATGGCGCGGTAGACAGCGGCGAATCAGCGGTCGATGAGGCCATGCTCACCGGCGAGAGCATGCCGGTGGATAAAGGACCCGGGGACAGCGTCTTCGCCGGCACCATCAACCGCTCGGGCAGTTTCCAGTACCGCGCGACCAAGGTGGGGCGCGGCACCGTGCTGCAACAGATGATCGAGATGGTGAAGCAGGCGCAGGGTTCGCGCGCTCCGGTCGCCCGGTTGGCCGACGTGGTCAGCGGCTATTTCACCGGCGCGGTGCTGCTGGCATCTCTGGTCACCTTTGGCGCGTGGCTCTTCTTCGCGCCATTCGGGATCGCCCTGGTGAATGCGGTCGCGGTGTTGATCATCGCCTGTCCGTGCGCCTTGGGACTCGCCACCCCCACCGCCATCATGGTCGGCACCGGGCGAGGCGCCGAGCGCGGCATCCTGATCAAAGGCGGCGAAGCGCTGGAAATGGCCCATCGCATCGATACCGTGGTGCTGGACAAGACCGGCACCGTCACCGAAGGCAAGCCGCGCGTGGTCCGCATTACGCCCGCACCGGGATTCCCGGAGAACGATCTGCTGCGCCTGGCTGCTTCGGCCGAGCGATATTCCGAACATCCGCTCGGCAAGGCCGTTGTGGAAGCGGCGCAGGCGCGCGGCATTCCGCTGGCGGATGCGGAAGCGTTCCGCGCCTTGGCCGGCCACGGCATTACTGCCCGGGTGGAGGGCCGCGAGGTGAGCATCGGGCGCCCCGGCATCTCCGTCTCGGTGGACGGTGTGCCGGCCGGTGAGATCGAAGTGGCCGATACCATTCGGCCGGAAGCGGTCGAAGCCGTCCGCCGTCTCCATGATCTGGGCCTCCAGGTGTGGATGATCACCGGCGACAAACAAGCCACCGCGGACGCCATCGCCCGTCAAGCCGGCATCGATCGCGTGCTCGCCGAAGTGCTCCCGGAAGGCAAGGTCGCCGAGGTGAAGAAACTACAAGCCGCGGGGAAGCGTGTCGCCATGGTGGGCGATGGAATCAACGACGCGCCCGCGCTGGCGCAGGCCGACCTCGGCATCGTCATGGCATCCGGCACCGATGTGGCTATGGAAGCCGGCGGTATCACCCTCATGCGCAGCAACCTGAACGGCGTGGCCGAAGCTCTCGACCTTTCTCGCCGCACCATGCGGGTCATCCGCCAGAATCTCTTCTGGGCCTTCGCCTATAACACCATCGGCATCCCTATCGCCGCCCTCGGACTGCTCTCCCCCATGGTCGCCTCCGCGGCCATGGCTCTTTCCAGCGTCACTGTGGTCACAAACAGCCTCCGTCTGAAGTAGACGCCTGGCCTGTCCATTTGCAGATCGCTTGTAAACCCCCTGGCACGCAAATTGATCTATACCTGCGAATGGAGCGAACCCGGTTGTCCGGACAAGCGGTGGCGGCAGGCGAAACCCAACCAGAAAACCTGGATGACTTCGATTCCCTGGTAGGTCTTTACCGGCCGCGGGTCTTCCGGTTCCTGCTGGCTTCGCTGCGGAATCGCGAGACCGCCGAAAATCTGACCCAGGACTGCTTTGTGAGGGCATACCAGGCGCGCAGCCAGTTTCGCGGCGATTGCAGCATTGCCACGTGGTTCCTGAAGATCGCCGCAAACCTGGTCCGCCATCACGAATCCAGCGGCCGGCTGAAGTTCTGGAGAAGGAACCTGCAAGCGGAAGCAGACATTTCCGAGGTTGGATGCGCCATCGCGGACCAACAGCAATCTCCGGAAGCTCTGGCGGTAATCCAGGAGCAGGTGCAGGCAATCTGGAGGGCCGCCGCTGGTTTGCCGGCGCGCCAGCGAACGGTGTTTCTGCTTCGGTTTGTGGAGGACATGGACCTTCTCGAAATCGCGGAAGTCACCGGGATGAAGGAAGGCACGGTAAAAACACACCTCTTTCGGGCGCTACAGTCCGTGCGTGCCCGGCTGGAGAGAGCGAAATGAACAGGCATTTGTCGCATCAAGGAGTTTCTATGTACCTCATCGGTGACGTTAGCTTCGAAGAGCGCCAACACGCGGAGCAGTGTGCCGTGTGCCAGGCAAAAATCGCCCGGCTCGCTGGCCCTCTTTCGCACTTCCGCGGAGCCATCCGCAACTGGAGCGAACAGGCGCGGGCCAAGGGCCGTGCCGCCGAACTGCATTGGACGGTGATCCCCGCCGCGGACCATCTGGAGCGTCTGCTGCTGCCGGCATCGGTCGATGCGCCGTGGTATCGCTCGTTCGGGAGCAACCTGCGCGACCTCCTGGCTCCCGAGCATCCACTGCCGGACATCACCTCGAAGCCGGTTCTGGTCCGCGACATCTGGGGGCAGTACGGCAGGCAGAAGCGGTCGTGGGTAATGTCGGTGGGACTGCAATCCGCCGCCGTACTCCTGCTCTTCACCGTGGCGTCCACCAGGGTTGTGCAACAAAAGTTTGTCCAAATGATGCCGCTGGTCCTGCCCGACAGTGTGTCCTTCGAGGCCAAGCCGGCTCCCCGCACAGAGCAGGGCGGCGGCGGTGGCGGGGACCGCTCGTTCCTGCCGGCCAACAAAGGCCGTCTGCCGAAAGCGGCCCTGCGGCAGTTTGTGCCGCCATCGGCTGTGACCGCGAATCTCGACCCCAAACTGGTTATGGAGCCCTCCATTCTGGCGCCTCCCGACGTGAACCTGCCGCAAGTCAACATGCCGAATTATGGCGATCCTTTGGGTAAGATCGGGCCGCCCGCAAATGGCACCGGATCCGGCGGCGGGATCGGATCGGGCAAGGGCGGCGGAGTCGGCCCGGGTACGGGCGGCGGCACAGGCCCGGGGGAAGGCGGCGGATTCGGAGGCGGCGTGTTCCGCGTGGGCGGCGGCGTGACGGCGCCGGCCCTGATCTTCAAGGTCGAGCCCGAATACTCCGAAGAAGCCCGCAAGGCCAAATATCAGGGGATCGTCACGCTGTATGTGGAAGTGGACCCCGCCGGCAGGGCCTCCCATATCCGGGTGATGCACGGCCTGGGCCTCGGCCTGGATGAAAAGGCCATCGAAGCTGTGAGGAAATGGCGGTTCTCGCCCGGCAGGAAGGACGGCAGGCCCGTTACCGTGGCCGCCACTATCGAAGTAAACTTCCGGCTGCTTTAAGTTGAAGCGCCGATAAGAGCGATCCTTAAGTTCAAAAAGACCGCTTACTAAGGTGCGCGGCTCTGTAGATTCAGTGTGTTAGAGCCGCGATCGTCGGGGAGCGGGTTTTACCACGGACTGCTACACCTTTTCCGGCACCACAAAGGGCTTGCGATACGCCCGGGTCAGCAGCTTATTCGCTTCGGGATCCCCCGTGCAGGTCATGGTGTTGGCATCGAAGTGGACCGTGCGTCCCACCTTGTAGGAGATGTTCGCCAGGTGCACCAGCACGGTGGACGCGGCGCCTTCTTCGATTTCGGCGTGCAGGTCTTCGCGCTTGCGGCTCTTGACCGCGTCGATGAAGTTGGCAAAATGGTCGCCGCCCTTGTTGTTCTTCGGTCCGGGCTCCTGCTGCTTGCCAAGCCACGTCTGGTACGAGCTGTAGCTGTCCATTGTGATGTAGCCCTTGGAGCCGTAGAAGATGTTGCCGATGCTGTCGGAACTGCGCCGCGGGCTGGCGGCCGCGTTCCCCTGGTACGTCGGGTCGCCCACCGTGGCTTCGTGGTTGCTCATCCAGTGGCGCACTTCGAATTCCAGCATCTTGCGCTTGCCGCCGTCGTTGAACTCGAAGGCGCAGTTCAAGGTGTTGGGCGTTTCCTGGTCGTCGTCGAACATGAAGTGGCCGCCGATGGCACTGACCTTCACGGGATACTTCACGCCGAGGCCCCAGCGCGCCACATCCATTTCGTGGATGCCCTGGTTGCCGAGGTCGCCGTTGCCGGTGTCCCAGAACCAATGCCACTTGTAATGAAAACGGTTCTGCGTGAACTGGTGCATGGGGGAAGGGCCGGTCCACAGGTCGTAATCCACTCCGGCGGGCACGGGTTCAGGGAGCGCATGGCCGATGGTGTCGCGCCACTTGAAGCACAGGCCGCGAGCCATATAGACATCGCCGATCAGGCCGTCCCGCATGTGCTGCACGGCTTCCTGGATCGCCACCGACGAGCGGATCTGGCTGCCCTGCTGCACCATGCGGTTGTACTTACGGGCCGCGGCGACAATCTGTCTGGCTTCAAAGATGTTGTGCGAGCAGGGCTTTTCGACGTACACGTCCTTGCCTGCCTGGCAGGCCCAGATAGTCATCAGGGTGTGCCAGTGATTCGGCGAGGAAATGGAAATCGCGTCGATGGTTTTGTCTTCCAGCAGCTTGCGGATGTCTTTGTAGGTTTGGGGCTTGGGCTTACCCAGCTTGTCCAGGATGCTCAGGCCTTTAGCAATATGCGAATCGTCGATATCGCAAATCGCGGCGATCTCGACGTTGGGCAGTTTGCTATAGCCGTTAAGGTGAGATGGTCCGCGGCCGCCGATGCCGATGCAGGCGATGCGAACGGTGTCGTTTGGCGAAGCAAACGCACTGGATGCGGCACCCAGGGCCGCGGCTGAACTGACTAAGAAATTTCGTCGATCCATGGATCTCCTCGTATTTTCCGGCGCTGTCCCCATTATCGTTAACCTATCACGTTTCGGGGTGTACCCGCCACGAAGGAGGATACATTGTCCACGGCAATCTCCATCAGGCGGGATCGCGCCTCGCGCGTGGCCCAGGCGATGTGCGGGGTCACCAGGCAGTTGCGGGCGTGCAGCAGCGGATTGGTATCCAGGGGCGGTTCGATAGAGAGCACGTCGAGGCCCGCTCCGGCTAGCCGTCCGGCGTTTAGCGCCTCGGCCAGATCCTGATCCACTACCAGTGGGCCGCGCGAAGTATTGATCAGGAATGCCGATGGCCTCATGAGCGCCAGCGTGCCCGCGTGGATCATGCCCCGCGTTTCCGGGAACAGCGGCGAATGCAGGCTCACCACGTCGGATTCGCGCAATGCTTCTTCCAGCGTGGCCCAGCGAAAGCCGGTGTACAGGGGCGCGTCGCCCTGATAGGTGTCGCAGGCAAGTACGCGCATGCCGAGTGCATCGGCGATGCGGCCGGCCGCGCGGCCAATGCGGCCGAAGCCCACGATCCCCATGGTCTTGCCGGAGAGCTCGATCAGCGGCGATTTCCAGAAGCTCCAGTCGAGAGACCGCGACCATTCGCCCGCGCGCACCGCCTCGGCATGGAGCTTCACATTGTGGCACAGCTCCAGCAGAAGCGCGAAGACGAATTGCGCCACCGACGCGCTGGCATAGGTCGGGGCGTTGGTGACCACCACGCCGCACTGCTTGGCCGCCTCCACATCCACCACGTTATAGCCGGTGGCCAGGACGCCGATGTAGCGCAGTTCGGGCAGTTGGCGGATCGCGTAATCGGGCATTGGGGTCTTGTTGGTGAGGACGATGGCGGCGCCGGCGGCGCGCCGCACCACTTCGTCCACCATGGTGCGGTCAAAAACCTCCACATCGCCAAATTTCCGCAGTTCGTCCCAGGACAGGTCTCCGGGATTGAGGGCGTAGCCATCCAGTACGGTGATTTTCATAGTTCCTCTCCGAAGGCGCGGAGCACTACGCTCAACCCGGCGCGGGGCGCCGCCACGGCCGCGGCGTATTCGGGCCCGGCGTCGATTTCCATGATGGTCCACTCGCCTTCCACTTCTTTGCCCGCGCCCATCATACCCTCGCCGGTGGCCTTGAGCACCGCTTCGGTGCGCGTCCATCGCCGGAAGAATTCGCGTTCCGGGTTGGGTCCGAAACACGCCGCGAATTCGGCGGCGGCGGTGGGTGGCAGGAAGCGATCGGCGATGCCCAAATAGTCGTCCAGCGGGCGCAACCGCTCGATATCCACGCCCACTTCGATCTGGAGCGACGCCGCCACCGCCGCCATGCCCTTGGACCGCGAGAGATTGAATTTCAACTCAGGGAGCGAAGGGAGATACGGCTTGCCGTTCCAGCCCGCCGCGATGGTCAGTTCGGCGGGGGTGAGGGAGCGCAGAATGGCGCGGAGGGCGCGGTGCGCGCGCAGGTAGCGGCGCTGCAAAACGCCCGATTGGAAGCGGGAAGCGCGCTCGACTTCTTCTGGCGCCGCTTCGGGCAGTGCGTCCTCGCGCAGCTTATCGACAGGCACCAGCCAGACGTGCAATTCGCCGGAATTCACAGGTCCTCCTCAAGCGCGCGCAAAAAGGCATCGCTTTGCCGCAGGTAGAAATGGCCGCCGGGGAACTGGCGAACGGCGAAGTGCGCGGTGGTTTGTTCGCCCCAGGCTTCCAGGTGTTCGCGCGTAATGCGTTCGTCGTCCAGGCCGCCATAGGCGCGGAGCGGACAGGGGAGCGGGGCATCTTCGGCGTACACGTAGTTGCGGTAAAGTGTGGCATCGGCGCGCAGGGCCGGAAGCAGGACGCTCGGGGCAAAGGGCGCGTCCAGCGGGATGCCTTGCAGGCGGCGCAATTCGCTGAGGAATTCGTCGTCGGTGGGCGGCGGGGGAGGCGAATAGTCCCGGCGATATTGGGGAGCGCGGGCGGCGGAAGCGATGAGGATGCGCGGCAGCGGACGGCAGCGGCGGCGGAGTTCGCGCGCCAGTTCAAAGGCAATCGCCGCGCCCATGCTGTGGCCGAAGAAGGCGAAGGGCCGGTCCAGGTAGGGGTCGATAGCCCCGGCCAGCGCGTCGATGAGGGCGCTCATACGAACAAACGGCGCTTCGGCCAGGCGCGATTCACGGCCCGGCAGGCGCGCCGGGCAAAGGGCCACGCCGGCAGGCTTGCCGGGGAATATGCGCGTGCCGCCGCCGGCGTGGGGGAAGCAGAACAGGCGCTCGCCCTCGGCCGATTCGGCGTCCGGAAACCACGCGGCCCGGGGCGCTCGCCGGCGGAGACGCAGGGCCAGCAGCTTGCGCTTCTCGTCGGAGAGGGTGGAAGTTTTTGGAGGGATCCGTTCGTGCCGCGTGGCGGTGAAGAGAATCCGCTCGAAGGGCTCGACCGAAAGCTGCGCCTGGTAGTTCCGCGCCGCCGCGCGCGAGGCGGCCGAAATCTCCCGGTAGTGCGCGCCATCCGACACCAGGCGCTGGAGCGCCTCTACCCAGGGACCGATATCCTGCCGCGGCACCTCGGCGATGGGCACCATCTGGGAATCCAGCATGGTCTGGTAATGGGCGATGGGTTGCACGGGGAGCAGATACGGGACGCCCATCATGGCTTCGGGGATGCCGCCGGTGTTGGCGGCCAAGACCGGCACGCCCCGCAGCAGGGCTTCCAGCACGATCCGCGAGCGCGCTTCGGCCCACAGCGATGGCACCACGAGGACGCGGGTGCGGGCCAGCAGATCGTCGATCCGGTCGACCGGGCGAAGGATGGCGACGTTGGGCCGGGCGGCGAGATCGGCGCGATCCTTTTCGGTGGTGCCCCAGGTAGGCACGGCGGCAAACGGCAGGGCCGGAAAGGCGTCAGCGAGAGCCAGGAAAATGGCGATTCCCTTTACCGCGCAGGGATTCACCATGGTGACGAAGCCCGCAGGGTCAGGTGTAGCCAGGGGCCCTTCCTGCGGCTCCAGCAGGGAGATGGGAACGTGTGCGGCGGGGATCCCCGACCATCGCTGGACGTAGTCCGCGACGTACTGGCTGACGCACACGACGGCATCGGTGGAGCGGATCCGTTCGGCTTTGGCTTCAGAGGGAAAGGCGCAATCCGGTCCAAACGGCACGGCCAGGGTGGCGCGCACCAGGTAGATCGCGCGGGCCGCATCGGCGCGCAGGGCGGCTTCGAGCAGGAGTTGGGCGGGATCGTCGGTGGAGGTGAGGATGACGTCGGGGTGGAACTCGGCGATCTGCGCGGTGAACAGGGCGCGGAAATTGCCGGTAGTGACCACGTGAACCGACACGCCGGCGCGCTCGAAGCTGACCACGCCGCCGGTGACGCGGGGAGAGGAAATGCCGCGGGCGGCCAGGTCGCAAAGGTAACGCTCGGTTTCGCCGAACACGCTGATGCGCGCTACGGCACGGCAGGCGTGGCCGCGCCCCGCCAGCGCTTCCAGAAGCAGGCGGTTGGATTTATCGCCGCCGCCGTGCGCCGGATAATACTCCGAATTCTGGGCCAGCAGGATGCGCATCAGGGAACCATTTTCCGCTTGTGCAAGCGCTGCAACAAGAGGGCGCGTTTTTCGGGCGTGAGGGATTCCACGGAAGTTCGCTCGTGGGCCGGCTCCGCGGGCCGCAATTCGGCGAGGTACCGTTCCATCGCCGCGGAGTCGAGTGCGCCGACGAATGCCAGGGCCGCCCGGCGCGACGCAGCCGATTCCTTTTCGTAAGCGGCGCGGTCCGCGAGCAGTTCTTCCAGGGCCGCGAACCAGGGCGCGGGGTCGTTCTCCGGGACCACCGGTTTGGGCATGCCAAGCTCGTCGAAAACGGCCTGGTAGCGCTCGATGGTTTTCACGGGGATCACGTAACGGGTGCCGGCCTTGGCCTCTTTCAGGCCGCCGGAATCGCTGGCCACCACGGGGATGCCGCGCAGCATGTTCTCCATCACGATGAGGCCGAAACCTTCGTACCACAGGGAGGGCATGAGCAGCACGCGCGTCCCGGCCAGTACGTCGTCAATATCGGGCGCGGGGGGCAGGAAACGCACGTTGGGCAGGCGTTCCAGCAGGCGGCGATCCTCGGCGGTGGTTCCCCATCCCGGGAGCACGGCGAACTCGTGCGCGGGAAAGCGCTCGGCCACGCGCACAAAAATAGAAACGCCCTTCACCGCGCTGGGGTTGATCATCACCACGCGGCCGCGCGCGAAGTTGGCATAGTGCGTGAAGGGGCCTGTGCCGTAGAGCGGCGGATGGATGACGGTGGCGGGGCGGCCTAATGCCTGCAGGATGTAGCCGGCCATGTGATGGCCGATGGCCACGATGCCGGCGGCCTCCGCCACCAGGCGCGCGGCCTGCGCATCCGGATTCCAACTGGCCGGGCCGAAGGGAAAAAACTGCGGCGTGTGGGCCAGGTACACCACGCGTCCGGCGGCGGAGTGGTGCGCTTCGCGCAATAGCGCGTGGCCCAGATCTTCGGAGGAGACCAGCACCCAATCGGGACGGAATTCCTGAATCTGCCGGCGCAACGCCAGGACGCGGCGCGCCGGCTCTTCCACGGCGAGCACCCCGATGGACGCATGGTGGCGCAGTTCCGCGCCCGGGCCGGATGCGCCGCTGACGATGCGGCACTGGTGGCCCTGGCGGGCCAGGTGGTCCAGCCAGATCAGGTTGCTGCGCGTAGCGCCACCGCGCGGGGGCACGTAGGATGCATTGGCCGTCAGCAGGATGCGCATCGCCGTCAGCTATCCTGCTCTTCGGCCAGCAGTGCGCGCACCTCTTCGTCGCTCAGCCCTTCCAGTTCGCGCAACAGGTCCTGATACTCGCCGCCCGAGCTTTCGATTTCCTTCAGCTCCACCGCCTTGGCCAGTTCGGCCACGGTGAATTCGCCGCTGTAGACCACTTCGAGCGAGAGATCCACACCGCAGATCTGGCGCACGCGGGAGAGCAGTTGCACGGCCAGCAGCGAGTGCCCGCCGAGTTCGAAGAAATTGTCGTGGATGCCGACAGCCGGCAGGTTCAGGAGCGCCGCCCACAGTTCCGTCAACTCGCGTTCCAGCCCGGTGCGGGGCGGATCGGGCGGCCGGTTCGCGGACCTGTGCTGGCGCGATGCGGCGCGGATCCGTTCCAGCACAGCGCCGGGGTCGCGCAGTTCGGTGGCGATCTTCACGTAGTCGATACGCCGCGGTAGGGCAGATGATCGCGAAGCGTTGTCTGTCAACCCGGAAGTGCTAGCGGGTACCGATGGATGATATGTGACCGCCGCAGCGGCAGCGGCCGGCAGGGCATCCGCGCCAATAGATTCCAGGAACAGCGCCGCCGGACGATTGCGCTGCGTGGCCCGAAACGGAATCCGCACGTGTTGCAGACCACGTTCCAGGGCGATGCGGCCCAGGTGCGCCACCATGCGATGCTCCACGCCGCGGCCCAGTGCACGGCAGCTCAAAAGGAACGTGTCGACCGCCAGGGCTTCGTCCGCGGGAGCGAACAACATCACGCCGGTGAGCCCGTAATCGCCGAAGCGGTCCCGCACCGTGACCACGTGGCACTCCAGGCCGCTGCTCAGCACCTCCGCCTCGGTGCGGCGGATGCAGGTGGCGTTCATCTGGTTGGTGCGCTGGGTAAGCTGGGAAACGCGCGCCAACTGGTCCGGGCGCATGGGCGCGATCTCCACCGCCAGTTGCAAAGACGCCAGAAACTCCTCCAGCGTGCCGGCGGTGCGGCGGGCGCGGGCGCGGGCGGCCTGCTGCGCGTAGAGTTCGGCGCGGCGCTGATCCTCGGCGGTGACGCGGGGACGGTCGAAGGCCCAGACGTGGCGCAGAAACAGCGGGATCTCCTGGGGACCCGCGGGCAGAGTCAGCGCCACCACCTGCGGAGCGGCGGCCTGCGCTTCGTTACACTCCTTGGCGCTATCGTCCACCAGGATGAAACTGTCGAGTCCCAGTTCCAGTTCCGCGGCCAGGGCCGCCAGGCCTGTGCCCTTGCTTTCCCAATTGATCCGCCAGGCGGCGAAATCGCGCAGCGATAGCGGCATTTCCGGATGCGCGGCAAACACCTCCTCGACATCCTCCGGATTGTTCTTGCTGCATAGGGTCAGCAGCATTCCCTCGCGCCTGCGCGCCGCCATGAATTCCTGCAAGGCGCGCCGCGGCGGATCGATGGTGACGCCCTGCGGCCCGTCTTCTCCGCAGATTCCGGCCCACAGGGTTTCATCGCAGTCGAGGGCGACCACCTTGAAGGGCGGATTGGCGATGGCGTGAATCTTGCGCGCGATGGCGGTGGCGAGCGCCACAAAGAACTCGGGGGTATAGGGCAGATGGCCGAGTTCCTCGCCGTGCGGATCGTGGATTTCGGCCACCGGATACAGCGAGGTCACTTCGCCCGGCAGGATGCAATGGACCGATGCCAGGTCGCGCGTGCCTTCGCAGAGAATGCGCAGGCGCGCCTCGAAGGTGGCGGCATTCCGGGGCGTGGGAGGGCAGACGGCCAGGATCAGCGGCGACGCCAGACGGGTGGCGGCGGAGCGGACAGCCTCCAGCAGGTCGCGCGCGGATCCGGGCGCAGGGAGATCCTCCAGACGGACCAGCGCCACGTTGAAACCGCCGCGATTGCGGGCGAACAGGCCCGATGGGTCCAGCAGCTCCTGAAAAAGCTGCGCGTATCCGGCGAAGCGGATTTCATAATCCAGTCCGAGTTCCGCCGTCCAAAATGCCAGGCCCGGCTGAATGGCTTCGGCGGTAAATGTTGCACTGATGGCGATCCCACGATCGTCGAGGGGCATGAAATTCCATTATATGTATTGATGGCGCGTTTCCGGCTAAAATAGACCTGTCATGCAATTTCCCCGCCTTGTTGTTGCTCGCCAGAAATTTCCGGATCGACGCATTCCGGACGTCGCCGCCGAGGTCAGAAAGCAGCTCGCCGGCTCCAACTTTGCAGGTAAGCTGAAGCCCGGGGCGCGCGTCGCCATCGGCGTCGGCAGCCGCGGGATTCACAATATCGCCACTATTGTGCGGAGCGTGGTGCAGTATTGGAAAGATCAGGGCATGCAGCCCTTCCTGTTCCCCGCCATGGGGAGCCACGGCGCGGCTTCGGCCGCGGGACAGGCCGACGTGCTGGCGCATTACGGCATTGTCGAATCCGCCATGGGCTGTCCGGTCATCAGCCAGCTCGAAGTGGTCTCGCTGGGGAAGACCGCCGACGGCATCGAAGCTTTCATGGACAGGATGGCGCATGAGGCCGACGGCGTGATGCTGGTGGGGCGCGTCAAGTGGCATACGGATTTTGCCGGCAAGATCGAGAGCGGGCTGTTCAAAATGATGGCCATCGGGCTGGGCAAATTCGCGGGTGCCCAGCGGTACCACGCCTATGCGTACAATCTGGGGCTGGAGCACGTCATCCGCAGCGTGGGGCGGCAGGTGCTCGGGAGCGGCCGGATTCTGGGCGGTCTCGCTATTCTGGAAGACGCCAATCACAACACCGCCAAGCTGGATGCCGTTCCGGTGGAGGCGATGGAGCAGCGGGAAGAAGAGAATCTGGCGCTGGTGAAGACGTGGATGGCGCGGATCCCGATGGACCTGGACATCCTGATCCTCGACGAGATCGGCAAGAACATCTCCGGCGCGGGGATGGATACCAAGGTAGCCAATCGCGGTGTCAACGGGGAATATAATCCGTGGGACACAGCGCCGAAATTCAACCGCATTTTCGTGCGCGACCTGAGCGCTCTTACGTACAACAGCGCGGTCGGGCTGGGCATGGCCGACGTGGTGACGGACCGGCTGGTGGAGCGCACCAACTGGGAGCCGACCTATATCAACTCGCTGACCGCCAACACGCCCGCCGCCGTGCGCACGCCGATCCACTTTTCCACCGATCGCGAGTGCATCGAGCGGATCTCCCCCACGGTAGGCAAACTGGACCTGGCGCAAGTGACCTACGGCTGGATTCGCAACACCATGGAGCTGGGGCGCATGGCGTTCAGCGAAAACCTGCGGGCGCAGATCGAGGGCAATCCGCTGCTGGAGATCGAAGCGACGATCGATTTCGATTTCGATGGCGGAGGCAACCTGATCAGCCCGTTCCAACCGGTCGAGGAGACGGCCGGGGTGCATTAGGGTGGTGTGATCACTTTCCGTCGCTGTTTGGGCACGAATACCACGTGATACTTGCAGTCCCATTTGGAATGGGATCGGCTCTGGTAAAGCTCTGACATTGAATCCTCCTCATCGTCGGTCATCAAGCCACTTGAGGAGGATTCTACTCCCGGAACGGTCAAACCTTTTCAAGTCGCACTGGTCGAACCAGTGGCTTACCAATTTCAGTTATCCGTGGGCTTGCTCACCCGGTCAATGGTGAGGATCTCGATGGCTGCCTTCTGCCGCTCCAGCTTGAGGCCCATTCCCTGGAGCGCCGCAAAGACATCGATATCGCCTGGCTCGGGCCGGTCGCCGTTGATGAATGCGGGAGTCGCAATTAGGCGGAAGTCGTAGGTTCCGGTTAGCCGCGTGCGGTCCACCACCGGCCGATCGTCCACCAGGGTTCCCAGTTGATTCACCAATTCGTCGATTCCACAGTTCGTAAAGGATTCTTCATACTTCCTGCGGTCCTTTGCCACTTGGACGTGGAACGAACAAGGGTCGCCTGCAGCGCTCTCCTTCAGGCCAGGCAGTTCCGCGCCGGCGACAAGGGCATACACCGGCATTTCTTTGCTCTCCCGATGGACCGCCAGATGGAACCGTTCGGCAAGCAGCGTCTGCAGCATCTTGCGCACGTCGTCCGGCGTGGCGGGCCGCTCACCGGGCGTGCGCGCGTCGATGTCGTACATGACTGTACGGAGATCCTCCTCCTGCCGCGCAACCCTTTCCAGCGAGATCTGGAAGTTTTTCAGGCGATACGCTTCCATGACGAGCATAAAGGCGCTGTACCCCTCCATCTTGATTCGCGTGCCGGAGATCGAAAGAACCATCATGCGCGAGAGCGGCCCCGGGTGCAGCCGGATCGACGCGACTTCAAAACTCTGGGCGTGAGCTAGCGAGAACGCGGCGAGGATCCAAACGCTTTTGCGCATTTATCGCACTTTGAACTTATTGCTGAGCGCCGCCAGCTTATCCTGCATCGAGGGCTCCTGCTTCTTCGCCTTGGCCGGAGGAGGCGCCAGGGCCTTCATTGAAAGCGCAATGCGCCTGGCCTTCGGGTCGGCGTTGAGCACCTGGACTTTGACAATCTGGCCCACCTTCACCACTTCGCTCGCGTCCTTTACATAGCGATTGGAAAGTTCGCTGATGTGGACCAGGCCGTCCTGGTGGACGCCCACATCGACAAAGGCCCCGAAGCGCGTGACGTTGGTGACTACTCCTTCCAGGGTCATGCCGGGCCTCAGGTCGGCGATTTCTTTGACGTCTTCGCGCCAGTGCGGCGCCACGAATTTCTCGCGTGGATCGCGGCCCGGTTTGCGGAGTTCTTCGCGGATATCGCCCAGGGTGTACATGCCGACGGTTTCGGTGGCGAAGCCTTCGAGCTTGATTTTTTCCACCAGTTCCGGCGTGGCAATCAGGTCGTGGACGGCGACGTTCAGGGACGCGGCGATGCGCTCCACTACCGGGTACGATTCGGGATGGACCGCCGTGGCATCGAGCGGATTCTCGCCGCCGCGGATGCGCAAAAAGCCGGCTGCCTGTTCGAAGGTTTTCGGTCCGAATCCGGGCACAGCTCTCAACGCCACGCGGGAGCGGAAGCGACCCTTCTCGTTACGGAACTCGACGACCTTCTGCGCGGTGCGTTCGTTGATGCCGGCGACGTAGCGGAGCAGCGCCCAGGATGCCGTATTGAGATCGACACCCACGCGGTTCACGCAGGATTCGACGGTGGCTTCGAGGCTCTGCTTGAGGCGGCGCTGGTCCACGTCGTGCTGATATTGGCCGACCCCGATGCTCTTGGGATCCACCTTGACCAGTTCGGAAAGCGGGTCCTGCAACCGGCGAGCGATGGAGATGGCGCCGCGGATGGTGAGGTCGAGGTCGGGGAATTCCTGGCGGGCGATCGCACTGGCGGAATAGACCGAGGCGCCGGATTCGCTCACCGAGACGCTGAAAATCTTAGTCAGGTTCGCCTGGCGCAGGAAGTCCTGCACCAGGGCGGCGGTCTCTCGTGACGCCGTGCCGTTGCCAATGGCGATGGCCTGCACGTTGTGGCGGGCCACCAGGGACGCGAGAGTCTTCAGGGAGCCGTTCGTATCGTTCCTGGGTTCGAAGGGATAGATGACACCGTTTTCCAGAAACTTGCCGGTGTCGTCCACCACGGCGAGCTTGCAGCCGGTGCGAATGCCGGGATCGATGGCCAGCACCGTGAGCATACCGGCGGGAGGGGAAAGGAGCAGGTTTTCCAGATTCTCCCGGAACACTTTGATGGCCTCTTCGTCGGAACGGTCCTTCAATTCGAGGCGCACTTCGGTCTGGATGGAGGGGTTGAGGAGGCGCTCGTAGGAGTCTTCCACCGCCAGTTCGAGATGTTCCACCCACTCGCCGGGTTCGCGGATGACCCGCGAGCGGAGCATGGCGAGGGGCTTCTCTTTTTCCAGTTCGATTTCGAACGCGAGGATGCCTTCCTTGGCGCCGCGGCGGATGGCGAGCATGCGGTGAGACGGAATCTTCGAGGCCGGTTCGGAGTACTGCGCGTACAACTGGAATTTGCCTTCGGGATCGGCGACGCCCTCGGTGGCGCGGCTGGCCACGATGCCCTCGGCCAGCATCATGGCGCGCACAGACTTGCGGAACTCCGCATTCTCGCTGACCCATTCGGCGATAATGTGGCGCGCGCCTTCGAGCGCCTCCCTGGATGAAGCCACACCCTTCTCTTCGCTGATGAAACTGGCGGCGAATTCGGCCAGCGGCAGAGCAGGCTGCTGGTCCCA
>JARLGM010000004.1 GCA_031292755.1 Candidatus Sulfopaludibacter sp.
GATGGGGCCGCCCAGGTTTGCGCCGAATTCGTTCTGATGGTCCGCCGGCAATACCGAGGCGAAGAAACCGCGCGCGTCGAAGTCGGTGTTCCGGAAGTATTCGTAAACACCGCCGTGAAACTGGTTGGTTCCCGATTTGAGGACGTAATTCTCCACGCCTTGCCCGTCATACATGGCCTTGGCGCCGGACGTCTGCACCTGAAACTGCTCCACGGCTTCCACCGAAACCCCGAATGCCATGTTACGTGTATCGGCTTCGGTTCCCGCGCTGGTCAACGGCAGGCCCTCCAGGTACACCTCGTTCTGATACGTCTGGCCGCCGTTAAATGAGCCGAATGACGGGCCTGCCGCCTGCGTGCTGTAACTGCTGACGCCGATGGCGAGACCGGCGAATGCCGAGGGGTCGCGCGGAGAACCCGCCGCGTTCATCGCCAGCGGAAGAGCATCGTAGACGTTGTTCTCCATGGAGGAGCCCAGCGAAACATCATCGGTCTTTAGCACAGGTGGCGCGGCATCTACCGTAATCGTCTGGTTCGCCTGTCCAATTTCCAGCGTGGAATTCAGGCCCACCACCTGGAGTGCGTCCACCACGACATTTCGCTGGTTGAACGTTTGAAATCCGGCAGCCTGCACGGTCACGTTGTACGTTCCCGCCGGAAGCAGGGGGAGCACAAAAAAACCGGCGTCGGTGGTCTTGCGGCCGGTCGGGACACCTGTGGCAGCGTTGGTTGCAGTCACCGAGGCGCCGGCCACAGCGGCTCCCGATGGATCGGTGATCGTGCCTTGAATTGTACCAGTACCGCCGACTTGCCCGAATCCCGCGCCGGCCGCTACCAGTAATGCAAAACAGGTTACAACGTGACGCATGACTGACTCCTTATCCGCAAATTCGCTCGCATGTAGTTGAATGCGTCGAAACCGGGTGGCAACTCGCCGGCCGGCAGCATCCGATGGAGTTTCTCGATGTGTTGCCGCCGCTCCGCGGGGGGCAAGCGCGCGCCCCTGCACCAGCCGGGCAATGCGATTCCAACGCAGATCGAGACCGACGCGAGACGTGACATGGTCCGCTCCTCTAGGTTCCTGGGAGCGGATGTTTTCATAGTCCGGAGCGCTTCGCAAGGGGCCTAAAGTCCATTCCCTGCGATTTCACAATGCAAAACACCGAGCACTTGACGGCCGCGTCGTTGAACCGGCGCTGTTTCTTGGGCTTGGGATGGAAACTCGCGCCCCCCGCAAGCCTCGAAATGAGCCGGCAGAGCGGTCCCGTTGTGTCACATGGCGTAACGTTCCTACCGGCGCTGATCCGCCTTCGCGATTTCCACCGCGAACACGTGCACCGGACCGAGCATGTTCGACCGGAAGACGACCCACTTCATGTCCGGTGAGAATGTGACGTTCGGCTCGAGCCGGTAATCGTGCTTGCTCATATTCACCAGCCGTTCAGCCTTGAAGAATCCGGTATCGATCAGTTCGTCGGAATTCGGGGCCTTGATACCGGCCACATCCGGCACACGCTCCGGCCGGAACAGATAGATCCATTTGCCGTCGGGGGCGCGCGCCACCATTTCGCTGTCGCCGCCATCGCCGGCAAACAAGGTTCCGTCGGCCGATACATTGTAGTGCACCGACCATTCGTTCTGTTGCAGGTGATACCAGGTCCGCTTGCCGGTCGCGATCCGGTAGCCCGCCAGCCAGAAATCCTGGCCGCGCGGCGTTTGCAGGTCATACCAGATCATGCTGCCATCGGCCGAGAAAAACTCGTGGCCGGCGATTTCCATGTTCATGGTGCGGGTGTGAATTTTCTTCAGACCGGTGCCATCGGTGTGGATGTTCCAGATGCGGTCTACTTCGTGCCACGTGCCCTCGTGACAGAACATGATGAGGGTGGGATCGGTCGGCGAGAACTGCAAGTGATTGAGCCATTCGTGGTCGCGGAAGACCTCCTTGATCTCACCCGTCCTCGTATTCACGGTGAACAGGACGCGCGGCGGACCGGAGCGAGCCGCCATCAGCGAGTTGTGCAAGCCCAGGTCTTTGGCGTCCGCGAAGGTCATCGGCTTGCCGTCCGGACCCACCGCCTGGTAGTTTGGCTGTCCGAAACGTGCGGCTGCGCCCGGCTGCCGGTTGCCGCCCGTCGCTTGCCGCGGAGGACCGTCGATATAGCTGCCCAGCAGGAGGGTTTCGTCCGCATTGAGGGACGCCACATTCCGCCCCGGCTGCAACTTCACCACCTCGCGCGTCGCTCCGGTATCGACATTCGTGGCGTATACCGTGGCCGCGGCTGAACCGCGTCCGCCACTCCCGCCGCCCGGCTCACCTTCACCGCGCCTGGTGTAATAGACATCGCCGGTCTTGCGGCCCGCCACCAGGACAGACACTGGCCCCGGAACCAGCGGCTTCACCTCGCGCGTGGCCAGGTTGATGGTCGCAACGCCGCCGCCGGCGGTGGTGACAATCAGCTTCTTGCCGTCGGCGGTATAGGCGTTCTGATGGAAGTAAAGGCTCTGGGTGCCGTCGTCGCGCGAAAGCCGTATGATGCGATGCCCGGTATCTTTATCGATCCATTCGGTGGGAAGCGTGGATTGCGCGCAAAGTAGCCGCATTGCGGCGAGCGAAACAAACAAGCATTTTCGGATCATAGATACCTGCTGAGCTTTCGGTGATTTGGCGGCGGCGCACCGCCAAAGGTTACGCTTCCATTCCGCCGCGCGTGCCCTACCGGGCGCCGGCACTGCGCGGAAGGCTGATCAGGTTGGCAAGAAGTTGATACGCTCCATCGGTGCCCGCGGGAAGCTGGCGCCACAGACCGAGCCCGAGATAGATCCAGCGTCCCTTGCCCAGTTTGCCTTCCACCAGTGAGCCGAGCTTTTCGCCGGGATTGTCCTTGAACGAATCCGTCATCGCGACCAGGTCCGTGTATTTCTTGTCCTTCTCGCCCAGGAAATAGAGGCCGCGCTCCTGCACCCAGTTGTCCCACGTCTTCGGTCCGATTTTGTTGGGGAAATTGAAAATGGGGTGCGCCGGCGCCAGCACCTTCACCGGCACCGTTTCATCGCAGATACGATTGCCGCTGACCTTGGCGGGGAACGGGCCGTACTCCGACTGGTTGAACTCCATCTTGTTGTACTGCACAATCACGGTGCCGCCGCGCTCCACGTAATCCAGAAGGCGGCGGTTGTAAGCGCGCAGGTCGGCGCGGCGCTCGTAGGCACGCACGCCGGTGATGATCACATCGTGTTTGGACAGATCGCCCCATGCCATCTCGTCCGGGTCGATAAAAGCCAGCTTGGCGCCCAACTGCTGGATGGCCTCGGGGACCTGATCGCCCACGCCTACAATGTATCCCACGTTGATGTTGGGGGTGATTTTCACGTCCACCACTTTGAGCGCGGTCTCCGCCGGCTTGATCACCTGGCGGCGCTGGATGTGCGGATATTCGATCTCCTGATATCCCGTGGTGAACTTCTCGCTCCCCGTGGCCGGCGAGGTCACCACCGCACGGAGTGTGTACTCGCCGGTCTTCACGGCCACCGGAGCGGTCACCTGAAAGCGCGCCGAGAGCGATTCGTCTTCGTGCGCGAACGCAAGAGGCGCGCTGGCAGGCGTGGCTTTCCAACCCGCCGGCAGTTCCAGCGCCACGCTGGCCTGCGCCGCGCCCTTGGTTCCGTTGGTCACGGTGACGTGGATCTCGCGCTGCGCCGGTTTGGCGGCCGCGGCCGCCAGGGGAATCACCGCGAGCAGCGGCGTGACGCGCACCGAAAAGGCAGGCACCACGTTCATCTCCATGCGCTTGTCGCCCGCATACACGTCTTTCACGTAGCGATACTGCAGCGGGATCTCGCGAGTCACTTCCACGCTACCCGCCTTCACATGGAACGTGGCGCGAAACGGGCTCGGCGCGAAGGGCAAGCCGAACGGCACGCCCGCGTCGCAGACATTGATGGCATGGTTATCCGGGTGCTTCCAGTAATCGGTGTGGAAGTACGGTGTGGTGAGCTTGGCATCCTTCGGCACGTGAGCGTCTACCGGGCAGGTGAAGACGGCGTCTTTCTTCAAAACCTCCGGCTTGCAGGCTCCGGGAGAATCGAAGCCGGCCACCGTGACATTGGTGACCGCAACGTCACCGGCGCCGCGATTGACGGCGATAAGCGAAAGCTTGACCGGCTGTCCGGCGATCGCCAGGCCGTCATCGGCCACGGCGTCGAAGGTCACGCCGTGCGCGGCCAGGACCGCATCCTCGTAATCGCGCTCTTTCCGTTTCAGACGGAAGTCGATTTCATACGCCGCGGAGTCGGACAACCCCAGCGACGGCAGTTGCGCGCGCAGAGCGCGAACGGCGGCGAGTCCGGCTTCCACCGGTGCGGCGGTGCCTGCATCATTGCCCGCGGCGAACGCCTCCTGCGCCTTCCGCCCCTCGGCTGTAATCGCCGCGAGACCGCCGGTGAGCACCTGCGGCGGGTTGGAGCCGGCATACTTTGCGAGAGCATTCAGGTTGGTATCGATGCCGTCCAGCAGCGAAGTTTCGTCCTTCCCCACCTGGCCGGGAATGCTGCTTTCCACCAGTTGATACCCACCGCCGCCGCGTCCTCCGCGTCCTCCTCCGCCGCCCGGCAGCGGAGGCAGTCCGCCCGTGCCCTGGCACTTGTGATAGCTGCGGGCGTCGCTTCCGATCTCGGCATACGTACGGCCCAGCAGGGGATCGTAGGCCGCAGTGCTGACAGGCGTCAGCTTCACCGGCGGCGTCGCAGGTTGCGGTGGCGCCACCGGCGGAGCCTGCCCCCCGCGACCGCCGCGGCCGCCCGGTCCGCCGCCAAAGCCCGCACTGAAGTACAGCTTTTTCGGCTGCCACGGCCGGAGCCCTTCTTCGAACTGTTCGCGATACGCGGAGGGATCGCCCGCCGCGCGATACGCTTCGCGGACCAGCACGGTAGTGGCTTCGTGGGCCCGGTCGCCGCCGCGGCCCTGAATGTTCATCGTCACGATCAGGTCCGGACGAAGCGTGCGGATCAGGCGCACGTAATCGCCCACGATCTCCTGCCGCCCCCACTTATCGATCACCTCCTGAGGATCGAACGAGTAGCCATAATCGATGGCGCGCGTAAAGTACTGCTCCGCGCCATCGATGCGGTGCGCGGAAAGCAGTTCCGAAGTCCGCAGCACGCCCATATCGCCGAACAATTCGGGGCCGATCTCGTTCTGGCCGCCATCCCCGCGATTGTTTTGCACATCGATGGAGCGCAGTCCCAGGCCGTAGCAGAAATAGGCGAGCAGCGCGTTGGTCTCATCGTCGGGATGCGCCGGGGCCTGCATGAACGTGCCGGAGACGGTGAGTTTGCGGAGCAGCAGGCCGAGCGCGGCGTGCCCGCTATCCTGCGCCACAATGGGAAACGCCATGCGCGTTTGCGCCAGCACGAGCCCTCCCATCAGCACAACGGCAGTTCCAGTGGCAATCAGGGCAGAGCGTCTCATGGGATTCACGGCGTAGTATATATCATGTGACACGCAGACGGTTCGCTGCAATCGCCGCCCAGATGGGCGCCTCCCTGGCATTCGGAGTATCGCGCGCCAATGCCGCATGGAACGAACGGCGCGAGTTCTATCCGGAAGGGGTGGCATCGGGCGATCCGCATCCCGATAGCGTCCTGCTCTGGACCCGGCGCCCACCCATGCAGGGGACCGCCGCGCAGCATCTCACGCTGCAAGTGGCGGCCGATCCCCGGTTTCGAGAGATCGTCGCTACCGGCCACGCGCCCCTTTCGGCCGATGCCGATTGGACCTGCCGCATCCTGGCCGCGGGACTCCGCCCCTCGCGTGAATACTGGTACCGCTTCACCGATGAGCACGGCTTCGGCAGTCGCGTGGGACGCACCCTCACCGCGCCGGAAGCCGCCGACCAGCGCCCCGTCCGCTTCACCTTCGTGAGTTGCCAGAACGTGACGCAGGGCGCGCAGAATGCCTATCGCCGCATGATCTCCGAGGATGAAACGCGTCCCGCGGAGGAGCGGCTGCAATTTGTGCTGCACCTGGGCGATTTCGTGTACGAGATTGTCTGGTATCCCGAGGACCGTCCCCAGGGAATGTACGATCGCCGCATTCGCGACGTGGTGCGCTATCCCCACGGGGAGAAGATCGGCGATTACCATGTGCCCACCACGGTGGACGATTACCGCGCCCTCTACCGCGGATATCTGCACGACCCGGACCTGCAGGATGCGCGCGCCCGCTGGCCTTTCGTCTGTATGTGGGACAATCACGAATTCTCCTGGAAGGGCTGGCAAAGCCTCCAGAATTTCGGCGGCGTGCGGCCGGCACAAACCCGCAAAGTGGCCGCTAACCAGGCTTGGTTCGAGTACCAGCCGGCCCGCGTGATCAAGACGGGCGGCGGCGGGCTGGAACGATTTGGACCGCCCGCCGTGCAGGACGCGCCCGTGCGGCATTTCGATGAGCACGGCCTCGGACAGGAGCCCGGCAACCTGGCCGCCATTGAAAGCCTGAAGTTGTTCCGCGCCTTTCGCTGGGGCCGCAACGTGGAACTGGTCCTCACCGACAACAGGTCGTTCCGCTCGGAGTGCGTGATGGACCGGCCCGAGGCTGCCCGGTTCCAATCGAAGGATTTCCCATGGGCGATTCCCGAAGAGGCGCTCGATGCTTTGGACGGCGGCCCTCCGCCCCAGTCCATGCTGGGCGCGGAGCAGAAGGCGTGGTTCCTGAAACGGCTGCAGGCGTCGAGCGCCAAGTGGAAGATTTGGGGCAACACTGTAGGCTCGCTCGACTGGCGCACGGATTTTCAGAACCTGCCGCACGGCGCCGGCCCGCGGTGGCCCGGCCAGGGCTATGCGATTTTCAGCGCGGACGATTGGGGCGGCTATCGCACCGAGCGGGCGGAGATACTGGATTTCGTGAAGCGGAACGGCATCGCGGGTTTTGCCTCGCTGGCGGGCGACCGGCATGCATTTTTCGCCGGAGTGCTTTCGAAGTCGCTGCCCCCGCGGGAATTCGAACCGGTGGGCGTGGAGTTCATCGTGGGCTCCGTATCCGCGCCGGGCCTGTTTGAGGCGGCCAAATACGCCTTCGCGCAGGACCATCCCCTGCGCGCGGCGTTCCTTTATCAACCGCCCGGTGGCGGACTACAGCCGGCCATGAATCTCTCGGGACTGCACGGCGTCCGGGCCAGTCTGGCATTGCAAAAGACCAATGAGTTGAGCCAGGCGCGCGCGCTAAGCAACCCCGAAGTAGCGCCTCACCTTTCCTTCCTCGACTTGGGCGGCCACGGATACGCCATGGTGACCGCATCGCCGGAAACGCTCAATGTAGAGTTCGTCTGCGTGCCGCGCCCGCTGGAAGTCAGCGCCGATCTGGCATATCGAGTGACGCATCGTGTGGAGCTATGGAAGTCCGGCGAAAGACCCAGGATGCATCAAAAAGTCCTGGAAGGAACGCCACCCCTGGCCTGCGCTTAGAACTCGAGCACCACGCGCTTCCACTCGATCGTAAACTATCTCCAGAAATCCCGCCCCAAGCGTGTTGGAAACCTCAAAGACTGCGCCGAGCACAGTCTCAGTCAACGAATTCATCCATCCGCGTTCATCTGCGTTCATCTGCGGCCCATTTCTTTTGTGCGCATTTCGCCCCAAGCCTCTCAAGAAGATTGTTCGCCGCAGATGAACGCAGATGAACGCAGATGTTTTGCAATACAAAACACCTCTCAGTCTCCGTAAGCTCGAAATCATTGATTTTCCGATCCATATCGTTTTTGCCAGCAGAACGACAACGCCTTTTGCGCAGCCGCTGGACTCGAATTTGCAAACGCGTCAACATGAATGTCATGCTCCGCATTGCTGTCTGCCTCTGCGCCACGCTGTCGCTCTGCGCGCAAACCGCTCCCCCGAAAACCTGGATCGATCCCGACACCGGGCACCGCGTCTTCCGGCTCACCGGGGAACCCGGCAGCGCGAGCCTCTACTTCAACCAGAATGGATACAGCGCGGACGGGAAGAAGCTGATCTACACCACTCCGCAAGGGATCTCCACATTCGATCTTGCGACTCACGCCACCCGTAGCGTGGTGGAGGGCCGCGTGCGCGTCATCGTCACCGGGCGTAAGTCGCAAAGTGTGTACTACACCAAAGATGGGACAATCTATGCCACTGACGTGGACACCCTGGCAACTCGCGAGATCGCCAAACTGCCGGCGCGCAACTCCGTTTCGGTGCCGACGGTAAATGCCGACGAGACTCTGTTGGCGGGCACCTACATTGAAAATGACGGGCAGGATTATAACTCCAACCGCTCGCAGCAACCACAACAGCAAAGCCTGATCCAGCCGCCCAACAAAGGGCAGATGATGGAGCAGCGCCTGGCCGCCCATCTGCCCATGGCGATGTTCACCATCAGCGCCAAAACCGGCGAGGTGAAAGTGATCCATCGTGCCACCGACTGGCTGAATCATCTCGAATTCTCGCCCACCGATCCCACCTTGCTGATGTTCTGTCACGAAGGCCCCTGGCACAAGGTGGATCGCATCTGGACCATCCGGACCGATGGCTCGCACATCACCAAGGTCCACAACCGGACCATGGCCATGGAGATTTTCGGCCACGAGTTCTGGAGTCACGATGGGAAGACCATCTGGTACGACCTGCAGACGCCGCGCGGCGAGGATTTCTGGCTCGCCGGCTACAACGTGGAGACGGGTCAGCGCACCTGGTATCACCTGCAGCGGAACGAGTGGTCGATCCATTTCAATGTCACAGCCGATGGCACACTGTTTTGCGGCGATGGCGGCGATCCCCGCCAGGTGGCCAAGGCGCCCGACGGCGAATGGATCTATCTGTTCCGTCCGGAACTGTTTCGAAACCAGGGACTGGCCGATCCGGGCTTTGTCCAGCCGGGAGTGTTTCACGCCGAAAGGCTGGTCAACATGTCGAAACACAAATACAACCTGGAACCCAACGTGAGTTTCACGCCGGATCAGAAGTGGGTGGTGTTCCGGTCGAACATGTTCGGCCCGACGTACGTGTTCGCGGTGGAAGTGGAGAAGGCCCAATGAGGTTGCTGAAGCTTGCCGCCATCACCCTCGCCGGCCTGTCGATCGCCGTGGCCGCGGACCGGCCGGTCACAATTACGCAGGAGGGCAACGCATTCACCCTCTCTAACGGCATCGTGACGGCGAAAATCAACAAAACCACTGGCGACCTGATGTCGCTCCAGTATCGTGGCCTAGAGACCATGGGCCACGGCTCCGGTCATCCGGCGGGATATTGGGAGCAGACGCCCGCGAAAGCCACACGCCTTGCCGCCACCCTGACCATCGATCCGGCCACCAACGGCGGAGCGCGTGGCGAGGTTTCCATTAAGGGAGAATCCGGCGGCAAAGCGCTCGATGGCGGCGGCCAACCGGGCGGCTCCACGCTCTGCGATCTGGAGATCCGCTACACCATGGCACGCGGCGAGAGCGGCGTGTACACGTACGCCATCTTCACTCACCAGCCCACTTATCCGGCTACGCAGATCGGCGAGAGCCGCTTCGGCGCCAAACTGAATGCCAAGGTGTTCGATTGGATGTCCATCGACGCACGGCGCAATAAGTTGATGCCCACGGGCGAAGATTGGGATAAAGGGGCTCTGCTGAACATGAAGGAAGCGCGGCGCCTGACAACCGGCACTTATGCCGGACAGGTGGAGCATAAGTATGATTACTCCGCCCTGCAATTCGATATACCCGCATTCGGCTGGTCCAGCACGAAAGAACATATCGGGTTGTATTTCATTAATCCTTCCATGGAGTATCTGAGCGGCGGGGCTACCAAGGTGGAGCTGACTGGGCACTTAGACAATGGCGCGGGTGGTGACCCCACCTTGCTGGACTATTGGCGCGGCACCCACTACGGCGGCAGCGAATTGCGGATCGCCGCCGGCGAAGATTGGAGCAAAGTGGTCGGTCCGATCCTCGTATATCTGGATTCCGCCCCTGATCCCAACGCGATGTATAAGGACGCCTTGGCGCAGGCCGCCAAAGAGTCCGCCAAATGGCCGTACGATTGGGTGCAGGGCGCGGACTATCCCAAAAAGAGCCGACGCGGCGAGGTCACCGGCCAACTGGCGCTCAACGATCCGCAAGCGAAATCCCTGCCGAACCTGCTGGTCGGGCTGGCATTCCCGGATGCGCCGCCGCGCGGGAGCTGGCAAAACGACGCCAAGCACTACGAATTCTGGGTGCGTGGTGCCGCGGACGGCCGATTTACGATTCCCAACGTGCGCCCAGGCACTTACCAGTTACACGCCATTGCCGATGGTGTCCTGGGCGAGTATCAGAAGGCGGATGTCACCGTGGAGCCCGGCGGCAAGGTCAATTTGGGCAAGCTGGAATGGAAACCCGTACGCTACGGGAAACAGATCTGGGAGATCGGCGTACCCAACCGCAGCGGCGCCGAGTTCTTCAAAGGTGACGATTACTTTCATTGGGGTTGGTATCTGGAATACCCCAGGTTATTCCCCAACGATGTGACTTATACGATCGGGCAGAGCGACTACCGCAGGGATTGGTTCTTCGAGCAGGTTCCTCGTGCCGATCAGCCGGACCCTACCGGCCGTGGTACCGGCCGCGCCACCACGTGGACCATCAACTTCACGCTACCCCAGGATCTGAAAGGGCAAGCCACGCTGCGCCTGGCGCTCGCCGGCGTGTCCGCACGGAGCATCGACGTATCGGTGAACGATCAGCCGGCAGGCACGGTCAGCGGCCTGGTCTACAACGCCACCATCAATCGCGACGGCATTCAGGGATCGTGGGTGGAAAAGGATGTAACCTTCGACGCATCCCTGATGAAGGAGGGCAGGAACGTCCTCAAGCTGACCATCCCGGCGGGCGGCCTCACCAGCGGAATCATCTACGACTACCTGCGCCTGGAAGTAGCCCAGTAAGACGGCTTGTCCGGTTACACAATCAACATGCAGTCGCCGTACGAATAAAACCGGTACCGCGCCTCCACCGCGTGCCGGTATGCCGCCAGCGCCAGTTCGCAGCCGGCGAAGGCGCCCACCAGCAGCAGCAGGCTGGTCTTCGGCAAGTGGAAATTGGTGAGCATGGCGCCGGTGCCTCGAAATGCGAAGCCGGGGTAAATGAATATGTCCGTCTCCCCGTTGGAGTCGCGCAGTTCGCCGGAACGTAACGCGCTCTCCACCGTGCGCACGCTGGTAGTGCCGACCACCACCAGGCGGCGTGCCGCGCGCATCCTGGCCGCGTTCTCTTCGGTGATGCAGTAACGCTCCGAGTGCAGCTTGCCTTGCTCCACCTGCTCGGCGTGCAGCGGCTGAAACGTTCCCAGGCCCACATGGAGCGTCACGTATGCCACCTCCGCACCCGCCGCGCGGCACTGCTCCAGAATCTCCGGCGTGAAGTGCAGTCCCGCGGTAGGCGCCGCCACGGAGCCTTTCTCGCGCGCGAATACCGTCTGATACCGCTCCCGGTCGCGCGCCTCATCGCCGCGCTTAATGTACGGAGGCAGCGGCACATGGCCGATCTTTTCGAACTCGCCGAACAGGTCGGCCTCGGTATGGAATCGGATAGTCCGCTCCCCGAACTCGCCGCGGCCGGTGATTTCCGCTTCCAGGCCAGCGGCAAAATGGATCCGCTCGCCCACCGGCATTTTGCGGCCGGGCCGCACCAGGGCGTCCCAATCGCGACCGTCCCCGCTCACCGGCCGCAGTAGGAAAACTTCTACTTCCCCGCTCAGATACTCGTTTCGCTTGGGATTGTTTTTGCCGATGGGCAGCGCGTGAATGCCTGCGCGATGCCCGAACAGCCGCGCCGGAAACACACGCGAATCGTTCAGCACCAGGCAATCCCCGGCACGCAGGAAAGACGGGAAGTCGCGGAATGTGCGATCTTCCCAGCGACCCTCCGCGCGATAAACCACCATCATGCGGCCGCCGGCCCGATCGGCAGGCGGTTCCTGGGCAATTAGCTCTTCCGGCAATGCGTAGTCAAACTGGTCGAGTTCCAAGTTTTACTGTAAGGCATTGACACGCCGGGAGGCCTGCCTTACGCTAATATGGGAATCCAATAGGTATGGGAAAACAGCTCGATATCGCACAAGGCACGCTGGCCCTGATGGTGCTCAAGACCCTGGAGGCCCTGGGACCCCTGCACGGGTATGGCATTGCGCGGCGCATTGAGCAGACCAGCGGCGACCGCCTGGTGCTCAACTACGGTACCCTCTATCCCGCTCTGCTCAAGATGGAGCAGGAGGGCTACATCGCCTCGGAGTGGGGCGTATCCGATAACAATCGCAAGGCCAAGTTCTACAGGCTGACTCGCGCAGGCCGGGCACGCCTGGAGAAGGAAGCGCGCGAGTGGCGCCAGACTGCCGATGTGATGGATTGCTTCCTTTCGCCCGGCAAGGAAACGGCGTGAGCCAGGCCGATCCTCCGCGGCATTACGGCAGGAGTGATTCCAGCACCGCCAGGGTGCGCACCACTTCGCAATACTCGCCGTGCAGATTCGCCAGGCTCATGGCGTGGACTTCCCCGGCCGTCCGCCACACTCCGTCCCAGTCGCGCTGTCCGAAGGTGAAAGTGGCGTCGTCCACCAGCAGAGTCCGGAAGCCCAGATTGCCCGCCATGCGAACCGTGGCCTCCACGGAATTGTTGGTGATCACACCGGCCACGACAACAGTGGTGTGCCCTGCTGCGCGCAAACGCGCCTCCAGGTCCGTGCCGATGAAGGCGCTGTTGGTGCGCTTCCCAATCACCGGCTCGCCGTCTACGGGCAAAGCTTCGGGTTTGAAATCGTGACCCGGCTGTCCCGGACGGTAGTGCGAGGCCCGCTCAACGGAATCGTGGCGCACGTGGTACACCGGCCGTCCGCCGGCGCGCCATGCCGCCAGCAGCGCGGCCACATTGTTCTCCGCCTGCGGATTGTTGCGCTCTCCCCAATCGGGATGGTCGATCGCCTTTTGCAGATCGATCAGCAGAAGCACGGCGTTTTCCGGAAGCCTCATTGGAATTCCACGCCCCGCACAATGCCTTCTTTGTCCTTCATGGCGGCGTACTCCACCAGTACCGGATTCCCGGGCTGCGGCCCGCAGACGAACGCTTCGGGCGCATGGCGCATCTGCACGCGGGTGGGATCGGGAATGGTGAGCGAGAGTTTGCCATCCGGCGTGTCCAGCGTGATGCGGAGCGCGGTTTGGCCGCATGCGATTTCGAGCAGCTTGCCGCGCACGCGGCGCAGGTCGTCGGCCGGTTCGATGAACGGGTTGAACACCTCGGCGTTGTTGGGCGCGCGCGTGGTGACCATTTGCGGGTTGCCTGCGGCGTCGCGCGCCAGCCGCACAGCCAGGTGCGTTTCGGCGATGTACGCCAGGCGCGCGGCGTAGGCGCGCTCTTCGGCGGTCGCGGCCCGCCCGGCGGCGCGTTCGGCAGCCGCCTTGGCCTCGTCACCTCGTGCCAGTGCGGTCAACGCGTCTGCCTTGGCGCACCAGTAAGCGAAGGCACGCGCCGGCGCGATTTCCCGCATGGCCTGCAACTGCGAGAGCGCAGCTTCGGGGCGGTTGGAATTCTGCTCCAGTATCGCCAGCATCCATCGTGCATCTTCGAAATCGGGACGGAGAGTGACGGCAAGCTCCAGCGCCGCGCGGCGTTCATCCCGGCGGGAAGGGTCTGCGTCCAGCAGTTCGGCGTAGCGGAAGCAGATGGCCGCATTGTTCAAGCCCAGATCGACTGCCCGCTTCCACAGCTTGCGCGCTTCGTCATCCTGCTTGCGGGCGGCGGCCACACTGCCCAGGCCCGCCCACGTTTCGGCGGATTCGCCAGTCTCGCGGGCCAGGTCGCGATAGGCCGATTCCGCGCCATTCAGGTCACCCGTAATCAGGAGTAATTCGGCCATGAGCAACTGCACCGCGCTGCCGGACGTTTGGGTGATGGCCGGGAGCGCGGAATCCGGCTCGGGAGCAGCCAGGGGAATGGGTTTCGAGCCCTCGCGTGCCACCCAGGCCGTCAAATCGTGCATCAACCCGTGAAGCGGTTTGTGACAGGCCGACTGCACCGCAGCGGGTCCATCGGCGCCTGCTGCCAGCGCGGCCGTCAGGTCGCCGAAGCACGGCCGGTAAGCGGGAGAAAGCGCCAGCATTCCGGTGAGCGCCCAGCTTTCCGCATAGAACAGCGCCGAAGTGGCGCGCTCGTCGCGGAGGGGCGAGTTGGCGGGCATGGCCATCAACTGCTCCAGCGGCATCCAGCGGGTGTGACGCAGGACGGACAGGCGCCCCGGCAACGCGCCGCCGATCCGGCTGCCGCGCCGGTCAACGCGCAGCGTGGAAAACAGGTCCGCGAGGCCTTCGCTCAGCCACGGCGGAAACCGGCGCGACGCGGCGTGTTGAATCAGGTGGGCGTACTCGTGGGCCGCCATCGGGAAGGCTTCTTCACCCAGTGAGGGCATCACGATATAGTTCCGGTCTCCTGCGGCCACGAAGTAAGCGTCCGCCGTGGGCGTCATGCGGTAGCGGGCGTACTCGGTTTCGGAGTGGAATCCGATCACGCGGACCGGCGTACGTCCGGCGACGTCCAGTCCGGTTTCCTGCCGCACAGTGGCGCGCAGTTGCTCGAACCAGCGTAACGCTGCACGCGCGGGCGCTTCGCCATCCTGCGAGTAAATCTCGAAATGTGGATTGCGCGCCAGAGTCCAGTCGGCCGCCACCCCGAGGGCCGGGAGGAGCAGGGCCGCGAGCAGGCGAGGCGCAGGCATCTTCTTTTAGAATAAGGCCATGAGTGTGGATTGGATCCGGCGCTGCTGCATGGCGTTTCCGCACGCCACCGAGCAGGTGCAGTGGGGCGACAATCTGGTATTCAAAGTGGGCGGAAAGATCTTCGCCATCGCTGCCCTGGAACCCTCGGCGCTGTTTGTCAGCTTCAAGGTGACGCCGGATGATTTTGCCGAATTGACGGAACGGCCGGGCGTGATCCCCGCGCCTTACCTGGCGCGCGCGCTGTGGGTGGCGCTGGAGAGCGAGGACGCTCTGCCGGCGGCGGAAGCGAAAAAGCTGTTGCGGCAGTCGTACGATCTGGTGTTCGCCAAATTGCCGAAGAAGATGCAAGCAACGCTGGGTCAGCGCGCCGGAAGGGCGAAGGCCACGTAAGTTCCGCCGGAGGGACCGCCGCGGCCGGCCTTTCCTCCCGTCGCGAAGATCACGACATACTGCCTGCCATTCACCTCGTACGTGATCGGCGTGGCATTGCCGGCGAAGGGGAGAGTGGTCTCCCACAGAAGCTTCCCCGTCGCCTTATCGAAGGCGCGAAACTTGCGGTCGAAGTTGGTCGCGGCGATGAAGACCAGGCCGCCGGCCGTGACGATGGGCCCGCCGTAGTTCTCGCTGCCGGTGTCCTTCAGACCCTGCGCCACCAGCGCGGGGTATTCTCCCAGCGGAATCTTCCAGGCGTACTCGCCGGTATTCAGGTCGATGGCGTTAAGCGTGCCCCACGGCGGGACGACGGCGGGATAGCCGTCCGGATCTAAAAATTTGTGATAGCCGGTGAAGCGGTACTTCGCCGCGGCCTGTGGTTCCGCGCCATCCAGTTCTTTGCTTTCGCCGCTCAACACGTACTGCGCGGTGGCGCGAACGTCGGCGGGGCTGAGGTTCGGAAACGCGGGCATGCGTCCGGCGCCCTGGCGGATCACCGTGGCAATCTCCGGAGCGGTGCGCCTGCCGCGCAGCGCCAGTAGCGAAGGAATCTGCGGCGGCGCTCCCGACAGATCGTCGCCGTGGCAATCGGCGCAGTGGGTCTGGTAGGTGTGGCGCGGGGAACTGCCTCCGTGATCTTCAGCCAGGCTGGATGTCCACGGCAGGTCGTTGGCATTCACGTAAAGACGGCCCGTTTCCGGATCGAAGGCGGAGCCGCCCCACTCCGCGCCGCCATCGAAGCCGGGAAAAATCACCGTCTCCTGGTCCACACGCAGCGGGACGAACTGGCCATCGCTTTGCAATTTTCGAAACTGCTCCAGCGCCGAGGCGTGCGCCTCGGGAGTGCGATTGGTGAGCAGGTCTTCGGTCAATCGCTGGCGCGCATAAGGAGCAGGCCGCACCGGGAGCACCTGCGTCTCCGCGGCCACTTCACCCGGCACGGTGCTGGCCGGGTAGCGGCGCGATTCGAGAGGGAAGAGGGGCTTGCCCGTGGCGCGATCGAAGAGGTAGACCCATCCCTGCTTGCTGGTCTGCGCCACCGCATCGACAAGTTTGCCATCGTGCCGGACGGTGACCAGCGATGGCGGCGACGGAAAATCGCGATCCCAGATGTCGTGCCGGACGCCCTGAAAGTGCCAGACGCGCTCGCCGGTATCGGCGCGCAGAGCCAGCAGCGTGTTGGCGAACAGGTCGTCGCCCACGCGGTCCGCGCCGTAGAAGTCGCTGGCTGCCGAGCCGGTCGGCACGTACACGATACCGCGTCTGGCATCCACCGCCATGCCGCACCAGTTGTTGGCGGAACCGGTGTAGGTCCAGGCATCTTTCGGCCAGCTGTCGTAGCCGAATTCACCGGGATGCGGAATGGTATGGAAACTCCACCGCAATTTGCCGGTGCGGACATCGAAGGCGCGGATATCGCCGGTGGGCGATGGCAGCGCCTCGGGCGTGCGGCCTCCCACAATCAACAGGTCCTTATAGATGATGCCTGGGCTGGTGAGCACAATCGACTGTTTTTCAGGATCCCGGCCGAGCCCTTCGCGCAGGTCGATCCGTCCGTCCTTGCCGAATTCAGCGGCCGCTTTGCCGGTACGTGGATCGATGGCGTACACAAAACTCTGCACCGCGGCAAACAGGCGCGCCTGCCTGCCATCGGTCCAATACACGAGCGAGCGATTCGCGCCGCGTCCAGCGATTCCGGAATCGAAACTCCAAAGCAGTTTGCCGGTGGCCGCATCGAGCGCGATCGCCTTGTGGCGCGGCGTCAAGCCGAACAGTACGTTGCCCACCATAATGGGCTGGGTCTGCGGATCGCCGGGGCCATCCGCCGTATCGTAGCTCCACGCCACGCGCAACTGCTTCACGTTGGAGCGATTCACCTGGCGCAAATCGGAATAACGAATATCCGCGGGACCGCCGCCGTACGCGGGCCAATCGTGCGCCGCCGCGCCCACCAGAGGCGCCAGCGCGGCCAGAAGAATGCACCGGCTTAGGATCATGCCGCCGATATTGTACCAGCGTTTTCTCGATTTGCATTTTGCGCGGGACAGGTTATCATTTTAGTTACTCCCCCGATAGAAATCGAAGGCAAGCGTGAACTCCACCAGCGACTCTACAAGCAAATCAATCATCCTGGAAACCGATCTTCCCGGCGTCACCCTCGTTGGCCGCGGCAAAGTCCGCGACGTTTACAGCGTGGATGAACGGCTGGTGATTGTGGCCACGGACCGCATTTCGGCGTTCGATTACATTTTGGCCACCGGCATTCCCGACAAGGGCAAAGTGTTGACGCAACTTTCCATTTTCTGGTTCGATTTCTTGCGCGATCTCACGCCAACACATTTCCTGAGCGCCAATGTTGACGAATATCCGGCGCCCCTGCCGGAGTTCCGCGACCAACTCGAAGGCCGGTCGATGCTGGTCAAGCGCGCGGAGATGGTGCAGATTGAATGTGTGGCGCGCGGCTACATTTCCGGTTCGGGCTGGAAGGAGTACCGGCAACAGGGCACGGTGTGCGGCATCAAGCTGCCAGCGGGCCTCAAGGAAAGCGAGAAGCTGCCCGAGCCGATTTTTACTCCGGCCACCAAGGCGCAATCCGGGCACGACGAAAACGTGTCGTTCGAGCACGTGGTTTCGCTGATCGGCGAAGACCTGGCGCGACGCCTGCGCGACCTCACGCTCAACATCTACCATCGCGCGGCGGAGTACGCGGAAACCAAGGGCATCATCATCGCCGATACGAAATTTGAATTTGGATTCGCGGGCGGCGAACTGGTGCTGGGCGATGAAGTGCTGACGCCGGATTCCTCACGCTTCTGGCCCGCGGAAACCTACAAGCCGGGCGGAGCGCAGTACTCTTTCGATAAGCAGTTCGTACGCGACTACCTGGAATCGATCCACTGGAACAAGCAGCCGCCGGCGCCGGCGCTGCCCGCGGAAGTGGCCGCTAAGACCGGCGAAAAGTATCGCCAGGCTTACCGCGTGCTGACCGGCCGCGACCTATGAACTGGCTCGATGCGGTGCTGCTGCTGATCCTGGCCGGTTCGATTGTCACCAGTTTCCGCAAAGGTCTTTCGCGAGAGATTATCGGGTTGGTCTCAGTGGTCCTTGCATTACTTCTGGGCATTTGGTTCTATGGCACCGCGGCGGCTTTTCTGTTACCGTATCTGAGTTCGCACGCCGCCGCGAATTTCGCCGGATTTGTGCTGGTGTTCTGCGGCGTCGTGCTGATTGGCGGTTTGGTGAGCGCGATCGTCGGGAAGTTTCTCAAGGTGACCGGACTTTCCATTTTGGATCACGCACTGGGCGCGGTGTTTGGCGTGGTGCGCGGTGTGGTGGTTTCGATCGCGCTGCTGGTGGCGATCCTGGCGTTTGCGCCGGGCGGGCAGCCGCCCGATTCGGTTCTGCATTCGACAATGGCTCCCTACGTGACCGGCGCGGCGAGCGCCTTTGCCTCGCTCGCGCCCCACGAGTTAAAAGAAGGCTTCCACAGAACCTATGGTCAGGTAAAAGACTACTGGGGATCGGCCCTGGATCCGGGGACACGGAACCCCAAAGCGGAAAAAGGCAAAGAATGAAAAGTGAATTCGACGGGGTCGTGGAGCATCTGCTGCGCGGCAACATTTTGATGCAAGAAGCCGTAGAGCTTCTGGAAAAGAAAATGATCGAAGGGGCGCTGCTGGTGAAAGATGGCAACCAGTCGGCCACCGCCAAGCAACTGGGGATACATCGCAACACGCTACAGCGCAAGATGTGCCAATACGGTCTGGATAACGGCCGCTCCCACCGCCGCAAGCCGGTCAAGACCGAGGCCCGCCGGCCGCGCAAACGGAAACTGGCCTGATGGACCTGCTGATCTTCGACCTGGACGGAACCCTCATCGATTCCAGACTGGACCTGGCCCAAGCGGTAAATGCCACTCGCAGGCATATGGGCAAAGAGCCGCTGGCGAACGAGCGGGTGTACTCCTACGTAGGGAACGGCGCGCCGGTGCTCATCCGGCGCGCGATGGGCGAGCAGGCCACGGAAGCTGAACTTCAAGAAGCGCTGGAATACTTCATGGAGTATTACGGCGATCACGATCTGGATTTCACCACGCTCTATCCCGGCGTTAAGGAATCGCTGGACCGCCTGCTGGCGGCGGGAAAGCGCATGGCCATACTCACCAACAAGCCGGTGCGCATGAGCCGGTCCATCGTGAAAGGACTCGGCGTGGCAGATCATTTCGTGCAGGTCTACGGCGGCAACAGCTTCGAATTCAAGAAGCCGAATCCCATCGGCATTGAAGCACTGATGCGTGAGACGGGCATCGATCGCGCGCGTACCCTGATGATCGGCGACAGTTCGGTGGACGTGCAGACGGCGCGCAATGCCGGGGTGCAGTGCTGCGGCGTCACCTACGGATTTCAGCCGGAGACGCTGGCAGACCCAGCGCCGGAACTGCTGGTGGACCGCATGGAAGACCTGGCCGATTGGGTGTTGGCTCGATAGGCCAAGCTCACATTCCGGCCACCTTCAGCATTTCCAGAAACTGCGATTCGGTGCGCATATCGATGGCCTGGGCCACCAGTTTGCCATCGCGATCGAAGAGGAAACTCTTGGGAATTCCTTCGACGTTGAACGCGTCGTTGACCTTGCGGTCCGGGTCAAGCAGGAGGGGGAAGGTGTACTTCTGTTTCTCCTCGAAACCGGCGACGGTTTCGCGATCTTCATCGGAGACGGCGAGCACGATGAAGCCTTTGGACTGGAGACGCTGATACAGCTTCTCCATGTCCGGCATTTCCTTACGGCAGGGCGGGCACCAGGTGGCCCAGAAGTTCAGGAGCACCACATGGCCGCGCAGGTCCGCGAGCGAGTAGGTCTTGCCATCGAGGGCGGTGAGGGTGAAGCCGGCCTCCTGGTGCAGCTGGTTCTGCAAGGCAATCAGCGAGCCGGCGGCGTCGAGCGCCGGGTCGGACTTGGGCGCCGGCAAGTGCTCGAAGCGGACCAGGCTGGCGAGTTCCAGGTAGGGATCGGCGGTGGACGCGGGCGCAGTCTCAAGCGCGGTGGCCAGGGTACCGGAGACGGCGGAGAGCGCCTCTTTGCCCAAGTCGCCTTCGGTCGATAGATTGGCCAGGCTGCTGGCCATGCCTACGCGAACCGGTCCGGCGGGCAGTGCGCGAATCTCACCGGCGAGTTGAAGGACCACGCGGGCGCGGTCGGCGTCCGTCGGGAGGCTGCGAATCTGGCCCATCTGTTTGGAGATGGCGGAAGTATCGATTGCGTCTTTCCGCGGGGCGGCATTGGTATTGCGGAAAGACATGCCTTTCACGGTCAGCGGGCCGGCGAGCTTCCAGCGCTCGAACAGAGCTCTGCGTGCGGCAAAGCGCTCCGGCGCCAGATCGTGAAGGCGGCTGCCGCTGGCCACCAGGAGCGTGTCGCGCGAATTGGCGGTGGCGATGGTTTCGCCGCCCACCTGGAAGGTGGCGGAAATGGCCGTCTTGGCATTAGCGCCGTAGTCCGGCGCAGAGGCGGCGGTGGCGACGCGCTCACAGGCATCGGCGGCCGGCCCTGCCGCCACGGGCGCGACGGTCTTGGCGCAGTTCAGGAAACCATAGGCGTCATACGGATCGAGTGTGTCGAAGTGCGCCGCGGCGAGCATCTCCTGGAAGAGTTTCGCGGCTTCCGCGGGCTTCTCTTTGAGCAACCGGGAGAGGAGGACATTCGCAGTCGCCGGCTGCAATTGACCCTGGGCCAGCAACTGCCGGTAGACGGACAGGGCCTCCGGAGTGCGATTGGCGCGCGCCAGGGCGCCGATCATCATGCCGGCCTGGTCCGTCGCGAGATGCGGCAGAATGGCGACGCCTTCGGCGGGCGCCACGGTGGCGAAGGCTTGCATGGTGGCGTTGCCGAGTTGCCAATCCTTGCCGGCGTTGATTTCCTGCACGGCCTGGCTGACGATCTTGCGGGCCAGATCGGGATGCCGCCCGGACAAAGACTGCGCGGCGCGCATGCGGAACTCCATGCGGAGAGCGGCGGGCAGTCCGGCGGTTTGTTCCTGGAGGCGCGAGAGGGCCTGATCGACCGATTCGGAGCCACCCGCGGCATACGCGGCGAGGGCAAAAAGCAAGGAAGCGGAAAGACTGCGGAAACCCATGGGCGAGACCTCCTTGAGCCAGAGTATAGCATCCGCTGTTCGTGGTATTTTCGTCTCTAGCCTATGAGACTCCATCTTGCCCTTGTAACAATTGCGTTTGCCGGATACCTCTTCGCGCAAGCGCCGGAGTACGGTCCCGCCAAAGGAACGCTGGTGATTCAGGGAGGCGGTTCCGATGCCGGGACCGGGATCTTCGAAACCTTCGTGAATAAAGCCGGCGGACTGGGCGCGAAAATCGTCGTGGTGCCCACGGCCGGCGGCAACAAGAATCCGGACGGCAGTTGGAAAGTGTACAAGGAAGACGAAGTACTGGCCACATGGAAGAAGCGTGGACTGACGAACGTGTGGATGCTGCACACGCACGATCCCAAAGTGGCGGACACCGAAGAGTTCGCCAAGGTGCTGCGCGATGCCAAAGGCGTGTGGTTCGTGGGCGGGCGGCAGTGGAACGTCGTCGATTCGTACGCCAATACACTGACGCTGCGGGAATTTCACAACGTGCTGGAGCGCGGCGGAGTAATCGGCGGTAGTTCGGCGGGCGCGACGATTCAGGGCGACTACCTGGTGAGAGGGGCCATCGCCGGATCCGAGATTGTGATGACGCCGGAGCCGGAGCACGAGCATGGCTTCGCCTTCCTGCGGAAGGTGGCGATCGACCAGCACATCAATACGCGCAATCGCTGGGACGACCTGATTCCGGTGATCAGGAAGTATCCGAACATGCTCGGGATCGGCCTGTCCGAAGGCACCGCGATCGTGGTGACCGGGGACCAGTTCGAGGTGATCGGAAAATGGAAAGTGGCGATTCATGACAATACGCGCGTGTATCAGCCTTGGGAGAAGCCCTACTATGTCCTTTCTATCGGCGATGTGTACGACATGAAGGCGCGCAGGATCGTGAAGTACGGCACCGGAGTGCTGGCGCCCGCTGCGATCAAGTAGCGCCGGCGGCGAGGGCGCGGCCCCTGCCCCACCACAGCGCTGCAGCCAGGGTCGCCACGGAAGCCACGGCCAGCGCGGCGACCATCCAGACGACGCGGGCATCGCGCACGCCGCCGAACCAGGCGCCCGAAGCCGCGACGGCCAGACACACCAGTGACACGCGGGCCATTTCCAGAATTAAGAACTCGCGGCGATTCTCCAGCACGCCGCCGAGCGTGACCAGGCTGGCCATGATGAAGGCGAAGTAGGCCAGGTTCCACGCGCCGGATTGCTTCGGCAGCAGCGCCAGGAAGTGGCTGTTGGCAACCATCAGCAAGGCGAACTGCGCCAGCACGTAGAGGCTCAGGGCCAGGCGGCGGGGCGGATCGAAGCGGGAGAAATCGCGCCGCGGATCGTAGGGCCGTTTGGGGAAGCGCGCGGCCACATCCGGCGGGCGCCAGCCGGGAGGCGCGAACCAGACGCGGAGCTTGTCGGCCCAGGACGTAGCGCGCCACGAATCTTGCAGCATGACCCAGTAGTAGTGCACGTTGGCCCACACCGGGTTCCAGCTTTTCAACTGCCCGCGGACTCCGTAGACGATAGGCTCGTCCGCGCGCTCTTCCTGGAAGGTGCCGAACAGATGGTCCCAGATGAGGAACACGCCGACGTAATTCTTGTCCAGGTAAATATCGTTCTGCGCATGATGCACGCGGTGGTTCGAAGGTGTCTGAATCCAACGATCCAGCACGCCCATGCGGTCGATGAACCGGGTATGGGGCCAGAACTGGTAGAAAAGCTGGGCCACGCCGACCAGCAGAAACACCGGGACCGGCACTCCGCAGAGGGCGAGCGGCAGGTAGAACAGCCAACTGGTGAAGCTGCCGGTTCCCGGCTGGCGCAGGGCCGTAGTGAGGTTGAACTCCTCGCTCTGGTGATGGACGGAGTGCGCGGCCCAGAGGAGCCCGACGGTGTGTCCGAGGCGATGGTTCCAGTAATAGCAAAGGTCGAAAAGGACGAAGGCGAACAGCCAGGTGAGCCAATGGCCGGCCGGCAGTCTCACGGGCGCGAGGCGGGTGAGCGTCCATTCGTAAGTGAACAGGCCGATGAAACCGAAGAAGACCCTCATGCCGGTGCTGACGATGCCGCAACTGAGGCTGTTGATGGCGTCGGCGAGATGGTAGTAGCGGCTGCCGCGGGCGCGGTCCACCGCGATTTCCACGGCGATGAGGGTGACGAAGACCGGGACAGCCAGAGCCACCGCCTGCCCGTAGGTGGTGTCCATGGAGACATGATAGCGCGGGGCCTACCGCGCGACCGCCGGCACCACCCAGACGAAGGTCGCCAGGCTGAAGAGGAGGAGCACCACGCCGATGCCGGGCAGCCAGAGCGATGCGCCGGTGTTGCCAGGTTCGAGGACGGCGATATCGGGATCGGCGGGGAAGTAGGATACCTTCACGTCCGCGCCGTTACGGTAAAGCGAGGCGATCCGGGCAGCGTCTTCGACGCTCCCGCCTTCCACCTGCGCGAAGCGCCGGAGATTGTTGAAATGGGTGGCGCCGGCGACATCGTATCGATACACGAAGCGGGCGTAGGCCGCCGAATCGGTGGAATCGCCGGGGCCAACTTCACCGCTCATGACTACGACGCCCGCGGTGGTGGGCCAACTCTGGCTGGCGTAGCCGTGCCAGGCGCGCTCGATGCCGGCGGTGAGGGCCAGGACTCCCAGGCAGCAGGCCACGGCGCCGAAGCCTATGGCGGCGGCGGTCATCACCTTGTCCCCGGAATCGCGAGGCGGCATGGGAATGAGCGGGACCGGCTCGTTCCGCCGGGCAGCGTCGATGGCGGCTTGCACGGAATTCGCGAAGTCCGAATCGCCCCGCGGGATGCTGCGCCACATTAGGGGGACGGCGAACAGGCAGAGGACGGCGGGAAGCAGGAACGCCAAACCCGCGCCGGGCAGCCAAAAGGCATCGGCGTGGAGGCCCGGGGTCATGACGGCGATGGAAGGATTGGCGCGATTGTAGGACACCGCCACCGGCTTACCGCGCGGGTAGCGGATGCGCTGGAGGGCGGCTTCCGATTTGTCGCTGGAGCCCAGGGTCTGGCCGAAGTGAAGCACGTTGGTGGTGTGGGTCCGGCCGTCCACCACGTACTGAATTACGGTGGTCGTGTCGAAGGTGACGGACCCCGCGGTTCTGCGCGTGCCGCGCGTGACGTCGCGAACGGTATCGGAACGGATTACGACCCCGGGAGTGGAAGGCCACTTTGTGCTGGCCATGGCCCACTGGATGTTGCGCGCGCCTTTGAGGAACAGAAACAGGCCGAAAAAAAGAACCATGCCGATGACGAAATAACTGATCGCCGCACCGATTTTGATCATGTCATTTGGCCAGGGCATCCCACAGGTTCAAGGCGCGCTCCACCACGAAATCGCGGTCTTCCGGCAGCACGAACCGCTGGCGGATGAGGGCCGACGCAGCGTCATCGACGCGCTTCAGATAGTCATCGCGGCCGGCATATCGCTCGGCGATGGAGAGGCGCGGGTCGTGGACCAGAGCGCGCGCCTCCTTCGTTTTGGCAAACGGGAAAGTGGAGCCGTAGAACTCGGCGATTTCCGAAGGCGCGCCGCGCTCCGGAGCGCGCAGGTTCCAGCCGGTAAAGGTGGCGAGCGGAATCGATACTTCCGGCAGACGCACGCCGCCCAGATCGATTCCGTCGGCATCGACTTGCGGCACCATCACGGGAAATGCGCCGCTGACTTTGGGAGGCTCCTGAAGGATCACGCCGTGAGAGGCGAACTCCGGTCCGAAATCGAGACGGCGCGCGACACGCGGATGGCGAGGCGTGGTGACGCCCTCGATGGCGGGGAATTTCAAGCCCGCGAGGCCCGTCAACTGCCCGGCCGCGATATGCGGATAGACGGAAGGGGGCGGCGGCGTGCCGTCTTTGGTCCAGGCTTCCAGATCGGCCAGCAGGGCGCGCTGCACCGGGCGGTGGTCCACCACGTCGATTGTGTACCGCGTGCCCTGCTTAGCGAAAGGCAGGGAGCGCGGGAAGTGCTGCACGCCGGCGATGAAATAGATGCGGGTGTCCGGCGAGAGGAGCGCGTCGCGTTTGCCGTCGGCGGTGATGTGGATGAGGGCAGCGGCCCGGCCCCAGTATTCGGAAGAATCATTGGTGAAAAAGATTTTGGGAATGACGCGAGCCGCGCGGGCACGGTCGAGGAGGCCGCCGGAAATTCCGGTCACGGGATCGGTTTCGTCGGTGTCGGTGAACGGAAACAGGTCGGTGGGATAGAAGACGTTGATGTAGGGCCAGCCGTCGCGCGAGGGCTGGGCGTAGCGAAAATTGAAGCTGCCGCGGCCGGCGCCGGCCACGTCGGCCCAGACACCGTCGAAGACTTTGCGGCCGTCTTCGGCGGCGTTGAAGCCGTCGTAAAGAAACTCGCGGAGCCAGCGGCCGCTTTGCGAGATGCCGAAGCCGATAGCGCGTTTCACGGCGGGACGCGACCCTGTCCAGCCTTCAGCTTCGCCGCCGTATTTCAGGTAGGCAATGAAATCGCGCACGGCGGCCAGTCCGGCGCCGGCGACCACCGGGCCGGCGCCCTGATAGACGAATTCGTAGATCATGCCGGCTTCGAATCCGGCGGGCATTTGGATGGAGCGGCCATCGGGAGCCAGCGAATAAGCCGACGCGGGCAACTGGCGCGGGACGGAATCCGTGCCGCTGCGCACGTAGAGGGCGACGGGTTTACCGATGGGGATGGCGTCCTGCGCACGATCTCCCAGCGGCATGACGACGCCGCTTTTTTCGGGGGTGAATTCAGCACGCACCAGACCTTCCCGAGGGGCATCGGAACGGTAGTGCGGCGCCGTGAAGTGGAGGGCGGTGGCGTTGGACGCGGGGATGTCCCACTCCCAGCCGAGCCACACCAGCGTGAAACCTTGCCTCATGACCCACTCGTCGCCGAAATCCGAGGCGCCGCGCGCGAAGTTGAAGCGGCTGAGCATGCCCTTGCCGCCGCGATTGGAAACTTCGAAGAGTACGGTGCCATTGGCTTTGGCGGGGTCGGCGGGCTGGAGGATGTAGAAATCGGCCGCGGATTCGGCTTCGCCGTTGGCGTTGAGTTGCGCCAGGTCCAGGTCCCGGACAATGCGGTTCGCGGCGAGTTTGGGGTTCATGCCGAAGTGAACGCGCCCCACCACGCGCTCATACGCGCCGTTCAGGATGGATGTGCGCTCCGTGATTTCCACGCTGCGCACGGCGCCGCTACCCGAACATGCCAGGGCCAGAATACAAAGGTACCAGCGGATCATAAGGTCGAGTCTAGCAGGGGGCGGAAAGCGGGGGTTGGGGATGGGGATTGGGGATAGGGGAGCAGGGTACAAACAGATTCCAGCACTCAGCAGAGAATTGGAAATGCTTGGCGCCGTCTAAGAAAGCCGTTGTCAAGGCGAGAAAGGCGTCGTAGAGTGGATGACGCGGGAGTCGTTACGTTCAACGGAACCCCGGGCATTCCTTCTTCGCCAGACCTGCACGATAGATACGTGCTCACAGATGACGAGAGCAGAATCTTGCCTATGAACCCTCTACTCCAGCGCGGGATCGAACTGTTCAACCGGGAGGAGTTCTTCGAGTGCCACGAGGTGCTGGAAGCGCTTTGGACTCCGGAACGGGGACCGCATCGTTTGTTTTTGCAGGCAGTGATTCACATAGCGGTAGCCTGCTATCACTGCCAGCGGGGCAACCCGCGGGGCGCGGAGGGGCAGTTCCTCAAAGGACTGCGGAAACTCGACGCCTACTTGCCGGTGTGTCAAGGGATCGATACCCGGCGTCTAAGTAGTGAGGCGCGGGCAGTGCTGGAGAGAGTCCAGGCCGGCGCGCCGGTGGCAGAATATCCAAAGATTCACGGCGGAGGCGAGTGATGAGATGGCTGGTGATTCTGTGGGCCGCGGCACTGTTCGCGCAGACCGGGGAGTATCCCGCGGACAAAGAGAATGTCGTTTTCAAGACGCAGATCGGCAAACAGATCGATAAAAGCGATGTCCAGTGCGGCGAGTATTTCTGGAGATCCGAAAAGGCCGATAAGAAGGGCGTGCCCACGGTGTATTACTTTTACGGCGACCCCTCGTATGGCAAGAATAAGCTGGGGCTGTATCGCCAGAGCCTGTACAAGGTTGTCGTGAACCCGGAGAAAGACCCTCCCACCGTGCAGGTGGTTCGCGACGGCGAAGGCAACCTGAAGGAGGTCCGGGTGCGGATGACCGAGGCACAACTGAAGGTCTCGAAGGCGTGTTTCTCCCAGTAACTCTCAGGCGGCCTTGGACCAATCGGCAGTAAACCGGTCACAGGAGCAAAATTCGCGCGCGAGCAGGTCGCCGGTCATCGCCAGGCAGGGTTTGCTGCCGGTAGTTCCATGCTGGGATTCCCGGTGGCCGCAGGCGGCGCACACAAGTTCCGGAGACTGCTCCGGCTTCTGAGCAGTTCGTGAGTGCATTGCGCAATATCCTTTACTACTTGCTACAGACGTAGCAGGTAAGGGAAAGGTTGCTCACTGCACCGGCGGTTCGAAGTAAGTCTGCGCCAGTTCGGGCTTTTCGCGGATCGCCTTGCGCCAGTAGGAGCGCGCTTCGTCCTCCTGCCCCATGGCCATCAGCACGTGGCCGAGATTCAGCAGGGCTTCGGCGAATTGCGGATTCTCGTTTAGTGCCTGTTGATACAAATTGACCGCGTCCTCGGTCTGTCCGCGCTTCTGGCAGATGAGGGCGGCGTTGTAGAACAACTCCGGGCTGCGTTCGCCCAGGTCCAGCAGCCTGCGATGCAGGTCGTAGGCTTCGTCGTAGTTCTGCTCTTCCATAGCGAGTGCGGCGAGGCCGCGGACCGCGTCGGAGGAATCGGGACGCATCACCAGGGTCTCCTGGAAGTAGCGTTTCGCCAGATCGGGCTTGCCGCTCCGCGCGAAGGCAATACCGGCATTCAGACAGGCTTCGGGCCATTCGGGGCGCTTGGCGAGGCACTCCTGGAAGTCCGTCGCACTGGCTGCGTAATCGCCGCGCAACAGCCGCAGATAGCCCAGGCGGAAAAGGGCGTCGCTGAACTCGGGAGCATCTTCAGGGATCTTGGCGTACAGCTTCTCGGCCCAATTGCGCTCGTTCTGCTGCTCCAGGACCAGGGCCAGGTTCCACATCACACCGGCCTGGCGAGGGTCCACCTCCAGAGCTTTTTCGTAACAGCCGCGGGCAGCGGACAGGTCCGAGAGTTCCTGGTGTGCCACGCCGAGATTGAGCTGCGCCTGCGCCGATTGCGGGTTCAGCACGGTGGCCTGCTGGTAGGCTTGCGCGGCCTTTTGGAAGTTGCCCATTTTGTGATAGGCGACACCCAGGTTGAACCAGTTCTCAAACCGGTCGGGGACCATTTCCGAGAGGTTGCGGCAGAAGCGCGCGGCGCTCAGGTAATCGCCATCGGCGAAGGCCAGGGTCGCCATGGCTTCCATCGCTACGGTGGAATCGGGCTGGAGTTCGGTGAGCATGGCGGCATAGCGGCGCACGGATTCGTGATCTTTCCGCTCGAGGAACATGGCCACCAGGTTGGACAGCGCCTCTTCGCAGCGCGGATTCCGCGCCAGCACCTTGCGATACACCTCGACAGCTTCGTTGGGCCGTCCGGTCTGCTGCAGGCTCACGGCCTTGCCGAAGAGCGCCTGTTCGTGTTCGGGGAACAGCCGGAGGTATTTGTCGAGCGGTTCCATGGCCTGCGCGGGGCTGCCGGTATGGATCATCGAAATGCCGAGCCCGAGGAGGGCGTCGGCGCGCGTGGCATCCACTTCGGCGGCGCGACGGAAGGCGTCGGCGGCTTCCTTCCAGTTCTTCAGGTTGCCCTGGCACACTGCCAGGTTGAAGTAGGCGGTGCGGTGCAGGGGCTCGAGTTCCACCAGTTGCGCGTAAGTGGAGGCGGCCGAATCGTAATCGCGCATTTCGTAGTGAATATGGCCGAGGGCCGAGTAGAGGGAGGCATCGCGCTCGCCCGCCTCAATGGCTTTGGTCAGCATTTTGGCGGCGCTTTCGCGCTTCCCCTCAAGGTGGAGGGAGACGGCTTTGGATAAAGTCCGGCTGCCGACGCGCTTGGGGCTTTTGGCATCGTCGATCGATGTTATGCCCAGCGGCATGGCGACCACGTTAATTGATTCATTTGTCACGAATTCCATTTTTCCCTCCTGCTGGCTTTGGTCACTCGGTTCTGAAGTTCTGCCGCGGTTGCGGCGAGTGCGGCTTCCTGCGTGCGCTCCGGCAAGGGTTGCGGCTGCGGAGTCGGCGTCGGTATCTGATCGGGCCATAAATCGGCGCTGGCGCGCGATCCATCGCCCAGCGTATTGGCAACATAGGCACAGATGCGGCCAAGGAAATCTTCGTTCTTGGAGATCTTCATCCAGTAGAGCCGGGCCCGCTCGCCGGCTTCACTGAAGAAGCCAACACCGCCGGCCACCAGCGTATCGTCAATCCAGGTATCCACCAGTTGGCCGTCGACGGAGGTGAGCAGCTTGTTGCCGCGAACGTCCACCTCCACCTGCATGGGCCTGCTGTTGTGGACCATGACGTTCAAGGGAATCTCCACCGGGCGGCCTTTCTTGCCGGCGACCACGGGGTAGTGCACCATGGCGATGACAGGGCGGAGCCCCGGCTCGATCACCTTGAGTTTCATGGCGTAGTAGTTATCGGTGTTGGTGGCCCGCACGGCCCAACCCATGCTCTTGCTTTCGATCTGGCCGAAGAACTCCAGGTGATAGTCCTTATATCCAAGCGACGGGTGGAACAGCGCCATTTGGCCGGTCTGCACATAGCCATCGGGGTGGCGCGACCAGCCGGGAGCCCACTGTTTGGTCGCGGCGCCCCAGGCTTCCATGCCGGTCCGGAAGCTATCGGTCATGCTGGCGGCGGCACGGTCAGAGATCGCCGTGCGGATACGCGCCATGGCGCCGCGGGGCGCCGCTGCGGCGCGCGGGCTGCCGGCCAGGGGCGAACCGGCGGCGGGCGACAACGACCGAGACGGCGAATTCGCGGCCATATCTCCGAACGAGATGTCGCGGCTGACCGCGGGCGTCTGGTTGCCGAGCTGAAGGGCGCCCATGCCGAACCAAAGAATGGCTCCCAGCACCAGGCAGGCGGCAAGCGCCCTGATGGCATACCGTACGCCGGCATTGCCGGCTTTCTTGCGCGCCACTTCGGGCAGGCGGAAGATGGCGGTGAAAGCCGGGTGGTCCTGCGTGGGCTTCTGCGGCGCAGTCTCTTCGGTGCGCTCGACGATGATCGGCAGGCCCATGCCGGGAAGAGTGGGCCGGTTCACCGGCGCGCACCAGGCCATCCCGCCGGTGGGGGCGCCGGAAGAGCGCTGGCAATGGAAATCCAAGGGCACGAAACCGCGCGCGACTACCGTTGCGGCGGGAGGTTCGGACCGGTACGGCTCGGGCGGTACGACGAAGAGTGTACGCAACGGCTCCACGCCGGTGGTGTGTGCGGCCGCTGCCGGGCGGGACGGGCGCACCCCGGGCATAATGACCACGTTGACATCGTCGATGCCGGGGTCTTTGGTTTGCGGCTGCGCCAACCGGGGCAGTTGCAATTCCGGAGTCACCGAGACCGGCGCCGGCCGGCACCCGCCGCAGGACGGCATGGTTTCTACCGGTTCAGCCGGAAGACCGGGAGCAGCACCCGCCAGATGCGCGGCAGGCTTCATCTGGCGGTGCACGAAAGCCGGCATCTGAAGAGCCTGGGCGCCGCAGGCCGGCACCAGCGCCGGTTCGCAGAGCGGAAACACCATGCGTTCCGCCGGCTCGGCCGCCAGACCGTGCGCGGCCGGCGCGAGGGACACGCGAGTTGCACCGGCACCCGCGGCCAGGAGCTCGCGCCCGTCCGGCATTCCCGGCTCGGGCAGTTCGTCATAAGCGGGCAGCGCGGCGGTGGCGGTCTTTGGCCAGACTCTCATGGAGACCGGCTCAGCGGTGAGAGGCGGCTTGGGGTGGAGGCTGACGGGCATCCACGGGTCGGTCACGGAGAAGATGTGGATGCCTGGCAGCCAGGCCTCGGGGACGCCGATGCTTTCCGGAACGGAGATGGCGAGTACTTCGATGCAAACCGGCTCGGCGGACAGATTCGGCATCCACTCGTTGCAGGCTTGCGGAACCGGGACGGGTTCGAGGCAGACATCCGCCGGCGGGACCTGGAATTTCGGCAGCCGGGGCTGAGCGGCGGCCGGGTCCGCGGCACTGGGACCGGGCGAAGCAGGAACCGGCTGGCTGGCGGATGCCGGTGTCCAGCGTTCGCGCACCCGCGGTTGGGGCGTGGATGCGAGACCGGGCTCGAACGGCACCACCTGGAATTTCGGCAGCCACGGCCGGACCATGGCCGCTTCCGCCACTTCCGGGGCGGGCAAAGCGTGCACAGGTTCCGCGCCGGGAGCCGGTGTCCAACGGGTGCGCGGTTTGGAGATGGGCACAGGTTCAAGAGAAGGCTCGAACGGCTCCACCTGGAATTTCGGCAGCGAGGGTTCAGTTGACGTAGCGTCAGCCGCGCCGGCGGCAGGCGACGCGTAGACCGACTCGACCGCGGGGATCGCTGTCCAGCGGTTGCGCGTTTGCGGCACTGGCACCGGCGCCAGATACGGTTCGGCAGCGGCGATCTGAAGATCCGGAAGCCTGAGATGGGCCGGACACGCCGCTGCGAAGGTGGCCGCGGGCGAGGCATGCGCCGGCGTCACAGGTGCAGTGGAGACCTGTAAAGGTCGACCATACTCCGCCCGCGATAACAGGGGCTGTGAGGCAAGGGTAGCAAGGACGGGCGCAATTGCGTTAGCGGCCGCGGCGACATGGTGTGCCGACCCGATGGCGAAGACCATCCGTTCGGCCGCTTCGGGACGAAGCGGCATGGGGCGGGTAGCCGCGTGCGGTCGACCATACTCCGCCCGCGATAACAGGCCCTCAAGGGCGCGGGTGGGGAGCACGGGCGCAGTTACGGCCGCGGCGCCCGCAACCGGATGTGCCGACGCCACGGCGAAAACCATCCGTTCGACCGCTTCGGGACGAAGCGGCATGGGGCGGGTCGCCAGGGGCGGCACGAATTCGGTTTCTCCCGGGGCGGGCAAACCGGTGGCGGCATCGATGACCAGACGCGGGATGCGCACGTCACCGCGGTATTCGGCAGGGGGAGCCTCGGACCCGGTCTGAACCGCATCGGCCGGTGCGGGAGGCGCAAGGGAACGGGGCGTGTCGCCCAGCAGGGGCGTGATCGAAAAAGGCAGGGGGCGGCGATAAATAAATGGCTCAAAGCCGTGTTCCAATTCCCAATTAATTCCGATGAATTGTTGGGCCCCGGATTGAATTAGGAAATCGGACACAAATCCGGCGGGCGGTGCGGGAGGAGGCTCCGGCGCGCCAATTTTCGTCAACGCTTTTCCGAGCCTCTCCTTATACTGTTTGCGGTGCGCCGAGCTGCAAAACTCGTCATCGCGAATCAGTCGAAAAGGCCCGATTTCTTTTCCACAAAAAAGGCAGCCCAACCGTTAATCCTCAGACAAATACTATCGGTACCAGGACCATTATAGGCGGATAACAAGTGAAATTATGCCGGTTTAATGTTGGAAAATTACCATAGATTTGGTTAAGACCTGGCTGGTAACTATGGTTAATCTCCCCCTCCGCGGGGTGTGCGAAACTGAATCTGTTGACTAGAACGATCTTGCTTTTTTTGTTTGGCTTGAGCGCTTGGGCGCAGCGCCGCCCGATGACGCCCGGCGATCTCTGGTCGTGGCGGCAGGTGGAAAGTCCGCGCATCGCCGCCGACGGCCAAGGGGTCGTTTATGTCGAAAAATGGAGTGATCGGACCCACAACGTTCTTTTCTCCGACCTGCAATTTGTGGATAGTAAGGGCAAGCAACAGCGCGCGCTGACCGAAGGATCCTTCCACGATCGGATGCCACGGTGGTCGCCCGATGGAACGCGCGTGGCGTTCCTGTCCGACCGGTCGGGAAAGGTACAGATTCACGTTGTGGCGCTGACGCCGGGGGCGGCGGTGGCACAAGTGACGCGGGGGGATCTGGAACCACTCACGCTGGCGTGGTCGCCCGACGGAAAATCACTGGCATTCACCGCGCGCATGACTCCGGAAGCGGTAAAGGCGCCGTGGGCTCCGGCATCGATCCTGCCATTGCTGCGCCCGCGCCCCCATGGGCCGGTGCAAATCTTCGTGGCGCCGGCGGCGGGCGGTACGCCGGCGCGTGTCACCATCGGCGACTTGGATTACTCCGGCGAACCGGCATGGATGCCCGATAGCCGCTCGCTGGTCTGCGCCGCGCAGGGGCAGATCTTCAATATTCGTGTGGCCGACCATGCGGTGCGGGAACTGACCGGCAACCAATTGAGCAATCGGGAACCGGTGCCTTCGCCCGACGGCAGTAAAATCGCATGGATCGCCGCGGACGTGAAACCGCAGAATTACGTGGTGCGCCGGTTGTGGGTGATGAATGCCGACGGCGGGCGCGTGCGTATGCTGACCGGCGCGCTGGATCGCGACGTGATGGATCCGCAATGGAGCAGCGATTCGCGCACCATCTATTTCCTGGCCGACGACCGGGGATCGACACACCTGTACGCCGGGCGGAACGACGGCACGGCGCGGCAGGTCACCACGCGACTGGAGCGGCTCCGCGATTTTTCGCTGGCCGATAACGGGCGCGCCGTGACGGTGCGCTCTACCGCGACCGAAGGCGGCAATGTGATCACCTTCAGCGCGGATCTTCCCGGCGGAGTGGTGACGCTGGCCGAGCCGAACGATCGCCTGATGGCCGACCGGAATTTGGGCGACGTGGAGGAGATTCATTACGATTCGGACGGCAAGAGCATACAGGGCTGGCTGGTTAAGCCTCCGCATTTCGAAGCCGGCAGGAAATATCCCCTGCTGCTGGACATTCGCGATGCGCCGCGCGCCATGTACGGCGTAGAATTCCAACTCCGCGCCCAGATTTTCGCGTCGGCGGGTTACGTGGTGTTGTGCGCCAATCCGCGCGGCACGCCGGGATACGGCGAAGAGTTCGGGCACCTGCTGCGCACGCGCTTTCCGGGAGACGATGCGGACGACTTGCTGCGCGGCGTCGAGTTCGTCATAAATAAAGGATACGTGGATCCCAAACGGGTGACGATGGCGGGCGGCCTGGTGGCGGCGTGGCTGCTGGGTCATAGCGACCGGTTCACCGCGGCGGTGGCGCATCATGCGATCGTAGACTGGGCCGCGGATGTGGCGATGGATCCGGACGGCGTGCGGCGCGCGGCGGAGTGGATGGGCGCAATGCCGTGGGACGATCCGGAGCAGTACATGAAACGATCGCCGCTGTTTTTCGCGAGCAGCTTCAAAACGCCGACGCTGGTGATCGCACGCGATCCGGACCCGGAAAGCGAACAACTCTTCTTCGCGCTGCGCCAGCGCAAGGTGGAATCGGCGCTGGCGAGAATCGCGGAGGGCACGCCGTCCGCGCGCGTGCTGGAGTTGGAGGCAACTTTGGGGTGGCTGGGAAGATAGAATTGGATTGATTATGCTTAAGCGCATCTACATCGACAACTTTCGTTGTCTGGTGAACTTCGAACTCCAACTGGGACGCCAGCAACTCATCATGGGTTTGAACGGGAGCGGCAAGTCGACGCTGCTGGACGCGCTGAGAGCGATCAAGGGGCTCGTGACCGGCGACAAGTCGCCGAGCGACGCGTTCCCCCCGGGACAGCCGCACGCGTTGGCAAAGCCTCTCACAACAGACATTCGAACTCGATGTGGATCTGGGCTCGGCTTATCGATTCAGGCTGGAACTCGATGTATGGGGATCGCCTCCCAAGGCTAAAATCAAGCGCGAATTGGTCCTCTGCGATCGCAAACCTGTGTTTGACTTCCTGGAGGGAGAGGTACATCTCTTCAATGACAACTTCCAAGATAAGGTTCAATATCCCTTTGACTGGTTCCGGTCCGCGCTAGCAACCGTCCAAGCGCGGCCGGAGAACCGAAAGCTCATAAAGTTCAAGAATTGGATTGAGAACCTGCATTGCCTGTCCTTGAACCCTTGGAACATGTCTGACCTCGCGGAGCGGGAGGAGGCACAACCAAAGCCGGACATGTCGAACTTTGCATCCTGGTATAGGTATATGAGTCAGGAGCGGGCTGCTTCGGCTTCAAAGCTCCAGGAACAACTGCGCAGGATAATGCCCGGGCTGGAGTCTTTTGATCTGCGCTCGGCGGGAACTACTGCCCGCAGTGTGGTTCTGAGTTTCGTCGGCAACGGGGACGACCGCAAGGCGCAATTCGACGTAACGCTTAACGAACTTTCCGACGGTCAGCGGGTGATGATCTGCCTCTATGCACTTTTGAATTTCGTCGTCGGACCAGAGTCCTGCGTATTTTTGGACGAACCTGAGAACTATATAGCTATTCCAGAGATCCAGCCGTGGCTCATGGAATTGCAGGACCGTCTTGACGATGGCGGACAAGCTATCCTGATCTCTCATCACCCCGAAATGCCCAACTATCTGGCGCCGGAGCTTGGGCTGGTATTCGAGCGTACGGGGACCGGGCCAGCGCGAGTTCGAACTTACCACTCCGAATCTTCTCTTTCGCCGGCAGAACAGATGGCGCGAGGCTGGTGACGACTACGCGAATTGCCAAAATCATCCTTCTGGTTGAAGACCAAACGACCGAAAGCCTGCTTCGGCGGTATCTGCAGCGACTCGGCGACGACAACCGCAACATTCGCGTTAGGAGGATCCAGGATGGTAGAGGATCCGGAGAACAGTTCGTCCGTGAGCGTTACGCGTCTGAAGTGCGAGTACTGCGAACCTCGCATACAAAGGCATGCCTGATCGTGTCTATTGACGCGGATACAAAAACTACTTCCGAACGCAGGCAGCAACTGGAGCGTGCGCTTCGCGACGCGGAGGAACCCGCGCGCGAAGCGCGCGAACGTATACTGAATCTGGTTCCGAAGAGGAACATAGAAACCTGGATTTTGTGTTTGAACTCGGCCGCCGACGACGAAACTACGGATTATCGCCACGACTCGCGTGTCGATCCGAAGTCGATTCGTTCCGCCGCGCAAGCGCTGTACGCCTGGACCCGGCCAAACGCTCTCATCCCGGACATTTGCGTCGCGTCACTCACAGAGTGCCTGCCCGAATTCGACAGGATTCCGGAATAGTCGCTTCACTTCTTGTAGACCACCCCGCCCTTCATGACGAAGCTCACCTTCTGCACCGCCGTGATGTCCTCCAGCGGATTGCCTGGCACCGCGATGATGTCCGCGAAATATCCGGCCTTCACGTTGCCGGTCTGCCCCTGCCATCCCAGCAGCTTGGCGCCGTTCAATGTGCCGGCCTGAATGGCCGCCAGAGGAGTCATGCCGAATTTCACCATCAGGACGAATTCGCGCGCCTGCGTGCCGTGGGGAAATGGTCCGACGTCCGATCCCACCGCGAAAGGCACTCCCGCCGCCAGTTGTTTCTTGAATTCCTGCGCGTGATAGCCCACCAGCACCTTCTCCCGCTCGGCCTGCTCCGGCGTAGGCGCATGGTCCGCGAAGAACTCGGAGATCGTGAAGGTCGGCACGGCGAAGATCTGCTTCTCGCGCATGATCCGCATGGTCTCATCGCTCAACTGGTCGGCGTGATCGATCGAAACAACCCCGGCTCGCGCCGCGTACAGCGTGCCCGGTTCGCCGGTGGCATGCACCGCGACGTACTTACCCACGCGGGCCGCTTCCTGCACCGCGGCGCGCAATTCCGCCTCGGTGTACTGAAACGGAGTGTGGAACTTGCCGTCGCGAAAAGAATCCGGCCCGGTCTCGTAAATCTTGGTGAAGTCGGCGCCTTCCTTATACTGCTGGCGCATCACCTTCACCAGATCCAGGGCATCATTGGCATAGTCGGCATTGGAAAGCACGTGCTGAGCCGGATTGAAATCGTTGGCGTCTTCGTGCCCGCCCAGAATGTCCACCGCATTGCCGCTGACGCGCAGACGCGGTCCAGGAAACATGCCTTTATTAATCGCATTGCGGACGGCGGTATCGGCCGAGCCCGCACCCTCGGTTCCCATGTCGCGCTCGGCGGTGAAACCCGCCAGCAGGTCGTCCCTGGCCGCCGATACGGCGATCAGCGTGCGTTGCGGAACGGACTCCTGGACCGTCTGCAAGTCTTCCGCGCCGGGATGCAGGAACAGGTGAGTGTGCGAATCGATCAGGCCCGGCATCAGCGTGCGATCGCCCAGATCGATGATTTCCGCTCCCGCGGGGTGGGTCACCTGCGTGCCCACCGCCACAATGCGTTCGTTCTGTACCAGCACCTCGGCGGGAGCCAGGATTTTGCCGGTTTCGACATCCAGCAGGCGCGCCGCGTGCAGCACGATGGCGCGCGTTTGACCGAACACGGCGGACCCCGAAAGCAGGGCCGCCAGCGCGGCAAGGCAGATTGTGCGTTTCACTTTTTCTTAGCCGTCTTCTTCAGTTCCGCGTCGATCACGTTCTTCATCGGCTCCAGGTCCAGCGATCCGTTGTACCGCTGGCCATCGATGAAGATGGTGGGAGTGCCTTCCACGCCCGCCTTGTCGCCATCCTGCTGGTCGCGTTCCACCGTCTTGCGCGTCGACATGGAATCCAGGTCCGCCGTGAATCGCTTCATGTCCAGTCCGATACGGCCGGCCAGCGCCATCAGGGAAGGCCGGGCCAGGTTCGACCGGTTGGCGAACATGATGTCATGCATCTCCCAGAATTTGCCCTGCTGATTGGCCGCAATCGCCGCCTGCGCGGCCAGCAGCGCCTGCCCGTGCGAATCCAGGGGATACTGCTTGAAGATCAGTTTCACCTGCGTGGGGTAAGCGTGCATCACCGCGTCGAGTTGCTTGATCGCCTTGGCGCAGTAGGGGCACTGAAAATCGCTGAACTCCACCAGCGTGATTGCCGCATCGGCCGGACCCTTCACCGGAGCGCCGGCCACCGGAATCGCCACCGCCGTATCCAGCAGCTTCGGGGGCGCCGGCGGATGGCCCCAACGAGAAGCGGAGGCCGCCGCCAGCGCGGCGTTTTCGTCCTTGCCCTGGCGCAGCGCATTGATCACTTCGTTACTCCAGCCCTTGCTCCATCCGCAGCCCGGGTCCTTTACGCGGCACTCGGCCATCTTCATGTCGCATCCGCAATTGCAGTTATGATTGCGGATCAGGCGCAGCGCCGTGTTGACCTTCGCGGGGGACAGGCCGCTGAAATCGAGCCCAGGCAGTTGGGTCATGGTCTGCCATTCCTGCGCGAGCAGCAACGCTCCGCCCGCCAGCAACAGGCCTGCGGCCGCCCAGCGACCCCTCATCGGGAAAACTTGCATGATCCTATTGTAAAAGGTCATCGCCTGGGTTGCTGCGGCCATACGGTAAAATCGCGCAGGGCCATCCGCGCGGGCTTGTCCTTCATGCCGGCCAGCGCGCCGGCCAGTTCCAGCAACTGGCCGCGGGAAAGTTCCAGCACGTGCTCCTCCGGCTGAAATTTCGTGCCCACCGGATAATCCTTGTACGGCGTGGACGATTCCTCGATGTGGGTTCCCAGCACATGCGCCACAATCTTCCCGCGGGTGAACTCCACCAGGCGAGAGGTGCTGCGCACGAATTCCGGAAAGTCGCGGACATACAGCCGGCCAGGATACAGGCTGTCGCCGGTGAGCAGGATACCGGTCTGCCGGTCATAAAGCGCGATGCTCAGGGTATCGTGGCCGGGAATCGGGATCACGTCGAGCACGCGCTCGCCCAGGTCGATCTGCCCTATGCTCTCGGGCCACTTGGCGATTCCGAAGAATTCGCGGGTACCGTCCACGGTCAGCGGCACCATAGTCACATGAGGCAGCTCGCGGAAGCCCGCGTCGCCCGCCACATGGTCGCCGTGCGAATGGGAATGCGCCACGATCAACGGAATCCCGGGCCGCCCTTTCGCCGCCGCCCATTTGGCCACGGTCTCAGTCACCACGCGCGCCGCATCGCTCTTGCCCGCGCCGGTATCTTCCAGCAGCGCTTTGTCCTTGCCGAATATCAGGTACAGGAAGGGCTTCTCGTAGTTGGTGCAGCCCGATTCGCGGAGGATATAGAAATCTTCGTTGTACGGTTGCACCTGCCAGTCCGGGACGGCACTGCAATCCGGTCCGCCGGTAATCCACTTCGCCGCGAGGGTGCCGGGACGAACGCCCGCGCCATCGGGTTGCGGGGCCTGCGCCAGGGCGGCGCAACTCACCACGGAGCAGCGAAGAACACGGAGGAAGACACGGAGAAGACCCCCTCCACTCACTTCGGTGGACCCAGGGGACCGGGCTTGCAGCCTTCGGTCTCTGAGGTGTAACTGATGGCCGTGGCCTTCCAGCCTTCCTCGGTTTTCAGCATCAGGAACGAATCCACTCCGCAGTGATTGAAAGTGCCGTTGGCGTGAAAATCGTACTCGGCCCAGACCATGGCGATGTTGCCGCGCATCAGCACCTGGGGATTCCAGATGCGCTCCAGGAGCTGCGATTTGTTGGCCGCAATCGAGGCCGCGAAATCGTCGCGCGAGACCGTTGCCGCCGGCCGGCCGGTGCGCGCCCCGATCAGTTTCGCGTCCGGCGTCATGGCGCCCTTGATCATGGCCGCATCGTGCGCGGCCATGCCGCTGAAAACCTGCTGCACCGCCGCCAGAACAGCTCTTTCCTCCTCGCTGCCGGCGGCGGCCAGCGTGCAACATGCAAACAAAAGCAACGTCAGAACGCGCATCAGTTCTTCTTATGACTTAACCGGCTGCAGGCTTCGTCCGCCTTGGTGGGGTCGACCGCATCGTTGCCTTCCTGGATCATGGCGATCTTCCCCTGCATGTCGACCACAAACGTGGTGCGGTTAGCGATACCCATGGCGGGATTCAGCACCCCGTACAATTCGGAAACCTTGCGGTCGTGATCGCTCAACATGGGAAACTCCGCTCCCAACTCCTTGGACCAATGCGAGAGCGTCGCTATAAAATCCGTGCTGATCGCCAGCACCTGCGAATCGTTAGCTGTAAATTTTCCGATACCAGCCTGGTATCCCGAGAGTTCCTTGGTTCAACCACCGGTAAAGGCGGCCGGGAAAAACGCCACGATCACGTTTTTCCTGCCGCGGAAATCCGACAGCTTGATATCTTTGCCGCTGGTGTTCATGCGAGCGGAAATGGTGAAATCGGGCGCCATGTCGCCTTCTTTCAACGTCAATTTGGATGGCGCGGGAGCCTGCGCAAATGCCGGCGCAAGGCTGCACGCCAGCGCCACCAGTCCAAGTGTCTTCATCGTTAGATTCCCTCCAACATGGCCGGAGAGTACCACGCCCGCGTCAGCATGTGCAAGCGCGCTATATTCAAATTTCACACGAAAGGAGCAGTTTCTCATGTACATCAACCAAACCCGCGAGCGTCTGGCCCGGGGTGAGACGGTTTTCGGGTGCGGACTCCAGGTCTACCGTTCCGCGGAAATTCCGCGCGCCTTCGCCGCCGCCGGCTTCGACTATGTCTTCATCGATATGGAGCATGGAGCCTACGACCTGGAAACGGTGCAGGACATGATCGCCGCCTGCAACATGGCCGGCATCACCCCCATCGTGCGCGTGGGCGAGCTGCTGTACTCGCTGGTGGCGCGACTGCTGGATGCCGGCGCGCAGGGCATCATTCTGCCGCGCGTGGAAGACCCCAAGCTGCTGGCGGAGGCCATGAGCTGGATGCGCTTCCCGCCCGTGGGCAAGCGCGGCTACGGCGTCAACCCCACCATGGTCAGCTACGAAGGCCACACTTTCGCCGAGATCATCGAACACCAGAATCGCAATACCGTTTCGGTAGTGCAGTTCGAAACCCGTGTCGCCATGGAGCGCGCCGACGAACTGCTCTCCGTGCCCGGCGTGGATATCGCCATGGTCGGACCCGCCGACCTTTCCATCTCGCTCGGCGTGCCCGGCGATTTCGAAAACCCGCTCATGATTTCCACCATCGGCGCGCTCATCGAAAAGTGCAACCGCCACGGTGTGGTGCCCGGCATCCAGACCCGCAGCGTCGCCATGGCCAAAGCCTGGGCGGAACGCGGCATGCGCTTCGTGGGCGCCGGCGCCGAGCACGGACTGCTGCTGGAAAAGGCCAAGGAAGCCGTCTCCCAGCTCAACCAGGTCCGCATCGCCGCCACTACGCGTTAGGAGAGCAAGCCATGCCGGCATTCCCCCTGGGCCTGAACACCTACTGCCTGCGCGCCATGCGCTGGCCCGACCGCAAACTTCTGGAATACACCGCCGGCCTGAAGCTGGACGGCGTATTCCTGCAGGATTCGGTGGACCCCGGCACCAACGATCCGGCCCACTGGAAAGAGGTGAAGGAGCAGGCGGCCACGCTGGGCCTGCATCTGGAAACCGGCAACGGGGCCTCGCTGCCGCGCACGCCGGATCGCTTCGACGCCTCCGTCAAGATCCTCACCGACGCCATCCGGCGCAGCGCCGCCATGGGCTCGAAACTGGTCCGCACGCTGATCGCCAGCGATCGCGCGGCGCTTCCTCCGGGTCCCGTGGAGCAGCACATCGAGACCATGATCAAGCTGTTCCGCGCGGTGCGTTCGCAAGCCATGGACGCGGGCGTGAGTTTCGCCCTGGAAAATCACAAGGACCTGTTGTGCTGGCAGACGCGGCAGGTGATCGAAGGCGCCGGCACGGAGTTCGTGGGATCGTACCTGGATACCGGCAACCCGGTATTCGTCATGGAAGATCCCATGGAGACGGTGGAGACGCTCGGGCCCGTGGCGGTGACCTTCCACCTGCGCGATTCGGTGGTGTACGAAACGCGCAACGGCATCGCCGTGCAGTGGGTGCCGCTGGGAGACGGCGTGGTGGATTTTAAGCGCATCGTCGCGCGCGCCAAGGAGATCCTGCCGCCGGTGTATGTGTACATCAAGCCCATCACCGGCCGCCCGCCCGAGATCCTGCCCACCCTGGAGGCGGATTTTTGGAAGAAGTGGCCCGACAAGCGCGCCGAATCGTTCGCGCGTTTCCTGGCGCTGGCCAAGAGCGGCCACCCTTACGAGCGCGAGATGGTGATTGAAGATGTGCCCGGCCGCTCGAACCTGCCGGAATTCGCGCAGGCCCTTCAGTTCCAGCAGCGCGACCACATGGAGCGCAGCGTGGAGTACGGCAAAAAGACGCTCGATCTGGGCGTGAAATGGCGGTCGTAGAAGGTCGCCCTACCGCTCGAATTGCCGCTCCCGCAGTTCCAGCGCGCAACGGTGTTCATCCAGGTGCGAGTAGATCTGCTTGCGGATATCGGCGCAGTATTTTCGCGCATTTTCGCACTGCTCCCACGCCCGGTTGAAAGCGTCTATTTCGTAAGACAGGGCAATATCTCCCAGCCGTGCTACCAGGTATGAGAAATCGCCGGTGGCGGAGGAGTAAAGATCCAGCAGGCGAGCCCGCTCCGCGCAAGAAAATTGCCGTACTCGCAAACCGGGGTTCGCCTGCCTTTTCGGCGAATCGGAGTAGCTATCGCGCGCCATCATACGGACGCCCCCTCACGGATTGCGGATCAGGCCAATAATCCGGTCCCGCAGTTCCTCAATGCTACCTCCGCCGGCCAGCGAACACAACCGCGCCGGAAGTCGTTTCCGGGCCGATTGTGCTTTTTCGCGGGATGGGGCTTTAACTGCCTGTCTAGGACATTTGACTGATGCGGAATCCGATATTCAAGGCCAGACTTGTTGCATGGACTATAGCCGGTCTGCCATGCAGGTTGCGCTGCGAGTGGTGAAGGCAATCACCGAAGACAGGGCTCCCAGTCCCGTGGATTTGCGGGAACTCCGGCGGCTGCTGCCTTCCGTGCCCGATCTTCCTGCCGCGGAACTCGCTTGCGGCGTAATTCACCGGGTAGTCGAACTGCGCGCTGCCGAAGCCCGCAAGTGCCTGGGTGAAGGCGCGTAGTTTTCCGGTTTGCAACCGCTGTTCCGTTAGCGCGATACTCGGCTAGGCAATGAAAAAAACGAAACCCGCCGCCACGCCGAAACGGCCGGTGCCGGTACGTGCCTCTCCGGGGCCAACGCCGGCCGGCGCAGTTCCCCAAGACAACAACGAATGCTGTCCGATTGTCGGCTTCGGGGCCTCTGCCGGCGGCTTGGACGCATTCACTTCGCTTCTCCAGGAGATGCCTGCCGACCCCGGGCTGGCGCTGGTTTTAGTGCAGCATCTCGATCCGCAGCACTCCAGCATCCTGACCGAGCTGCTGGCCCGCGCCACGCCGATGCGTGTGACCCAGGTGGTGCACGAAACCAAGGTCAAGCCGAATCATGTGTACGTGATCCCACCCAATAAGGACCTGCTCATTTCCGGCTGCGCCCTGCGCCTGGAACCGCGTTCCGCGGCCGTGCCGCACATGCCCATCGACCGCTTTTTCCGCTCGCTCGCCGCCGATCAGGCGGAAAAAGCCATTGCCGTAGTCCTGTCCGGCACGGCGTCGGACGGAAGCCAGGGTGTGAAAGCCATCAAAGCCGGAGGCGGGATCACTTTTGCCCAGGAACCGTCAAGCGCCCAGTACGACGGAATGCCCAGAAGCGCCATCGCCACCGGCTGCATCGATTCGGTGCTTCCCGTGCCGGAGATTGCCCGCGAATTGCTGCGGCTGCGCCAGCATCCCTACCTGCGCGAAGAGCCGAAACCGCAGGACGAGGCGGAAACGGAGAGTGATAGCCGGCACCAGCGTGAGATCTTCAACGTGCTGCGCAACGCCACCGGCGTGGATTTCAGCCTCTATAAACCCGGCACCATCCAGCGGCGTACCCAGCGGCGAATGGCGCTGCTCAAAATGGAGAACCTGGGCCAGTACGCCGATTTCATCCGCCAGCATCCGGACGAGCTTTCCGCGCTTTTCCAGGACATTCTGATCAACGTCACCTCTTTCTTTCGCGAGACCGCCACGTTTGACGCGATCCGGACGCAAGTGCTTCCAGTAATTTTCAAGGATCGCGGCACCACCGACCCGCTGCGCATCTGGGTGCCGGGCTGCGCCACCGGTGAGGAAGCGTACTCCATTGCGATCTGCGTGTGCGAGTACCTGAAAGAGGCGGGCTCCATCGTACCGATTCAGGTTTTCGGCACGGACCTGAGCGAATGGGCGCTCGAAAAAGCCCGGGCCGGCATTTATCCCGAAACGATCGCGGCGGACGTTTCGCCGCAGCGCCTGCGCCGCTTTTTTGTGCGCGCGAACAGCAGCTATCAGATCGCGCGCACCATCCGGGATACCTGCATCTTCGCGCGGCAGAATCTCACCAAGGATCCGCCCTTTTCCAAGTGCGATCTGATTCTCTGCAGAAATGTGCTGATCTACCTGGGACATCCCCTGCAAAGCACCGCCATGCGGCTGTTCCACTATGCCCTGCAGCCGCACGGCTACCTCATCCTGGGACTCTCGGAAAGCATCGGCAACGCCACCAACCTGTTTGAGCCCACCGATAAGAAGCTCAAGATTTACTCCAGGAGACCAGCCAATCCGCAACTGGGCGGCGACCTGGGACCTTACCAGGATTCGCGCCACCACGAACCCCGCCGAGAGCCGCCCCCGGCCCATGTCCTGCTGAACACCCATCACAAGGTGGACCAGATGCTTTTGGCGCGCTATTCGCCCGCCGCCCTGGTGGTGGATCCGGCGCTGCGCATCGTCGAATTCCGGGGCCACACCGCTCCGTATGTCGAGCATGCCGCCGGGGAGGCCACGCTCGATCTCACCAGAATGGCGCCCGGCGGCCTGGCCGTTGAGGTGCAAAGGCTGGTCCGCAAGGCCCATGGCAAAAACAGCCAGGTCAAGGGCGCCGTCTCGGTCGCGATGGGAGAACACATCCGCGCCCTGGACGTGACCGTGATTCCCATTCAGACCGAACATGCCGCCTCTGAGCAGTTCCTGGTCATCATCGAAGAACAGGTGCGGAGCGCGCCTGTTGAGAAGAAGAAGGGCGCCATCAAACTGCCCGCCAGCAGCGCCGCCTGGGCGCAACGCGTGAAGGAAATGGAGCAGGAACTGGCGGCCACGCGCGAATACCTCCAGACCGTCATCGAAGAGCAGGAAGCCGCCACCGAAGAGCTGAAGTCCGCTCATGAAGAGGTTCAATCCGGCAATGAAGAGCTACAGAGCACCAACGAGGAATTGCTGACCGCCAAGGAAGAGCTTCAGTCCACCAACGAAGAACTCACCACGGTCAACGAGGAGATGCAGGGCCGCAACACGGAACTTCAGCAGATCAACAACGACCTGCTCAATCTCCTCAGCAGCGTCAATATTCCCATCCTTATGTTGGGCGGCGATCTGCGGATCCGGCGATTCACCCCGCAGGCCGAGAAGCTGTTCAACCTTCTGGCCACCGATGTGGGCCGGCCAGTGAGCGATCTGCGGCTGAAGATCAATGTGCCGGATGTAGTTGCGCTCAGCCAGGAAGTGCTCGACGACCTCAGGCCGCGCGAGCGGGAGGTGCAGGACACCGATGGCCGGTCGTACTCCATGTGGGTCCGGCCATACCGGACGACGGAGAACCGCATTGAAGGCGTGTTGCTGGCACTTCTCGATATCACCGAGCGGAAGCAGACGGCCGAGGCCCGCTACCGGCGGCTTTTCGAGGCGGCCGCCGACGGCATTCTGATTGCCGATGCTTCCAGTGGCGAGATCCTGGACGTGAATCCCTTCCTGCTGCGGCTGGCGGGCTACACGCGGAGCCGGATCATCGGCGCCAAGCTGTGGGAGAGTCCGCTGTTCCAGGGAACCGGAATCGACGAAAAGGCGATCCGCCAACTGGGGGAAACCGAGTCGCTACGCAAAACCGTTCCTCTCCTAGCCGAATCCGGCCAGACGATTGAAACCGAGATCCTATGCAATCTCTATTCCGAGGGCGAACGGAAAGTCATTCAATTCGGTATTCGCGACATCAGTGCCCGCAAGCGCATGGAAGCGCAGTTCCGCACGCAGGCGCAACAGGCCCAACAAGGGCAGCAGTTGGAAACCGTGGGACGGCTTGCCGGCGGGATTGCGCACGACTTCGGCAACCTGCTCACCTCACTGCTGGGACATTGCGAACTGCTGGAAAAGGAACTCGGGGGAGCCGGCGCGGACGGAGCGCACCTGCGCGAGATCCGGTCCGCGGCCGAGCGGGCGGCCCAGCTCACCAGGCAGTTGGTGGCCTTCGGCCGTAAACAGGCGGTGCAGCCCGCCGTGCTGGATCTGAACGATGTGATCCGCGGAATCCAGCAGCCTTTGCTGTCGATGCTGAATAAGGACGTTCATCTGGACGTGCGGCTGCAGGCGCGGGAGGCTCTGGTGAAAGCCGATCGCAGCGAACTGGAGCAGGTGGTCTTGAACCTGGCACTCAACGGGCGCGATGCCATGACCGAAGGCGGGCGGCTGGTGGTGCAGACCGGAGCGCTCTCCCTGCCGGAAGCGCATGGCGACGGCGCGTCGGCCATACCAGCCGGCGATTACGTCACCCTGACCGTAAAGGACACCGGCGCGGGCATGGATCCGGAACCGTTTTTCACCGCCAAGGGGAGCGGCGAGGGGGCCGGGCTTGGCCTGGCGGCCAGCTATGGCACTGTTCGCAAATCCGGCGGTTACGTGGTCGCCACCAGTACCCTGGGGGCGGGAACCACGTTCACCGTGTACCTGCCGGCTGCCGTTCGCGAAGAGGCCGAAGCCAGCCCGCCGGCTCCTGTCCGCGGAGGCGTCGAAACTATATTGCTGGTGGATGATGAGCCCGCTGTCAGGCAGGTTACCGCGCAATACCTGAGCGGCCTCGGCTACCGCGTGCTGGAAGCCGCCGGCGGCCGTGAGGGAATCCGCGCCGCTAAAGAGCACGAGGGCTCCATCGAACTCCTCCTCGCCGACGTGGTGAGCGGGCGCGAAGTGGCCTTCCAACTGGCTCCCCCGCGTCCCGCAATGAAGGTGGTGTACATGTCCGGTCACAATGAGGACACGATCGCGCACCACGGCGTCCCGAGCGATGGGGATGCGTTTCTGCAAAAGCCATTCCGGCTGCCGGAACTGGGCGCCCGGGTGCGCGCCATCCTGGATCGCCGGAAATCCTAAATCAGCCCGAGCCGGATCACCGCACTAACCAGGGACGCCGCGTTTTGAACGCCGAGCTTGCTCATGGCATTGCCCCGGTGGCAGGCCGTGGTTTTAAACGTGATGCCGAGCCGGGCGGCAATCTGCTTGGTGCTCAGGCCCTCCGCCACCAGCTTCACCACATCCCGTTCCCGGTTGGTCAAGTGCGCAGCCGCACCGCCGGCGGGGGCGGGCGTGGCGGGCGTGGCTGGACCGCACTCCGCCTCCGGCTCTCCCAACTCACCCAGCGCCATCCTTAGGTCCTCTACGCGCGCGTGCATTACCCCTACGTCCACGCCGTCCAGGCGAGCCCTTTCCAGCCATTCCAGCGCAGTCCAATATCCCCGGCGAGCCAGGCGAAGACAGCGCTCGCCCGTCTCGATAAAGCCTAATTCGAGATCTACCCGGCCCGCCGCAGCCAGCGTGAGACTGACCTGGATTCTCGACTTCAGGGATTCGACCCTGAGCAACTGCCCCTGGCTCATGAGAGTCTTAAGTTCGGATCGAGCGAAAGCCGCGGCTGCTTGGGTCATCGGTTGGACTTGTCTGCGATGCGCCCTGGGATTGAGTCGCCACGCGTCTTCCGTAACACCGCGTCGGAGAACTTCTGAAGGGCATTCCGAAACTGTTCGGCGGCTATCGAGAACTCGCGATTCGCATTTCTCAGCACTTCGGTACCATCGGGATGGCTCCCCCCTAAATCCGTGTAAACGCCCTCGGCGCGGCGCAACTCCGCCAGCGCCAGCTCGTACCGTTTACGGGCAACCTGAAGCCCAGTTCCGACATCCGGATCTTCAGCCGCCATTAGCGCCTATTGTACCCTATAACTCCCCGATCCGTACCCCCGGAACTTCAGTTTATGGCACGCGCGATCCTGGCCGTCGAGCAACATCCAGCGAACGTCACACCGGCCTTCCCCCAGCAGATAGCCGCCGCCCATCTCCACTACCACCTTGTTCTTCGGCGCCCTCCCGCGGCGTAATGCGCGTCAGAATCGCCCATCCGTGCCCCTTGCCCTCAAACTGGTTGATCGGTATCCGCACCGTGAAGCCGGCCGGAATGCGAAAAGCGAAATCGGTTTTACTTCAATGTATAGGTCAGGCCGGTTGTCAATTGAAAAGAGTTCTTCTTGAACCCCGGCGGCGGATTGTTCAGAAACGAATCCGCCGTGGAGATGGAAAAGGACAGCCGTTTATAAACCGGCACGTTGAGCCCGGCATTCGCCGTCGCGGCATAGGCGCTGGGCTCGTTAAACGCGGGTATCACCGAGATCTGCTCCAGGAACTGAATGCCCTTGGCGAACTTATGGGTGTAGTCCTGCGCGAGCACCGCGCCCACCAGGTTGTGACTGTCGTTCACCGTGCAGGGGCTGGCGCAGTTGGCCGGCGGAGCGAATTGCTGCCTGGTATAGCTGAGGCTGCCTTTGATATCCAGCGTGGTGTCGGCGCGCTTGATGGCGGTCCAACCGATACCGCCGCCGTAATTCTGTTGCAGGTCCAGGCCCTGCGAATAATTGTGGTCGAAGGCGGCGCGGCCAAAAGCGAACACGTTCTTCGAAGAAAAGTATTCGTCGCGTTCGATGTCGCCGTGAATGATATCCGTCTTTATCGAGGGGCTTCCCGGCTGTGACAGAAAACCGTCGGACGCGCTGAAGTCGATCGACGTGCGATTGCGCGCGGCAAGCCAGTTTGCCGTCGGAATCGCCCTTACCAGGTTGAACGCGCCGGTAAAGGTCCGGCTCTGCTGCGTGGCTTCCACCAGCGTCGCACCCGCCATCACAGCACCGTTCCAGGCATCGAAGAAGCCGGGGCTGTGCAAGACCACCCGCTCGAAGGCAGGCTGATCCACCAGGTGAGCGGCATCGGCGACCGGCATGGTTTCAGGCGCGCCGGCCGCCGGCGTGACAGTGATTTTCTGGTCCGTCATCGACACCGTGCCGGTGGGCAACTTCGAGAGGTCCGACTTGCGATTGAGTTCGACATTTTTATGAATCACAACGAAGGTCTCCGACGCGTGAAGTTCCTGGACCTTCTTCCAGTCGATAGTGAGGTCGCCGAGCGAATCGCTTTTGAAGGTCAGGGTGCCACCGTGCGACGCTACCAGGTGGCCCACCAGCTTCTCACCGTTAGCGAAGATCAGAACGTCGGGTTCCGGCTTCGGGGCAGCCGCGGGAGTTTGGCCGCGAAGGCCCAAACAGAGCGGCAAAAGTAGCAGAACGTTGCGAACGGACATAAATATCAGCATACACGCTGAAGCCCGTTCGTCCACTCCGTGGGATCACGCCGCGCGCGCAATCTGGCGATATTCTTCTTCCGATTTCGCGGGCAGCAGCACCCACAGCGTGTAGATTCCAAGCGCCGTGCCAAACGGCATGTCGATCAGGTTGAAACAGCCCAGCACGATCGACAGCATGCGCGCCCAAGGTTGGCGCTCCAGCAACCCCCACCCGGCGATAATTCCCACCACGCCGCCGAAGAGCAGGGCCACACCCACCAGACGCAGAATGCCGTGCACGAACAACGGTGCGTCCGGTGGCAGGAAGCCGACTCCCCCGTGGCGGAACATCGACATCAGAAACAGCCCCGGAAGCAAGCGGAAAACCGAAATGGCCAGCCACAGAATGCCCAGCATCCGAATGTGGCCGCCAATGCGGCTCTGCGCCGGCATCAGCGGAATCACCCTTGCAGACTTGCCGCAGGTGGGGCAAAAGCCCGCCGTGTCCGGCAAGCGCGTACCGCAGCGATCGCAAAACATCTTCGAACCTCCAGTCGCTCTCTACATTAGCAACGACAAGATGCCGGGATTTGTTCCCCGTGGCCTTTTTCCTGTTGACAGGCGCACCGTGGCGCTTTAAACTGGTAACCGATTGGTTACCTATCAATGGGAACTCAACAGGTTGATGTCTTTCACGCAGTATCGGATGTGACGCGCCGTGCCATTCTGGACCGCTTGCGGCAGGGCGCGCAGCCGGTTCACGAAATCGCGCGGCTATTTCCAGTCAGCCGTCCGGCCATCTCCAAGCACCTGAGGGTGCTGCACGAAGCGCAACTGGTGACCGAGCGGAAGCAGGGCCGGCAGCGCCTGTACTATCTGAATCCCGAGCCTTTGCGCGATGTCGACAAATGGCTGGAAACGTACCGCAGCTTTTGGAGCGTGAGCCTGGCCAACCTCAAACGCCACTTAGAGAGGAAACAATGACGGTAGAAATTCAAGGGGAAGCCATCGTCGGTGAAATCGAGATCGCGGCGCCGCCGCAAAGAGTGTTCGACGCGCTGGTAGATCCGGCGCAACTGGCCGACTGGTGGGGATCGGCCGAGACGTATCGCACGTTCAACTGGCAGGTGGACGCGCGCGAGGGAGGCGCCTGGAGTTGTAACGCGCAAGGTCCCGCCGGACCGGTCGCCACGGTGGGCGGACGGTATCTGGTAGTGGAACCCCCGCACAAGCTGTCTTACACCTGGAACCCGAGTTGGGAGCCGGGAGAGGAATCCCAGGTGCACTATACCTTGGAGGCGATTGCTTCCGGCACGCGGGTATCGTTCCGGCACGAGGGCTTCCACACGGCGAAATCGCGGGAAGGCCACGGCACGGGCTGGATGCGTGTTGTGGGCTGGCTGCGGAATCACTTCGAGAAAGGGGAATCGCGACAATGAAAAACAGCTGCGCGCTTTTCATTCTGGCCGCGGCGCCGCTGATCGCGGCCGGCACTGGAAAAATGAACGACGCCGAGCGGGCATACCTGCTGGACCAGCTCGAGCAGACCAGGAAGAACGTGCTGGCCACCATTCAAGGCTTGAGCGATGCGCAATGGCGCTGCCAGCCGGCGCCCACGGTGTGGAGCGTACAGGAATGCGCCGAACACATCATTCTGTCCGAGGAATTCCTCTTCAGCGGGGCACAGGTAGCTCTGAAATCGCCCGCGGTGGAGCGTCCGGCGAATTCGAACCTGGATTTCGACAGGATGCTGGCGGGCAAAATTCAGGATCGCGGCCTGAAGTTCACGGCGCCGGAACCGCTGGTCCCCTCGAAGCGCTTTGCCACGCCGGCCGATGCCGCCAAAGAGTTCGCATTGCGGCGCGATAAGACCATCGCCTATGTGAAATCCACGAATGACGATCTGCGCGTGCACGTCGGCGACGGCCCGGGCGGTCCCATGGACTCGTACCAGTTCCTGGTGCTGCTGGCAGCACACTCCGCGCGCCACACCGCCCAGATCCGCGAAGTGGAGAGCAATGCGGCTTACCCCAAGCCCGCGGTGCGGTCGCAGTTCCTGGTGGTCTACTCCCTCGCGCACGGAACGCCGGACCAGATCACGCCGCCATAGATGGCCAAGCTCCAGGAGCACGCCGCCTATCTGGCGAGCCAGATCCAGCAGGGCGTGATCGTCTGTGCAGGCCGCACCGGCGACCCCGTGCATCCCCACGGCTATGCCGAGATTGAAGTTGCCTCCGAGGCGGATGCCAAGACCTTCATCGGCAACGATCCGGCGGTGAAGGCCGGCGTCTTCGAGTGCACCCTGGCGCCCTTCAGCGAAGTGGCGCGCGCCGCACGATAGGGCCGCCGCCGGTCGAGTGCCGGCCTGAGCCGCGGCCCTGGAAGAGTGAAGTACTCTAGGGAGTGATGAAAACACTTCGACGTGTTGCGGTGCTCGGGGCCGGCACTATGGGTGCGCGCATCGCGGCCCATTTCGCCAACGCCGGCTTCCCGGTGGACCTGCTCGATCTCACTGATGCCGCCACGCTCGCCGGCATCGAAAGCGCAGTCAAACAGAAGCCCGTGGCCTTCTTCACCGAGAAGGCCAGATCGCTCATCACACCCGGAAATTTCGACGAGCACCTGGGCCGCCTCGGTGCCTGCGAATGGATCGTGGAAGCCGTAGCCGAGAACCTCGCCATCAAACGCAGCCTGCTGGAGCGCGTCGCCGCCGTCCGCTCGCCCGGCACGATATTCTCCACGAACACCAGCGGAATCCCCCTGGCGCATATCTCCGAGGGTTTCCCCGTCGAACTGCGGCAGCATTTCCTGGGCACGCACTTCTTCAATCCGCCGCGTTATCTGCATCTGGTCGAAATCATCCCGGGCGCCGACACGCTGCCCGAGGTGCTCCAGGCCACCTCCACGTTTTGCGACCTGCACCTGGGGAAGGGGGTAGTGCCCTGCAAGGATACCCCCAACTTCATCGCCAATCGCATCGGCTGTTTCTTCGGCGCCACGGTGCACAAGCTTACGGTGGAGGGCGACTACACCATAGAAGAGGTCGATGCGCTCACCGGTCCGCTCATCGGACTGCCGAAGAGCGCCAGCTTCCGGCTGGTTGACATCGTGGGGCTCGACGTCTGGGTTCACGTGTTGCGCAACCTGCATGAACTGGCGCCGGAAGATCCGGCCCGCGACCGCTTCCTGGTCCCCGAATTCATGGAGCGCATGCTGGAGCGCGGTGATCTGGGCGAAAAACGCGGCCAGGGCTTTTACAAGCGGGTGGGCAAGGGAGCCGAAAAAGAAATCTGGGCCATCGATCGGAAAACGCTGGAGTATCATCCGGCGATGCCGGTGAAGTTTCCGCTGGCTGACCTGCGCACGCTGGTGACGGGCGACAATCGCGCGGCCCGTTTCCTCTGGCCGCTTTTCCGTGACCTGTTCCTTTACTCCGCGCAAATGGTGCCCCAGATTTCCGGCCGTATCGTGGAAATCGATCGCGCCATGCTCTGGGGCTTCGCTTTCGGCACGGGACCGTTCGAGACCTGGGACGCTCTGGGTGTGCCCGAAACGGTAGACCGGATGCGCTCGGAAGGGTTCGCTCCGCCGGCGAACGTCGAGCGCATGCTGGCTTCGGGCGCGCGTTCGTTCTACGAGTTCGCCGATCGCGACCGCCAGCCCCACACGCGCTATTTCGATCTCAATGCGGGCGCTTACCAGGAGCTCGAACCACGCCCGGGCGTGCTGGTGCTCCGGGATATCCGGCGCGCGCGTGGAGTGGTGAAACAGAACGCCGCCGCCTCTCTGCTCGACCTGGATGACGGGGTGCTGTGCCTGGAGTTCCATAGCAAGATGAACTCCCTGGATGCCGCGTCGCTGGACATGCTGGAAGGCGCCCTCGACGAGGCCGCGCGCAATTACGCCGCGCTGGTGATCGGTAATCAGGGCACGCATTTCAGCGCCGGAGCCAACCTGGCGATGATCCTGGAGGGCGCGCAAAAAGGCGATTGGAGCGAGCTCGACGCCGCCGGGCGGCGTTTCCAGCAGGCCGCCATGGCGGTGAAATACTCGCCCCGCCCGGTAGTGGCCGCGCCGTTCGGCATGACCCTGGGGGGAGGCTGCGAGTTCGTGCTGCACGCCGCGCGCGCCCAGGCTTCCGCCGAAACCTATATGGGACTGGTAGAGACCGGCGTGGGCCTCATCCCGGGCGCCGGCGGGTGCAAGGAGATGCTGCTGCGATTCGGCGCCGCGCGCCAGGCCTTCGACCTGATCGCTTACGCCAGAGTCTCCACCAGCGCGGCCCACGCCCGCGAACTGGGGCTGCTACGCTCCTGCGACGGCATCACCATGAACCCGGAGCGTCTGCTTGCCGATGCCAAGGCCGCGGCACTCGCTCTGGTGGCCGGCTATGCGCCCGGCGCGCCACGGCAGGATATTCCGGTAGAAGGCGAGGCCGCCTACGCCAACCTGAAGATGGGCATCCTGCTGGCCCGCGAGGGCGGATTCATCAGCGAACACGATGTGGCGGTGGGAGAAAAGCTGGCTCATATTTTGACCGGCGGCCGTCTCACCGGCTCGCAGACGGTGAGCGAGCAGTATCTGCTGGACCTGGAACGCGAAGCTTTCCTGAGCCTCTGCGGGCAGCCCAAAACGCAGGAACGCATCGCCTACATGCTCATGAATGGAAAGCCGCTGAGGAATTGAAGGGAGAGACGAATGCAGGAAGCTGTCATCATCGATTGTTTGCGAACGGCTGTAGGCAAAGCGCCGCGCGGCGCCCTGCGCAATTCGCGCCCCGACGACCTTGCCGCCGCGGTGATCGGCGCGCTGCTGGAAAAGTATCCCGCGGCCAAGGACGGCGTGGAGGATGTCATTCTGGGCTGCGCCATGCCGGAAGGCGAAGCGGGCAACAACATGGCACGGCAAGCCGCGCTGCGCGCCGGTCTGCCCGATAGCGTCAGCGCGCTGACCATCAACCGCTTCTGCAGTTCGGGCCTGCAAGCCATCGCCATGGCGGCCGACCGCATTCGCTCCGGCGGCGCCGGCATCCTGATCGCCGGCGGCAGCGAGTCCATGAGCCTCACGCCCGCCGGCGGCCGCAAGCCCGCGCCTAACCCCTGGTTCGTGGACCACTGGCCGGAGGTCTACATGAGCATGGGTCTCACCGCCGAACGCGTGCAGCGCAAATACGCGGTCACGCGCGAGGATGCCGACGCGTTCGCCCTGGCCAGCCATCGCAAAGCCGTGCAGGCGCAGCAGGCAGGCCGCTTCGACGAAGAGATTGTGCCCTTCGAAGTGGAAACCGTCACACCGCAAGGCACGAACCGGATCACGTTCCGCAAGGACGAAGGGCCGCGCCCGGATTCCACGCCCGAAGCCCTCGCCAAACTGAAACCCGTGTTCCACGCGAACGGCACGGTGACCGCGGGAAACAGTTCTCAGACCAGCGATGGCGCCGCCGCGGCTTTGGTGATGTCCGAACGGACAGCGCGGCAACTCGGGCTGAAGCCCAGGGCGCGCTTCGTTGCCTTCGCCACCGCCGGCGTTCCGCCGGAGATCATGGGGATCGGTCCGGTGGTGGCGATTCCGAAGGCGCTGGCGATGGCCGGGCTGAAGCTGGAAGAAATCGGGGTAATCGAATTAAACGAGGCCTTCGCCGTTCAGGCACTCGCCGTGATCCGGCGCGCCGGTCTCGACGAAGCGCGCGTCAACCCCAACGGAGGCGCCGTCGCGCTGGGCCATCCCCTGGGATGCACGGGAGCCAAGCTCACCGCCACCATTTTGCGCGAGATGGAGCGCACCGGCGCGCAATATGGCATGGTCACCATGTGCGTCGGCGGTGGACAAGGCGCGGCGGGAATCCTCGAGCGGATGTAACCCGCCTCTCGCCGGCATCAGCGGCTCCAGCAGTTGCGCTGTCAGTCCGGAAGGCACGGGTGCTTCGATTCCGTATCGGGATGGCCACTCGGGCGGCATGTGATAGGTCCCGAAAATCCGGTCCACCCAAGGCAGCATCGGGGAATAATTCCTGTTGAGCGGCTCCTCATAGGTATGGTGCCAATGGTGGAAGGCGGGGGTGGCCACAAACCAGCCCAAAGGTCCGAATCGCCAGTTGAGATTCGCGTGAATGAAGAAGCCCCACAGAGTGCCGGTCAGAATTACCAGTAATGACACCGTATCCAACGTGCGCGAGGTGGGCTGCGCCAGCCCCACTACATAGAGAGGAACGAACCCGCACAGTCGCGTGAAAACCATGTCCACGGGATGCGCGCGCGTATTGACCAGCCAGTCCATCTCTTCCGCGCTGTGATGGATGGCGTGGAAACGCCACAGAAACGGGATTTCGTGCGACCAGCGGTGCCCCCAATAGAAGCCGATTTCGCCCACCACCAGCGCCGCCCCAAATCGCATCCCCAGAGGCAGGGCCGCGGCGCGTGCCTGCAGGCTGCCCGGTACCACGAAATGCAAAACCCAACCGACGGCTGCCATCGGTAAAATCAGCAGCATCTTTGGCAGTAGACTGCTCAGGAAATAGTAGCCCAGGTCAGACACAAACCCCAGGCGAAAGACCTTCTGCGGATGCAGGGCGAAGACTCTCTCCAGCGGCACAAAAATCATCATCAGCAGCGCCAGCCAAACGCAGAGACGGAAGAAATCCACTGCGAAAGGAAAGAGTTGGCCGGCAACCGTGGTGAGAGTCTCCATGCGGTTAGGTCCGGCCCTTCCGCCGCATACGAACCGTCACGTAGATCGCGCCGGGTTCCGGAGCGCTGGTGGAAATCAGAGAAACCCCATCCAGCCGGGAGACCGGCGGAACTCCCGAGGGAGTGGCCACTGATGTCGTCTGGAAAGTCATAGTCTGTCGGCTTGAAAGCCGTGGTTGGGCTTATTCATGAGCGTCGATAGTTGGCTGTCTGGACTCCCCTCCGAGCGTTTCTTTTTACCCCGGCCGGATCCGGAGAGTCAAGCTAATTACCGATAACATTCGATTACTATCTGCGCAACTCAAACCAGTGCGCCCGTCCCTACTTATTGAAGTACGCGCAGCACTCCTTCACGGGACAGAGTTCGCATTTCGGATTGGTGCGTTTGCACAGTTCCTGGCCGTGAAACTTGAGCAGCAGGTAGGCTCGCGTGCGCGCGCCAAACGCGGCAGGCGTCTCCGCCTCGATGGCCTTCTGCGCCTCCTGGTACGTGGCCCCGTAATTTTCGCGCTCGGGCCCCCGCCGGATGCGCACCAGCACATGAGGGCAATTGGATGGCACCGCGGGCACAGGCGCAATGCCGCCGAACAACAGGATGCGGTCCGCGCCCGGACCGGCAATGCTGGGAAACTTCTGCAAAGCCTTCCGCACATTCGGAAGTGTCCCGGTGAGCCCGTTTCGAAGATCGCCGGCAAACTCGCGCTGCACTCGCGAGGCGATCTCGATCAATCGCTGGGCGCGCAACTCCGGCACCATGCCGCCTGCCTTGAGAGCACCCGCGAGTTTCGCGGCGCCCGCATCCAGAATCTGCGCCGGCTCGATCCCCACCATGCGCCCCAGGGCGTCCCAACCCCTGGCACAGGCAGCGTCGCTCGCCGGATATCCGCAATGCCACCAGATCAGAAACTCGTACGGCTCGGTGGGCCAATGCGGCTGCTGGGGGCCATGAAACTGTTCCAACCGGTCCAGAATTCCCGCCAGGGACTCACTCATTTGGCGGCAGGCACGAGTTTCAGCGGGTAGCCCACCTTGGCGCCGGCTGGGCTTACCCAATATCCATCCCAACGGTCGCCGTTTCTGGTCATCGTCATGGTGGGCATCTCGGCTTGCGATTTGCCGTCGCCAGCCGTCATCTGGAATCGCAGCGTGTGGCCATCGCTCTCCACGCGCACCAGCGCAAATTCCGTGCCATCATTCCGGCGCGAAACGATGGCGCCTCTCTGCACCCCGGACTCGCTCCAGAACCGCAGGTCCATGCGATGCTGCGGAATGCGCCGCTCATCGTCGTTGATGCCAAGCAGGTACCAGGTTCCCGCGATTTCCGCGGTTCCCGCCTGACCCCGAACCGCCTGGCCACCGCAAACCATCGCCACTCCGCCGGCGATCATCTGAACCAGAAACGTACGGCGCATAACGCTTACCTCGCCCCAGATTATATATCCAACGCGAGGGTGTAGAATGTGCCATTCATGCCCGCGAACGGGAATTACCTCATCCTTCTGACCACGGCATCCATCGCTCTTCTTTTGGTCTTGATTCTGGCGGTCAAGCTGCACGCATTTCTGGCCATGCTGCTCACCAGCATGGCGCTGGGTCTCGCCGCTGGAATGCCGCCGGACAAAGTTTTGAAATCGATCCAGGCGGGCTTCGGCGACGCTCTGGGCTTCATCGCCGTGGTAGTAGGGCTGGGCGCGATGATCGGCCGGTTCCTGGAGCAATCCGGCGGCGGGCGGGCGCTGGCCGATTGGCTGCTCCTCAAATTCGGAAAGGACCGCGCCGCCTGGGCGCTTCTGGTTGCCGGGTTCCTGGTCGGCCTCCCGCTGTTCTTCGAAGTGGGCGTGGTGATCATGGCGCCGCTGGTATGGAGCGTCGCCAAAGAAACACGCCGTTCCCTGCTCTACTACGCCCTGCCCACGCTCTCCGCGCTGACCATTGTGCACTCGCTGGTGCCGCCCCACCCGGCGCCGGCGGCGGCGTCCCAGCTTTTCGGCGCGGACCTGGGCCATACCATCCTCTACGGCATCGCCGTCTCCATTCCATCCGGAATTGCCGGCGGCATGTTCTACGGCCGCTGGATCGCCAAACGCATTCACATCGATCCGCCCGACTTCGCCGCTTTGGATAAATCCGGCGACGGGCTTCCCGCGCCCTCCATCCCCATGGTCGTGCTGCTCCTGCTGCTGCCGGTGCTGCTGATTTTCGGAGCTACCCTGGCCAATCTGTACAACGTTCCCTTCCGCGGCGCGGCGGTGTTTCTGGGGCATCCGTTCACGGCTCTGGCGATCACCGCCCTGATCGCCATCTACGTCTTCGGCACCCGCCGCGGAGTCTCGCGCGCGCAGGCGGCCCGCATGGCGGGTGAATCGCTGGCTCCCATGGGAGCCCTGTTGTGCATTATGGGCGCGGGCGGGGCGTTCAAACAGATCATCGTCGATTCCGGCGTGGGCGCGTATGCCGGCAGGATGCTGTTGACCTCATCGATCTCACCGCTACTGGTGGCGTTCGTGATCGCCATGGCGATGCGGCTGGCGCAAGGCTCGGCCACGGTGGCCATCATCACCGCGGCCGGCATTGTCGCCCCCATCGTCAAGGGCATTCCGGGATACAGCCCGGACATCCTGGTGCTGGCGTTGTGCTGCGGCGGCTCAGGGTTTTCACACGTCAGCGATTCGGGTTTCTGGATGGTCAATCAGTACTTCAACATGTCGGTCTCGCAGACGCTGAAAACGTGGACCGCCATGAAGGTGGTTTCCATGTTTGTGGGCCTGGCGCTCGTGTTACTGCTGCAGGCATTGCTACGATAGCGGAGTGGAAAAAAGACTATACGATTTGGATCCCGGTCCGGACGCGCCCGAGATTGTCCGCATGATCGTGGAGATCCCGAAGAACTCCAGCAACAAGTATGAATACGATGGCAAGCTCGGGCTGTTCCGGCTGGATCGCGCCCTGTACTCGCCCCTGCACTATCCGGGCGATTACGGATTCATTCCCGGCACCCTGGCCGAAGACGCGGACCCTCTCGACGTGCTGGTGATGGTGGATGAGCCCAGCTTTACCGGAGTGCTCATCGCGGTTCGCCCCGTGGGCATGCTGGAGATGATGGACCAGGAAGAGCCGGACCAGAAAATTCTCGCCGTGCCCAATCGCAATCCGCGATACGACCAGATCCACACCATCGATCAGGTCTTCCCGCACAAACTCCGCGAGATCGAACATTTCTTCGCGATTTACAAGGAACTGGAAGGCAAGCACACCGAAATGCGTGGATGGAAGGGTCCGCGGGAAGCGCGCGACTGCATCCGTTCCTGCCGCGAACACTACCTCGCCGCCCATCCGGAACAAACCACCTGACGGGCGAGCCGAGCTACTTCAGCACCAGGATGAAGCCGTCGCTGTATCCGCAATGGACGGGCGCGATCTCGAGGCTGGGATCGCACCCTCCGAAGAAGGTCTGGTAAGCGTTGCCGGTGAGGGGAAACAGTCCGGTAGTCCAGCCTGCGGTGTAAATCCGGCCGTCCGGACCGATCGCCATACCGGTCGCGGAATTGAGGGTCGCCCCTCCGAAGTAGGTGGAGAATGTCGCCGGGCTGGTGCCGGGCTTGAACTTGGTGATGAACAGATCGACGCCCTGACCCCAGGGCTGAAGCGTATCGCTGCTGACCGGGAAGTCGCTGGACAAGGTATAGCCGGAGACGTAAATGTTGCCCGCGGCATCGGTGGCCACGGCGTAGGCGACTTCACCATCGCTTCCACCCAGGTATGTCGAGTAGAGAACGAACTTGGAGGGATTCAGGACATCCACAATGGAGATAAACGCGTCGCCACCGCCCGCATTGCTGACCTGAAGACCATCGCCGGTGACCGGAAAATCGATCGACAAGGTGTAGCCCACGACAATCAGGTGCCCGTTGTTATCCAGTTGGATTGCCTCGGCGGCGTCGTTATCGGAGCCGCCGAAGTACGTGTCATAAACCAGCGAAGGGGTGCCGCTTTGCGTGAAATCCATGACACCGATGATGGCATCCATAGGACCCTTGCGGTTGACCTGGTAAGAGTTCGGCCCAAGCGGAAACTCGGCGGAGACGGTGTTGGCGGCAAAGTAGACCAGGCCGTTGGCGTGGTTCACCGTGATGGCAACTCCCCAATCGTCCAACTCGCCGCCCAGAAACGTGGAGTACAGCAGATTGGCGCTGTTGGGATTGAACTCGCAGAGAAAAGCGTCCTGCGGGCCGAAGATCACGCCCGCGTAGGCGCTGGCGGTGACCGGGAAATCATTTGCCTTGGTGGTGCCGATGACGTAGATGTTTCCCGCCGCGTCCAGGTCGATGCCATTCCCCTGGCTGTTGCCGCCGGTGCCGCCGAGGAACGTGGTGTACTGCAATCCTCCGGCGCCGGCGATCTGCGGATTCACGATCGCCACGAATGCGGAAGAGGTAGTCGCCGCGCCGGTAGTCTGCACGGAATTACCCACCACCGGAAAATCGGTGGAAGTGGTGGTGCCGACCAGGTAGACGTTGCCCTGCGCATCGAGTTGCAGAGCGTTGGCAACATCGGTGCCGCTGCCACCCAGGTAGCTGAAGTAGATGAGGCCGTAGTCACCGTTGGCGCCGGTGGTATCGACGATGGCGAGGAAAGCGTCCGTCAGTCCGGTGCTGTTGGGCTGGTAGTAGTTGCCGATGGCCGGCAGGTCGCCGAGGTAGCCGATTGAGGCGCCGTTGGTGTTGGTCTGCCCGGCGACATACAGCAAGCCGTTGACATCCAGCCGGACGGCATTGATGCGGTCGGTGTTGCTGCCGCCCAGGTAGGTGGAGTACACCAGCACCGGATCGATCACCAGGGTCCGGGCCCGGTCATAACCGTCCAGTCGCAGACCCACCACGTCCTTGGCCAGGAGCACATACCGGCCGGAAACTTCCTGGCGAGCGCCGGTGTGGGGATCCTGCTGGTAAATCACCGGGCGCTTCTGAGTCAACGGACCGCCGGCAGTCTGGAATGTAACATCGCCCTCGGGAGTGAGGGCCACGTGAGTGGCGCCGCTGAACTTGAGGCGGATGGCCCGCGGATTGGCGCCGGGCCGGAGCTCAAAATCGTATTCCAACCGGCCCTGGCTGCCGTAGTAGACCACGTCAACCCCGGGATAAACACCGCCATACCGGACCTTCCCATAGCTCCGGACCCCGGTTTGCCAGCTTTCCCTCCGGCCCACAAAGTAGTCGGTGCGAGCCGCCAGAGCGTCCAGCGGCTCAATGGCGGGCGACTGATTGGAATGGAGGAGTGTGAGGGAGACAGGCTGTGCGGCGCCCACCGCAATCTGGGGCCCGCGATCGGTCAACAGAAGGTTGAAGCCGCCGGCGCGCGCGGCGTAGCGAACGTCCGGGCGGAACTGACCCTGGTTGGCTTCAAAGCGCAAAGGCAACCGGGCCAAAGCGGCGCGGCCTTGCGCACGGGATGCGGAAGGGGCCGGGGGCCGGCTGGCCGCGGTAAGCGAAACCGCGGCGCAGACGCATAGTGCGAACCGATGAAAGCGAGACATATCGATTATAAACATCGAGATACAGGTAAGCTCTATTAAAACATGCGTGCCCTCCTTCCTGAAATGGGCGGATTCGTCACAGGCGTTCCCGGCGGACTACAAGCACGGCCAGAGCTAGTAGCCGGCTCTGGCGTCGAAAGGAACATTTCCCGGCGCGCGCCGTGTTATAGCTGAGTACATGCGAACTGTTCTAGCCGGTCTCCTGCTCTGGATGGCGGCCGATTTCCCGATGGTGGAACCGAAAGATGTAGCGGCATCCCTGGCGAAGGGCAACGCCCCTGCCATTCTTCACGTGGGTCCCAACGTTTTGTACCGCAGCAAGCACATCCCCGGATCGGTGTACGCCGGAATGGGGGCGCGGCCCGAAGGCCTGGCGCAGCTCAAGGCGACTGTGGCCAAACTGCCCCACGATCGCGAGATCGTACTCTACTGCGGCTGCTGTCCGTGGGACCACTGCCCGAACATCAAGCCCGCCATGGAGTTGCTGCGAAGCATGGGATTTACCCACGTGAAAGCCATGTACATCCCTGAGAACTTCAAGGCCAGTTGGATCGACCGCGGCTACCCGACAGAATGAGAAACGGCGTTATTTCTGATGGCTGGCCTGGTAGTGCATGGCCAGCAGATCCATTCCAAAATCGCCGTTGAAATCACGCCACACGCTGTGGATGTGGTTGGCGTTGTTCTGGGTATCGTCGTACTCGATGAGAAACGCCGGGGTCTGCACGCGGTAATAGTGAGGCTGGCCGGGCTCGACACCGCCGGCCCAGGCGAAGAATAAACTGGCCTGGTTCTTGCGATACTGATCCAACCGGAAATCCGCGATCTGGGGCGGAAAATTATTGGCGTACTCGCTGATCAGGGCGGTCATGGCCTCCTTCTGTTTCGCGTTCATCTTCGAAAACGGCAAGCCGCTGGGTTGTCCGTTTAGAGCCGCCTTGCGCGAATCGAACGTGATGATGTCCTTGGGCGCGGTCTTTTCGACGATGGCGATGGAGCGCTGCGAGTCATCCAGGCTCTTGACCAGGGCGCGTCCCAGATCTTCTTCGCGCATGAGGGCGCGCAGGCCGGCGCGCGGTCCCTCTTTCACCAGAGCGGGGTTGTCCCCGAAGAAACTGGGGCTCGAAGCGATGTGCCCATTGACAATGGTGAAATTGAGGCTGATGTGGTGGCCTTCGAAGCGGTACCCCCAAGTGCCCGATTCGGAAGGTTCGCCGAAGATCGAGACGTAATACTTTTCCGGGTCGCGTTCCGGACCGGTGCCTTTTTCCATGTCCTTCAGAACCTGGTCGAGGCTCATGATCGTGTGCGCCTTGATGATGCCCTGCTGGGAAAGGCCGGCGGAGAGCAGCGCTTCGGCCAGGTGCTTTTGCGCGGAGGTCATTTCGCGCAGGGCCACGCCCTTGCGGTCCAGGGGCACGAAATGCCAGTTGGTGCGCTCTTCAGGGTCCATGGGGAAACTGGTTCGGGCGCGCAATTCGGGCGAGAGCGAGTTCAGATAAGCCCGGGCGGCGCCGGTCATGATGCCGGGAGAACTGGTGGTTTCATAGGCAAAGGCCAACAGGGCCACGGCACAACCCGCAACGAGCAGGCGTTTCCAGCGATTGATCATGTTCCCCTCTCTCAGCGCAGCTTATCACTTCTTGACGGGCGGCGGCTTGTCTTTTTCCCCGGCCTTGTCCTCGGGGGCCGGTTCGAATGTGATGGTGGATTCGCCGGCGAACTTGCGGTAGGCGCTGAAGTCCATCACGTTCCGGGTCTTGAGTTGGATGGTGCCCATGCGCGCGTCGGCGTGGAGCGGGAGCAGGAATTTCCGCCCGCTGATATCGACGAAATCGTAATCCAGCACGGTGCTGGAAGCGGTGACCGGGAAATCGGGCGGCAGGCTGTCGGCATCGGCGATGACGCGGACGATGAGGCCGGAGTCGCGGTCGACATAGAGAAAGCCATGCTGGCCGGCGACGGCGGTCTGGTGGGTGAGGCCTTCCATGCCGAAATCCATCCGGTAATGGGAATTCTGCTGCTTGATCTGGAAGCGGAAGACGTGGGTGGCGCGCTGCCGCAAGGTGGTCCAGTGGTCCCACCAGAATTCGGTTTTGGCGGAGGGCTCGAAGACGTTGACCAGCATGCTGGCGAACTCGCCTTCCGTGACGGCGCCGCGCAGATTTTCGTAGGTCAATTTCGTGGCGTGCCCGTTCACGGTGGCCAGCTTGTAGTCTTCCACCTTATCGAAATAGCTGACCTTGATGACCAGCGAGTCTTTGAGATCCCAAACGGGCCGGCCTACCCAGGATTCGTAGCGCCGGACGGTCTCGGTGCAGATGAAATCGGGCATCGAAGAGGCATATCCGAGAGCATTTTTGCCGGCTTCGAGAAGGACGCGGCGGCGTTCGGGAAAATCGGGCGGCACCGGCGAGGGGAAGTTGGGAAGCTCGGTGGGCTCTTTCAGCCCCTCGGATTCATCGTGCAGGCGCTGCAGTTCCTCCGAGGTCTTGGGGCCTGGAAAGCGGCTCTCCAATTCCTCCATGACGTGCTGGTCCAGATGTTCCACCAGCTTGAGTTTGTGGAGCGTCCGGGCGAGCTTCGCGTCGTCCCAGTGGGCGCTGAGAGCCGTAAAGACCGCGGTCGCGACATCGGTGACGGCATTCTGAGGTGCGGCCGCGAAACCGAGCCAGGGCAACGCCGCCAGCGCCAACAGGCGAAGACGCATACGGATATGGTGTCACAGAATGGGTTGGCGCAGACCGGAGGCCTACGCTACCGGCGCCGCGGCCGCGATCTCGTGGCTCACTCCGGTAAACTTCTCGAAGTTCCTGGTGAAGCGGCGGGCCAGATCGCGCGCCGATTTATCGTAAGCCGATTTATCGGCCCACATGCCGCGCGCGTCCAGAAACTGCGATGGCACTCCGGGACACGATTGCGGGACTGCCACCTGGAATACCGGATGCACCGCCATGGGCACGTTCTTCAACTCGCCGGACAGCGCCGCGTTGACCATCGCGCGGGTGTACTTCAACTTCATGCGCTCGCCGACGCCATAGGGGCCGCCGGCCCATCCGCTGTTGATGAACCAGCAGGCGGCTTGATGACGGCGCAGGTTTTCGCCCAGCAGTGAGGCGTACGTGGCGGCCGGGCGCGGCAGGAACGGTGCCCCGAAACAGGCGCTGAATGTGGCTTCGGGTTCCGCGCCGAGACCGCGTTCGGTCCCGGCGACTTTGGCGGTGTAGCCGCTCAGAAAGTGATACATCGCCTGTTCGGGAGTCAATCGCGAGATGGGAGGCAGCACTCCGAACGCGTCGGCGGTGAGGAACACGACGTTGGACGGATGGCCGGCCACGCTGGGCACGACCGCGCCATCGATGAAACGGAGCGGGTAGGCGGCGCGGGTATTTTCGGTGAGCTCGGCCGAGTTGAAATCCAGCAGGCGGGTCTCCGCATCCATGTCCACGTTTTCCAGCACGGTCCCGAAGCGGATGGCGTTCCAGATTTGCGGCTCATTTTCCCGCGACAGGCGGATGCATTTGGCGTAGCAGCCCCCCTCGAAATTAAAGACGCCGCGTTCGCTCCAGCCGTGCTCGTCGTCGCCGATCAACCGGCGGTTGGGGTCGGCCGAAAGCGTGGTTTTGCCGGTGCCGGAGAGACCGAAGAAAAGGGCCACGTCGCCCGCAGCGCCCACATTGGCCGAGCAGTGCATGGGAAACACGCCGCGCTCCGGCAACAGGTAATTCATGATCGTGAAAGCCGATTTCTTCATTTCGCCGGCATAACTGGTGCCGCAGATCAGGACACAGCGGCGTTTGAAGCTGATGATGATGCCGGTTTCCGAATTGGTGCCCTCCTCGGCGGGACTGGTCTGAAAATCGGGTGCGAACAGAATGGTGAACTCGGGTTTGTGCTCCTCCGTGGTGAGGGGATCGGGGCGGATGAAAAGCTGGCGGGCGAATAAATTGTGCCATGCCACCTGACTGATTACGCGGACGGGCAGAGTGTATTCGGGGTCGGCGCCTACGTAGCAATCCTGCACATAGACTTCGTGCCCCTGCCAGAAGGCCATCATGCGGCGGTAGATGCGGTCGAATTGAGCCTCCGAGAGAGGCTGATTGACCGGTCCCCACTGAATATTGGGATCGGTGATTTCGTCGCGCACCACGAACTTGTCTTTGGGGGAACGGCCGGTGAACTGGCCGGTGCGGACCACCAGGGCTCCGCCGCTCGCCAGGTTGCCTTCGCGGCGTTGAATGGCGTGTTCCACCAACTGTGCCGTACCCAAATTCCAATAAGCGACATTAATATTGTGTAACCCGTGGAGTTCCAGTCCATGCCTGCTTGGACGAATCCCTGCATTCGCGATCCGTTTTTGGTCAGTCAGCATCTATTTTTCCCGATATTCCTTCGGCACCCTATCGTAATATGGTCTCATGAACCGGCTTTTTGGGGCGTCCGCCGTATTGCTCACGCTGTTATACCACTGCGCGCAGGCCCAAGTCATCGAGTTCGAATCTAATGGCTTGAAATACCAGACACTTACCCGGTCCGGCGTGACCGTGATGTTTACCCATCTGGGAAACCATATCCACGAGTATTCGATTATACAAGTTGCCATCTCGAACGGGTCGAATACGCTTTATATCATCCGGCCGGAGGATTTCACGTATGTCCATTCGGATGGATCGGTGCTGGTGGCGAGTTCCATCAAGAATGTCATCGACATGCTGATGCAGCGGGGTAATTCGAGCGACGTGGTAAAGCTGGTGACGCAGTACGAGGCCACGGTCTACGGCAACCCGCACTTCAAGAGCACCAACGGGTACGAGCAGCGGCGCCAGGCGGCGCTGGCCATGAGTGGAGGCAATAAGCTGAAAGCCGCCGCGGCGGCCAGCGCGGTGGCCATGGTGCTCACTCGCCTGAAACCGGGCGAATCCACCGATGGCGCGGTCTTCTTTTCCACCGAAGGCAAGCCCCTGGCGGGCGGGCGCGTGGTGGTAAAAACCAATTCGGACGTTTTCGAATTTAAGTCCGACTAGAATCGCGCAAGGTCCCCCGCAACAGGGCGATTCTTACCGAAGAAATCGTCACCCGGGCCGATGAGTAGTTTGTGAGCCAGTTCGTGAGGAAGGCCGAAGAGATTCTCGACGTTGCCACCGCCGGCGGCAACACCTTGACCAACGCCGCGATTCTGATTGACCGGCAGGGAGGCCTGCGGATGTTGGATTCCACGGGCTGGTCGCTCACAGGGCTGGCGGCGGAGTACGGCGCGGCAGCGGTCTACAAAATCGAGCGGCGCGGCCAGGCGGTTCGCGTGGAAGGCTGGAACGGCTCCGACCGTTGCCTGTTGCAGCGGGGCATGGCCCCCTCGGCGCTGCGTCTGTGTGCCGCGTAAACCTTGGGGTGCAAGCGGTTTCATTACCAGTTATGATGGGCTGCTATGAACCTCTCCCGGCGATCTTTCGCCCTGTCGCTGGCCGCCGCGCCCTCTCTGCTGCGCGCGCAGCAGGATAACCTGCGCGCCCGGGTCAAAATCGATACCGAACGCACCATCGGAGACATCGACCCCAAACTCTACGGCAATTTCATCGAGCACCTGGGCCGGTGTATCGATGGCGGTATCTTCGAGGAGAAATCGCCGCTCTCCGACGCCAATGGATTCCGTAAGGACGTCCTCGACGCCGTCAAAAAACTGAACGTGACTTTACTGCGTTGGCCGGGCGGGAACTTCTCTTCCAATTACCACTGGGCCGACGGTCTGGGACCGCGCGACCAAAGGCCGCCGCGCCTCGAGATGGCCTGGGGCACGGTGGAGAGCAACCGCTTCGGGACCCACGAATTCCTCAATTACGTGGAAGCCCTGGGAACCGAGCCGTACATCTGCGCCAATCTGGGCACCGGCACCTGGACCGAGGCGCAGCAGTGGGTGGAATACTGCAATTCCAAGGAAGACACGGCCATGACCCGCCTCCGCCGGCAGAACGGGCGGCAGGCCCCATGGAAGGTGACCTACTGGGGCTTGGGCAATGAAATGGACGGTCCCTGGCAGATGGGCCATCGCAGCGCTGAGGACTACGGCAAGTTCGCGCTGGAAGCCGCCAAGCTCATGAAGTGGACCGACCCCGGCGTGAAGCTCATCGCCGCCGGTTCCTCCAACTTCGGGCCGGGCAGCGACTGGACCGGCTGGAATCGCACCGTGCTGCAATTCCTCAATCAGCACGCCGATTATCTTTCCCTGCACATGTATGTGGGCAACCAGGCCAACGATTTCGGCGATTTCGTGGCCAGTTCGGTGGAACTGGACCATCGCATCAAGACGGCCGGAGGAATCATCGATGCGGCGCTCTCCGGCCAGCCGGGCAATCGGAAAATCTATATCGCGTGGGACGAGTGGAATGTCTGGTATCGCGCGCGCGGGAACCAGGAGCGCGGCCGGAGGATTCTGGAGGAGCATTACAACCTGGAAGACGCGCTGGTGGTGGCGACCTTCCTCAATACCTTCGTCAATCACGCGGACATCGTGAAGATCGCCAACATGGCCCAACTGGTCAACGTGATTGCGCCGATTTTCAGTAACGACCGGGGACTGTTTTTGCAGACCATTTACTATCCGCTGCAACTGTTCGCAAACAATACGCGCGGCAAAGCGCTGGAACTGTTCGTGGACAGCCCGAAGTACAAAACGCGCCGCTTCGATGATGTGCCCTACCTGGATTGCTCCGCCGGCTACGACAACGGAACGGTGGTTTTAAACGTGGTGAACCGCCATCCTGGCCAGGCCATCGAGACCGAATTCGAGCTGGAGGACAAGCAATTCACCGGGCCGGTTTCGGTGAGCGTAGTGAACGGTCCCGACATCAAGTCCGAGAACGACTTCGGCAAAACCCTGGTGAAGACAACCGAACAGAGCGCCGCGGCGGACGGCAAGAAGCTGCGGTACCGCTTCCTGCCGCATTCGTACACCATGCTGAAGGGGAAGGTGAGCTGACCGGTTTCTCGCGCCAGATCCCTGTTCCAACAATGCATGCAAGCAGGAATGGCCGGCGCGGGATGCCAATCGGCCGATTCGATGATTCCCTGTCCGGCCAAAGCGGCGGCCGAAGCGTCTACGCTAAGGAATGATGGGAAAATTCGCTGTCCTTGCTGCGCTCGCCCTGGCAGCGCGGGCTCAAAACACGCCGCTACCCGTACTGATCTCAGTGAATACCTCCTTGCCCGGCGCGACCATCCCGCAGGATTTCCTGGGACTCAGCTTTGAGACCGGATCGTTGACCAGCGCCACCGGGTTTCCGGCGGAAAACACACAGTTCCTGCAGATGGTCTCGCAGCTTGGGCTGGGCTGGTTGCGATTCGGCGGGAACTCGGTGGACAAGACTGCGTGGGCGCGCGGCCAGCGGACATCCGCTTCCTCCTCCGCCACGCTGATGTCCAGCGATGTGGACCGCGTCATCGCCTACGCCCGAGCCACCGGCTGGCGCGTGTTGTGGGGCCTGAACCTGAAATCCTCCGACGCAAATACGGCGGCGGATGAAGCCGATTACGTGCAACAGAACGGCGGCGACGTGCTGGCCGGTTTCGAAATCGGCAACGAACCCGACCTGTATTCCGGCATCACGCTGGTGAATTTCGAAACCAACTGGAAGAGCTTCGCCGACGCCATTCAGGCGATCAATCCCAAGGCCATCCTCACCGGTCCCGCCGATGCCGGCAACATCAGCACCTGGACCGGTCCCTTCGTCAACACCGAAGGCTCGCGCCTGGCTTTGGTGACCCAGCACTTTTACCCGCTCGGTCCTCCGCCCACGGTTCCGGCGTCGCAGCCGAATTCGGCATCGATTCCGAATCTGCTCAGCGCCAATACGCGCGGCACCGCGGATTCGGCGGCGCAATCGCTGCAAACCATCACGGCGAAACCCGCGCTGCCCTGGCGCATGGCGGAAACCAACTCGTGCTACAACGGCGGCTATGAGGGCGTCAGCAACGTGTTCGCCTCGGCGCTGTGGGGTGTGGACTACATGCTCACGCTGGCGGGCCATGCATCCGCCGGATTGAATTTCCATGGCGGCGGCACCGGACTGTACACACCCATCGCCACCGGCACCACGGGCGGGGTCACCACCATTGCAGCGCGGCCGCTCTACTATGCCATGCTGCTGTTCGGCGCGGCTCTGGGCACGCGTGTGGTGCCGGTGACAGTGAACAGCAGCCGCGTGAACGCCACCGCTTACGGTCTGCTGGATGCCGCCGGCGGTCTCCGCGTGTTCGTCATCAATAAGGATTCGCAATTCGATGCCGCGGTGCAGATCACGCCCGGTTCGGCCTATACGCAGGCCACGGCCATCCGGCTGGCCGCCCCTTCCCTCACGGAAAAGACCGCCATCACGCTGGCGGGCGCGTCCGTGGCCGCCGACGGCACCTGGACGCCGCAGGCCCCAGAGACCGTGCAGGGTTCGGGCGGTACGTTCAATCTTACGGTTCCGGCGGGAACGGCGGCGGTGGTTGGTTTCGGCGGCACGAAACTGGGGATCGGCAACACTGCCGGTGGAAACACCCTGGTGGCGCCGGTCAGCATGGCATCGGCGTACGGCACGGGCCTGGGCTTCTTTGCGCGCTCCACGCCCACGGTCAGCCTGCCCACCACGCTCGCCGGAGTGTCGGCGACGGTTGTCGATGCGGCCGGCGTTTCACGCGCGGCGCCGCTGATTTATGTATCGCCCTCGCAGGTGAACTTCCAGGTGCCGGATGGCACCGCGCCGGGCACCGCGACGGTCACGCTGGGCGGCGCCAGCGGAACGGTACAAGTGGCCCCCGTGGCGCCCGGGCTATTCACGCTGGGCGCCACCACCGTGGCGGCAGCCACCGCGGAACGTTATTCGCTGGGCGGCACGGACCTCGGACCGGTACCCGTGTTCGATTGCAGCAGCGGCACGTGTACACCCGCGCCCATCGCGCTCGACAGCCAGTCGAATGTCTTCCTCACCTTGTACGGCACGGGCATTCGCGGAGAGACGAACCTGGCGAACGTCTCCGCCACTATCGGCGGCGTCAGCGTGCCCGTTCAGTACGCCGGCGCACAAGGGCAATATCCCGGATTCGACCAGGTGAACGTGCAACTGCCCGGCCAACTGCATGGCGCCGGGACGGTGAACGTCGTGCTCGGCATCGACGGGCAGGCGTCCAATTCCGTGCAGATCGCGGTGAAGTAAGCGGCACTCCGAGACCGGCTTAACAACAAGCCCGCCCCGCTCCGGCCGGAGTCACGCGCTTGTTCCTCACAATCAGCCAGATGACGAGCCCAATCAGAGCGGCAGGCGCAGCCAAAAGCGATACCGATGACGCCCAACGCAAGCATAGAGGCGATTGTACCTAAACACGACGCCATTAATGTTTGCGCCAGCAACCGCTCGCTCGCGCTCGCGCCTCCGCATGAATTCGAATCGGAGCCGCGACCGTCAGGGAGCGGATGCGCAATTACTTATGACGCTCTGCTTAAAAAGAGTGCAAACAAGCATATTCGGGTCTGAAAATCACTTCCCGGCGGCTTCAGCCCGACCTCTCACAAATGATTAGAAAGGCGGACTGAAGTCCGCCGCAGCCTGAAGGTTGCCCCACAGAAGCTCCAGCATTGCGGCTAGAACATCAGCTTCAGGGCGAACTGGATTTGCCGCGCCGGATACGTCTGCCGGATGGTGCCGAACGCCGCGTCGGTAACGGTGGCGTCGGGGAATCCGAAATTGGTGTGGTTGAGCAGGTTGAAAAACTCGGATCGGAACTGGAGCATGACTTCCTCGCGGATGCGGAAGGTCTTATCGACGCCGAGGTCCCACTGATTGAAGCTGGGCGTGCGGTACGCGTTGCGTCCCGAGTTGCCGAAAGGCGCGCTGGCCGAGGGAATCTGGAAGGCGCCGAGGTCGAAATAGTGGTTCAAAGGGTCGCCGGAGCGGAGGCCGGTGGGATTGCCGATCACGTTGGGACGCATGACGGCCTCGCCGCGGTAATCGGGAATGCGGCCGGTGACGTCGTTGGCGGCGGCGGGCGCGTAGACCACGTTGACGGGGAGTCCGGTGTTGGCGATGTTGATGGTGTTGATTTCCCAGCCGCCCAGGGCGCCGTCGAGGATGGGGTTCCACTTCGAGCCGAACTGGCGTCCTTTGCCGAACGGAAGCTGGTAGACGAAGCTGGTGGTGTTGATAAAGGTCACGTCGAAGCTGGAGGGGCCGCGCTCCGCAGCCAGATTGTAGATGTTTTGCGGATTGGCGGCAGCCTGGCCGGACGCCGTCTCCAGGGCCTGTTCGGAATCGCCCAGGGCTTTCGACCAGGTGAAGGAGTTGAGGAAATATAGGCCGCGCGAGAACCGGTGCTCGACGCGCGCGGCGAGCCCGTTGTAGGTGGAGATGCCGGCCGGATCGACCCAGGTGATGGCTCCGAAGCTCTGGTCGGGGCGGCGCGCCTGAATGCCTAATGTCTGCCCCGGCAGGTTCGGCAACGCCTGGTTGTAATCGGCGATGATCGGCAGGCGCGAGCTGTGGTTGCCCGAGTAAGTCAGTTCCACCACGGTGTTGCTCGCCACTTCGCGCTCGACTGCCAGGAACCAGGTTTGCACGTACGGCCAGCGGGTGTCCTTCGGAATGTACGAAATGTTGGCGTTCACCGGGTTGAAGTTCTGCGGGCTGGTGAGGCCGGCCGGGAACGAATTGGCAGTCGTGATGAAACCGGGGTTGTCCAGCGGCGACGTCTGATTGATGGTCACGATATTGACCTGCGGGCCGTTGATGCCGAGCTCGTCGGCGCTGCCCAGGCGGTTGAGGTGTACGTAGCTGATGCCGTAGCCGCTGCGAATCACGGTCTTCGCATCGAGGCTGTAGGCCAGCCCGATGCGCGGCGCCCAGTCTTTGTAATCGGGATTCACCAGCGTGCGGTCGTACAGCCCGCCGTTTTTCGCCGTCAGGATGGACCTGGTGGCCGGGTCGAAGTTGCTCAGCACGTTGTCGCGCTCCCAGCGCGGCGTGGCGTACTCCCACCGCAGGCCGAGATTCAGAGTGAGCTTGTTGCTGACGCGAAAATCGTCCTGAACGTAGGCGAAGAGCTGCCGCTGGCGATAGCTGCCCACCAGGTAGTTGGCGAGCTGGATCTGGCTCGGCGTGCCGAACAGGAAATCCGCCAGGTTGTAGCTGGTGGGATCGGCGGCGATGGAGCAGCCGGAGGCCTGACCGAGTTGCGCGCAGGTGGGCTTGCTGAACTGGCCGGCGTACGCCTGCAATCCGTACACGGGATTGATGTCCATCACCTCGGTGTGAATGATGCCGCCTTCCACGCCGAATTTCAGCGCGTGCCGGCCCTTCATCCACGAGTAGTTCGCCTTCGGGTCCCAATTGGTGGGGTTCTGAAACTGGGGATTGGTGGCCTGGCGCCCGAGACCGCTGAACCCGCTGATGTTCTGCGTGTTCAGACCGCCGGTGAGGAAGGGCGCGGTGGAAAGACCGCTGAGGCCGTAGAGATCCTGCGCGCTGGTCCCCCCGAGGAACGGCGGGAACTTGCCGCCCAGCACATGGCTGAAGCCCAGGCGAACATCCAGCAGGGAAGTGGGCGTGATGCTCCAGGTATACGAGGCGGCGGCGTTCTGATCGAGCACGCGGACGTAGCCGTTGCCGTCGCCGCCCGAAGGCCCGGCGATGGTCGGCTGGTAGAACTGGTTGTCTTTGCGCTGGCTGAAACGCACAAAGGCCGACATCTTGTCGTTGATCTGGGCATCGACTTTGGCGTCGAACTTGTCGCCATAGTCGCGCGTCAGCAGGAGCTGCTCATAGTTATTGGAACGGCCGGAGCCGGTGAGCGCGGGAAGTTGGCTGAGCACCTTTTGCGCGAAGGGAGTCGTTGCAACCGGCGTGCCGGCCTGGTACACCGCGCCCGTCAGGTTGTTGACCACCGGCACCGGCAGTACGCCCGTGCGGTCGGTGAGGCTGGGCAGGGAATCGAAATTGAGCGCCTTTTGCAGATTGCGCAGGCCTTCGTAGTCGGCGAAGAAGAAGAGCTTGTTTTTGACGACCGGGCCGCCGATGGTGGCGCCGAACTGGTTGCGTTGCAGGCTGGGCTTCTGGAAAGTGGAAGGCCGCTGGCCGAAGATGTAGCCGATGGCGTTCAGGTCCGTATTGCGCAGGAATTCGAAAGCCGTGCCGTGGAACTGGTTGGTGCCCGAGCGCATCACCACGTTGACGATGGCGCCGCCCACGCGGCCGTATTCCGCGGAGTAGTTGCCGGTGATCACTTTGAATTCCTGCACGGCGTCCGGCGAAGGTTGGGCCACCTGGTTGGAGAAGCCCTGGTTGCTGGTGGAGTACGGGTTATTGTCCACGCCATCCAGCATGAAGTTGTTGTAGGTGCTGCGCATGCCGTTGGCATTGAACGCTCCTTCCCGAGGCGGAACGGCATAGGCGTACACCGAACGGTGAATGTTGACCGAAAGCAGCGCCAGATCGGAGAAATTGCGCCCGTTGAGCGGCAGTTCTCCGATGGCCTGCGTGCCGATCACCTGGCCGCGCTCGCTGGAATCGGTCTCCAGGGCGGAGGCCGCGCCCACCACGTCGACGGCCTGGTTTACCACGCCCAGCTCCAGCTTGAAATCCACGCGCTGGCGGGCGTTGACCGCCACGTCCACGTTTTGGGTCTCGGTCTTCTGAAAACCGGCGGCATCCACCGAAACGGTATAGCGGCCCACCTTCACGTTGAAGAAATTGTAGCTGCCGTTCTCATCGGTGGTAGCCTTGGCTTGAATGCCGGTATTCTGGTTAACCAGCAACACGGCCGCCTTGGGCACGACGGCCCCGCTGGCATCGTGTACGGTGCCGAGTACTTCGGCGCTTTCGAATTGTGCCATCAGACTTGCGGTAGCCAGCAAGAGCGCGCACACAATCAAAGCAAACAGGCGGGTTTTCGACATATAGATCCGTCAGTCTACCGAGCCTATGTTTCAGCTTGATTAACTGTGGCGTTCACGCCTGTTATTGGCGCGGCCTAACCAGCCGCTGCCTGCGCCGTCCAACCATTCAATGCGCATTCCGATTGCCCTGGTCCTGGCCTCGGCCTGCTGGGCCCAGGCTGAGTTTGAGGTCGCCTCCGTGAAGCCGAACACCTCCATGGACGGCGGCACGTCGATCAATCGTTCGCCGGGCGGAGTGTTCAGCGCCACCAATGTGACGCTGAAGATGCTGGTCACCTTCGCCTACGACATCCGGCCGCATCAACTCAGCGGCGGACCCGGCTGGATGGACAGCGACCGTTACGACATCGTGGCCCGGCCCAGCGCCGAGGATGCCGCTGCCGAACCCAAGACGTATTCCTTTACCGAGGGCGCGCTGGACCGGCTCCATCAGCGCGTGCAGGCACTGCTGGCCGACCGGTTCAAACTGGTAGTCCACAGCGAGACACGCGAGATGCCCATCCTGGCGCTGGTGTTGGCCAAAGGCGGGCCGCACCTGGCGGAAGCCAAGGGTCCAGGCCCGAGTATCCAGGGCCGGATGGGCCAACTCACCTGCAAGAAAGTCAGCATGAAGATGTTCGCCGAAAGGACGCTGGCCCAGCGCCTGGGCCGCAACGTCGTGGACCGGACGGGACTCGCGGGCGACTTCGATTTCGAGATCAAGTACGTGGAAGACCGCGGCGCCGCTGCCACCGCTGACGTCTCCGGGCCGGATTTCCTGACCGCCATGCAGGAACAATTGGGCCTCAAGCTGGAACCGCAAAAGGGGCCTGTCCAGATCGTCATCGTCGATCGCGCCGAAAAGGCCTCCGCCAATTAGCGCCGCCATCGGGACAGCTTCGCGTGGGTTGATTTTCGATACCATGGAAGCACACCATGTCCCGTTTGTTACTGACCTTTCTGGCTGCGCTTCCGGTCTTTGCCGTGGCGCAAGATAATCCCGATGCCAAGCCTCTGCGGCTGGCCATCGCGGGCCTCAATCATGGGCACGTTTCCGGGTTCCTCTCCGGCGCGCTGCGCCGTTCCAGCGTCCAACTGGTGGGCGTCTACGATCCCGACGCGGCTTTACTAGCCCGTTATGCCGGCCAGAATCACCTGGCCGCGGATGTCCGCTTCACGGATCTGGCGAAGATGCTGGATACGGTCAAACCCGAAGCCGTCGCCACTTTCACCGATACCGCCGGACACGCCGGCGTGGTGGAGGCGTGCGCCCCGCGCCACATCACGGTCATGATGGAGAAGCCCCTGGCCGTGAACATGAAACAGGCGCGCGCCATTCAGGACGCGGCGGCGAAGTACGGCATCAGCGTGATGGTCAATTACGAGACCACCTGGTATCGCAGCCACGGCGAAATCTGGAAGCTGATGCACGAGCAGAAAGCCGCCGGGGCGATCCGTAGGATGGTGGCGATGGATGGGCACGAAGGGCCCAAAGAGATTCACGTGCAGCCGGAGTTCTTCGCGTGGCTGAGCGATCCGGTGAAGAACGGGGCCGGCGCGCTGTTCGATTTCGGCTGCTACGGCGCCAACCTGATGACGTGGATGATGGATAACCAGCGCCCGCTCAAAGTCACGGCCATCACCCAGACGAACAAGCCGGACATCTACCCCAAGGTGGATGACGAAGCCACCGTGCTGCTGGAATATCCCAAGGCGCAGGGCGTCATCGAGGCGTCGTGGAACTGGCCTTTCAGCCGCAAGGATTTCGAAGTGTACGGCGAGAAGGGATACGCCATTGCTACCGGCGGCAACAATCTGCGCGTGCGTCTGCCGGGCGAGAAGGAAGAACAATCGCGCACGCCCGAAGCGCTGGAGCCGGAAGAGCGGGATTCGCTTTCGTACCTGACGGCGGTGGCGCGCGGCAAGTTCAAACCATACGGCTTAAACTCGCTGGAAAATAACGTCATCGTGGTCGAGATTCTGGATGCGGCGCGCGAATCGGCGCGCACCGGCAAGACCATCACCCTTTCCAAATGAAAATTGTTCGCGGTCTCATGCTGCTTGCAGTTGCCGGTGTTGCCGGCGCGCAAAGCCTGGCGGACCTGCCCGACCCTCTGGTGGGCACATGGTCCAGTTTCGAACTTTCCCACGGCAACACGTATCCCGGCGTGTTCCTGCCCTTCGGTGCGATCGGCTGGACCGCGCAGATGAGCGAGGGCGGTTGGCCCTATCAATATTTTCGCGAGACCATCCAGGGCTTTCTGGCGACGCACCAGCCTTCGGCGTGGATGGCGAACTACGGCCCGTTTTCGCTCATGCCGATCACCGGCGTGCTGGAAGTGGCGCCGGGCGTGCGCGCGTCTCATTTTCAGCACGCCAACGAGCAGGCGCGCCCGTACCGCTACAGCGTGGTGCTGGATGCATATAAGGTGAAGGTGGAAATGGCGCCCTCGCTGCATGGCGGGGCTTTCCGCTTCACGTATCCCAAAACGGAAGACGCGTACGTGATTCTGGACGATTTTCACGGCGGCGGCGCGGTCCAGATCCATCCGGAGAGCAATACCATTACCGGCAAGAATTCTTCCGGCGTGCGCAACGTGGCCGGCTTCGCGCAGTATTTCGCGATGGTGTTCGACCACAAGTTTACGCGCTCGGGGACCTGGGAGATTCCGGAAAACGCGCAGGGGCGCGCCATCCAGGGTCAGCCGACTACGATTGCCGCGGACTCCGCCGGCCGCGAGGGCAACCACGTGGGCGCATACGTGGGCTTCGCCACGAAAGAAGGCGAAGCGGTGACGGTGCGGATTGGAGTTTCGCTGATCAGCGTGGAGCAGGCGGAGCGCAATTTGCGCGCAGAGATGCCGGAGGAAGGCTTCGACCCGGTAGTAGCCCGCGCCAAGTCCGCATGGGAGCGCCAACTGGCCAAGGTGGAAGTACAGGGCGGCACGGCAGCGGCTCGCAAAACGTTCTACACCGCCATGTATCACGCGGTGCAGTTTCCGCATATGCTCCAGGAGACCGACGCCGCGGGCAAGATGGTTCACTGGAGCCCGTATGACGGCAAGGTGCACCCCGGCGAAATGTTCGCCGATAACGGATTCTGGGATACCTTCCGCGCGCAGTTTCCGCTGCTGACGCTGATGGAGCCGAAGAAGGACGCCGAGATCATCCGCGCCATGCTGAACGCCTACGACGAGGGCGGGTTCATTCCCAAGTGGCCCAATCCGGGCGAGACCAACGTCATGATCGGCACGCACGGCGATTCGGTGGTGGCCGATGCTTACATGAAGGGGATCCGCGATTACGACGTCGCCAAGGCTTATGCGGCGCTGCACAAGGATGCCACCGAAAAGGGCACGCCGCCTTTCCAGGCGCGCAGCGGAATCGAAGACTACATCAAGTTGGGCTTCGTGCCGTACGATCACGGCGTGCACGAATCCGTGGCCTGCACGCTGGAATACGCGTACGACGATTTCGCCGTGGCGCAGATGGCGAAGGCGCTCGGGAAGGAAGACGATTACAAGGTGTTCCAGGCGCGCACCGCCAATTACCGCAATCTGTACGATGCCAAGACGGGATTCATGCGCGGGCGCAAGAGCGACGGCGCGTGGATCGAGCCCTTCGATCCGCTGGCGTGGGGCGGCGTCTATACCGAGGGCAACGCGTGGCAATGGTTATGGTCAGTGCAGCAGGATGTGCCGGGGCTGATGGAACTGATGGGCGGGCGCGACGCCTTCATCAAAAAACTGGATGAGCTGTTCAGCACCACGGCGGATTTCAAGGTGGGCGGGTACGGCAGCGTGATTCACGAAATGACCGAGGCCAAAATGGCGGGCACGGGCCAGTACGCGCACATCAATGAGCCGGTGCATCACGTCATTTATCTGTACGATTACGCCGGCCAGCCCTGGAAGGCCCAGCAATGGGTCCATAAGGTGGAGAACGAACTGTACAAACCTGGGCCGGCCGGATGGCTCGGCGACGAGGATACCGGGCAGATGTCGTCCTGGTACATCTTCAGCTCGCTGGGATTCTATCCGGTGCTGCCGGGCCAGCCGATTTACGCGTTGGGGAGCCCGCAATTCGACCGCGCGGTTTTGCACCTGGAGAACGGCAAGACCTTTACGGTAGAAGCGGCCAGGAAGGCCGCCGGCGACATCTACGTGCAATCGGTGACGCTGAACGGGAAGGCCCTGAACCGTCCGTGGATCAGCCACAGTGAAATCACCGGCGGCGGCCTGCTGCGATTCCAACTCGGGCCCCAGCCGAATAAGCAATGGGGCACGGAAGGAATGCCGAAGCCGTAATCCGCGGGTTCTAATGAACCAGTGGAGTCACCACAAAGCTCTTGATCTCCACATAGCTGTGGTCGCCTTGAATGATGAACGGACCGGGCTGCGCTTCATCCGCGTTGTTGGCGATGGCGGTCAGCCCTTCCACCTCCACCTTGTCCAGCACCTTGGTCCCGTTGTGTACCACGGTAAGCTGGCGGCCCACCAGGCGGATGTCGTAACTCTGCCATTCGCCCGCCGGCTTGCTCGCGTTCACCGGGGGCGCGATCCGGCTATACAGGGCGGCTGCGCCATGGGTGTTTGGCGGCTTGCCGTAATCCTCCAGAATCTGGATCTCATAACGGCCTCGCAGACCGATGCCGCTGTTGGAGTGCTCCACGATGCGGAAGTCCGTGTGCAGTGTGAAATTCCAGAACTTCTGTTCCGAGATCAGATCGGTGGTGGGCGGGGCGTTGCGCATAATTCCGTCCACCACGGTCCATTTGAATGCCAGGCCCGGATTCAGGGCTTTCCATCCGGACGTGTCCTTCCCGTTGAAAAGCTGGATCGGCTTGCCTTCTTTCCACGACCCGTCGTCCTTGTCCGCGATCGCCGGCGCGCGCACGCCGGTCCACTTCACCAGCGACGTGGGCTGGCCTTCGGATTCCGACGTGCCTTCCAGCTTGCCGCCCACCAGGCGGGCGTGAAACACGCGCTTGACGCCACGGCCGTTCGGCGCGATCGTGAAGGTCAGCTCGTCGCCATTCACGTCGATGGTGGTGATTTTGTTCATGTCGCCGCCGAAGGCGCTCACGAACTTTCCCGCAGCGGCGGGCGTGCCGGCGCCCGTCAGTTCCACCCACCAGGCGCGCATCTGCGAGCCGCTCGTGGTGGTGATGTCCCATCTGCCGTCAAAATCCGTGGCGGCGGAAAACGCCGGCAAAACAGCCAGCAGCAAGAGTCCCGGTAGAGAACGCATAGTCGATCCGCCGTTCAATCTATCACGATTTCCCATTCACCGGTCGAATACCAGGACCATCGCGCCGGCAAAGATCAATGCCGCGCCCAGCCCTTTTCCCCATGTCATGCGCTCACCCAGAAACAGCGCCGCGATGGGAATAACGAACACCACGCTCAGCTTGTCCAGCGGCGCCACGCGCGAGGCCTCGCCGGTTTGCAGCGCGCGAAAATAGCACAGCCACGAGGAGCCCGTGGCGATTCCCGAGAGCGTCAGGAACAGCCAGGTCTTCGGCGTGAACTGCTGCAATGCGCCCGGCTGGCGCGTGAACCATGCCAATAGCCACGTGAACACGATCACCACGCTGGTCCGCACCGCCGTGGCCAGGTTGGCATCCACATTGGTCACGCCAATCTTGGCCAGTACCGCGGTGAGGGCGGCGAAAACCGCGGAGAGTAACGCCCAGGCAATCCAGGTCATCAGGCCCCCAACTTAACACGCTCCCGCCGCGCCGCCTAACTCCCCGAAACCAGACTGTACGCCACGCGCCAGATCACCCTGGCTCCGTCGTCGGAAACCAGCAGAGCGCCGTCCGGCGCGACCGCGACACCCACCGGACGGCCGTAGACTTCGCGCTTTCCCGGATCGGGCACAAACCCGTTCAGAAAGGAAACGGGAGCTCCGGCGGGCGCGCCATCATGGAACGGAACAAACACCACCCGGTATCCGCTGCGCGCGCGCCGGTTCCACGAACCGTGCTCCGCGATAAAAGCGCCGTGCCGGTAGACCGAGGGGAACTGCTGCGCTTCGTAAAATGCGAACTGCAGCGGCGCCACATGCCCGCTCAGCAGAACGTCCGGAACAATCGCCCTGGCCACCATGTCGGGCCGCGCCGGCACCCGGTCATCCACGTGCTTCCCGATATAGCTGTAAGGCCAGCCGTAAAATCCGCCGTCCGTCACGCCGGTGAAAAAGTCGGGCGGGACATCGTCGCCCAGATTGTCGCGCTCATTCACCGAGGCCCACAAGCGGCCGGTCTCCGGGTTGCAGGCGATGCCCACGGCATTGCGCAGACCGCCGGCATAGACGCGCATGTTCTTTCCGTCGGGATCGGCGATCAGCACCGCCGCGCGGCGAGCGTCCCGCTCGATGCCCACATTGCTCTCCGAGCCGACCGAGACGTACAACTTGCCGCCGTCGTTGCTGAACGCGATCGACCGCGTCCAATGCTGGTTGTACCCCATGCCGGGAAGATCCATAATGTGCTCTCGGCCGCTCACGCGCTTCGACGTGGCGGGGTCGTAGCGAAAGCGCAGCACCTCATTGGTATCGGCCACGTAAACATAGCTGTCGTGAAAGGCGATTCCGAACGGCAGGTTCAGACCATCGGCGAACAGCTCGCGCGACTCGGACGTCCCTCGCCGGCGCGGGTCGCGCAGCACCATCACGCGTCCCACGTCGGAGTCGGCCACGAAGACATCGCCATTGGGCGCCACGGCCAGCCAGCGGGGCTCGTCGAATCCGCCGGCGAAAATGGACACCGTGAATCCCGCCGGCACGTGCGGCGCGAAGCCCGCGGGCAGGGGCGCCACGACCGGTGCGTTGTTGACGCGCAGCAACCGGGTCACGATGCGCGTCCGCCAGCCGCCGGCGTTCAGCAGAAGCAGGATCGCGGAAGACCCGAACAACACGACGATGAGAATGCGCCGAAACTGGGAACCGGTCATGGTTCGATGCGCAGGTCCTCCTTCAATTCCACGCCTGTCAGTTGACGCACGCGCGCCTGCTCCATCAGAAAGTGTAGCTTGCGTGCGGCCAGGCTGTACGAAATGCCTTCCGTGCGGACGTTGGAGATGCAGTTGCGCTCGGCATCGTTGCGGCCGGGCCGCGGATCCCAGGTGAGATAAATTCCCAGGCTGTCCGGCGATGTCAGGCCGGGCCGCTCGCCGATCAGCACCGCCACCTGGCGCGCGCCCAGGGCTTCGCCGATCTCGTCGCCGATCGCCACCCGGCCCTGCAGCACCACGCTCGACGGCGACAGCCGCCAACCCTCCAGCAGCGGCAGCAGCGCCTCCAGCAGCGGCGCGGCGTGATGGTGCACGGCGGGTGCGGAAAGCCCGTCCGCAATCACCAGCGCCGCGTCGTAATCCCCGGGAACCAGCAGCGCCCGCGAATCCGCGTTCAGCTTGCGGCCCAGGTCCGGCCGTCGCAGGTAGGTTGCGCGATCCGGCGCGGCGCTGTGAAGCAGCAGATGCGGCAGGCGGAGCGATGCCGCGTCCAGCTCTTCGTAAACCGCGTCGCGGGCCCGCGCGTGGTCCAGTTGAAAGCGCAGCAGCTCCGCGGTGGGCAGGCTGTGACCGCTGCGGCCCAGGGCCACGCGGGCGGGCGTGAATCGTTTCAGGAAAGCAGCCATGTCGCGGGAAATAGCTGGGGCGCGCCGGCCAGCCACGCTTCAAATTCCGGCGCCGGCTTCAGGCCAAGCACGCTGCGCAGGTACAGCGCGTCGTGAAAGCTGGTGCTCTGGTAGTGCAACATCACGTCGTCGGCGCCGGGCACTCCCATAATATAGTTGCAGCCGGCCACACCCAGCATGGTTAGCAGCGCGTCCATGTCGTCCTGGTCGGCTTCGGCGTGGTTGGTGTAGCAGATGTCGCAGCCCATGGGAACGCCCAGCAGTTTACCGCAGAAGTGGTCCTCCAGGCCGGCGCGCAGGATCTGTTTCCCATCGTAAAGATACTCGGGGCCGATGAAGCCCACCACGGAATTCACCAGCAGCGGCCGGTACCGGCGCGCCACGGCATAGGCGCGCGCTTCGCAGGTCTGCTGATCCACGCCATGATGCGCATTGGCCGACAGCGCGCTTCCCTGCCCCGTTTCGAAGTACATCACGTGAGTCATGCCGCCGGCTTCCCGCGCCGCCTGGCAGGCCTCATCCAGCATAGCCAGGTGGATGCCGAACGCCATGTTGGCCGCTTCGGTGCCGGCGATGGACTGGAACACCAGGTCCACCGGCGCCTTGCGCGCCAGTGCCTGCATCTGCGTGGTGACATGCGCCAGCACGCAGATCTGGGTGGGAATGCGGTAGCGCTCGCGAATGCGGTCCAGCATCCACAGAATCGCCTGCACCGTGCTCACGTTGTCGCTGGCCGGGTTGACGCCGATGACAGCGTCACCGCTGCCGTAGGAAAGGCCGTCCAGCACGCTGGCGGCGATGCCCTGAAGGTCGTCGGTGGGATGGTTGGGCTGCAACCGTGTGGAGAGCCGCCCGGGGAGCCCGATGGTCGACCGGAATTGCGTGACCACGCGGCATTTCGCGCCCACGGTCACCAGGTCCTGGAGCCGCATGATTTTGCAGACGGCCGCCGCCATCTCCGGGGTCAGTCCCGGCGCCAGCGCAGTGAGCCGCTCGCCGGTGGCCTCCGCGCTGAGCAGCCAGTCGCGCAATTCGCCCACTGTCAAATGGGAAACCGGCGCGAACGCGGCGGCATCGTGCGAATCGCAGATCAGGCGGGTGACTTCGTCGCTCTCGTAAGGGATCACCGGCTCGGCCAGAATCGCCTTCAACGGCACGTCGGCAAGCTGCATCTGCGCTCGCGCGCGCTCCTCCGCGGTGGAGGCCGCGATGCCCGCCAACTGGTCGCCCGAACGCGCCGGCGACGCCTTTGCCAGTAACTCGCGAAGTATCATGACCCGGCAACTTCCCGCCGGAGAGCCACCGCTGTCTTTTCCTCCGGCGCCAGCACCAGGCGGTGCCGCGCGTGAATCGCGTAGTAGGCGATGCCCAGCAGAAACCAGATGGCCGCGCCGATCACGCCCTTGTTGTAATCCGGATTGCGGAACAGCACCACCAGGGTCGCGCCCGCCACCAGCGCCGCCACCACGGCTCCCGGTATGCCCACGGGACTGACAAAGGGCCGCGCGATGTCCGGAAATCGCAGCCGCAACACAATGAACGAGGCCATCTGTAAAATGTACGCCAGCACCGCGCCGAACACCGCCATGTTCAGCAAAATCGCGCCCACCGGGCTGCCCTGCGGCGTCAGGTGAATCGCCAGCGCCACCGCGAAGCCCAAGCCCGACCCGGCCAGCAACGCTCGCTGCGGCGTTTCGCGCGTTCCGTGCGTCACCGAAAGAAAGGTGGGGAAGTAGCCCGCGCGCGAGAGCGAATAAATCTGCCGGCCATAGGCAAAGATGATGGTGTGAAAGCTGGCGACCAGGCCGGTGCAGGCCAGCAACGCCAGCACCCGCGCCTTCAAGCCCTGCCCGAAAATGGTCTGGAATCCAAGAAACAGCGGCTCATTCGAAACCGCCACTTTGGCCACACCGGGCGCGATTCCCGCGCTCAGCACCACCGTCAAAAACGAAACGGCAATCAGCGTCACCAGTCCATACAGGATGCCCCGCGGCATATCGCGCGCGGGGTCGTGACTCTCTTCCGCCGCCAGCGGCAACTGTTCGATTCCCAGATACAGCCACAGCGCGAACGGCAATTCCAGCAGCGTCGCCGCGCCCGGATGCGCGCCGCGCGGGAAATACGGAGAGGCCCAGCGGGCCAGGTCGAAATGCGGCGCCGCGCCCACCCAGAATACCGCCAGCACCAGCAGAGCGATGGCCGTCACCACCACCGATACATGGAACGTCATCTCCACGCCCCACACGTTCAACGCCACGAAGATGCCGTAGCACAGCAGCCACCATGCCGGTTCCCATGCGCCGGATGTGCCGAAGATGGCGCCGAGATAGCCGCCGATCCCCACCACGATGACCGCCGGCGTCAGAATGTACTCCATATTTTCCGCCAGGCCCGTGATGTAGCCGCCCCACGGACCCATGGCCGTGCGTGCGAAGGAATACGCGCCGCCGGCGTGCGGCAAGGCCGGCGACATTTCCGCGATGGAAAAGCACAGCCCGATATACATGAAGGTCATCACCACCACGGCCAGCAACATGCCGCCGAAGCCACCTGCCGCCATGCCGAAGTTCCAGCCGAAAAAATCTCCGGAAATCACCGCGCCCACGCCCATCGCCCACAGTTGCAGCACGCGCGCGTGCCGCCGCAGACGGCGTCGGGAAAGATACTCGGGGTCGGCCGGGGTATAGGTTGTCTTCACGAGTGCGTTGCAACCAGTTTACGCCAGCGCGCGCTATCATCAGAAAACCATGAATCGAACCTGCCGAATGAGCGTCCTCACCATGTGGGCTGCCGTGCAATTGCTCGCCCAGGGCCGCCCCGTCACGCCTGCCGACCAGGCAGCCGGACAAGCCTGGTGGGCCCACGTGAAGGCGCTGGCCGACCCCGGCATGGAAGGCCGCCTGACCGGTTCGGCGGGCTATCTGCGCGCCGCGAAATACGTGGTCTCGCAATTCGACGCGGCGGGGCTCCAGCCGGCCGGCGTGAACGGCTACTACCAGCCCGTCAAGTTCGACGTGACGCGCGTCATCGCCGGCAAATCTTCAGTGGAATTGGCGGTGGGCGGCCGCGCAGAGCCGCTGGAACTGGGCAAAGACGCCATCCTGGGCTCTCGCGGAACACAGCCCCAGTCGATCCGCGCGCCCCTCGTATTCATCGGCTACGGCCTGCATCTGCCGGAAGCCGGCTACGACGATTTCGATTCGCCCGAGCTGCCAATGGCAGCGATCAAAGGCAAGATCGTGGTGTACCTGAATGGCGGGCCCGGAAATCTCTCCGCCGCACTCAAGTCTTTTGCGCGCACATCGCCGCTCGAAAAGGCCCTCGCCGACGCCGGCGCAGTGGGCACGATTTCCATCCCCACGCCAAAATCGATGGACTTCCCCTGGGACCGTGTGGCCGCCAACGCCTCCCAGCCGGGCATGAGGCTGGCGGCCGATCCGAAGGACGCGGCCGTCGCAGCCCGCCATCCCGCGCTGGCAAACCTGCACCGCATCATGTTCTCCGCGACCTTCAATCCGGCCGAAGGGAAAAAATTATTCGCGGGCTCCGGTCACACGTTTGCGGAATTACTGGCATTGGCCGATGCCCAAAAGCCGCTGCCGCGTTTCGCCCTGAAGGAGGACCTCGCGGCCACGGTGACGACCGAAAACAGCAGCGTGGAATCGCCGAATATCGTCGCCAGACTCGAAGGCTCCGATCCCGCGCTGAAGAAGGAGTACGTGCTGGTCTCGGCGCACCTGGATCATTTGGGAACCAGCGGCGACACGCTCTTCGCCGGAGCCATGGACGACGCCTCGGGAGTCGCCTCCGTGCTGGAGATCGCCAAAAGCTTCAGCCGCAACCGCGAGCGTCCCAAGCGCTCCATGCTCTTCGTGATTTTCACCGGTGAGGAAAAGGGATTGCTGGGCTCGCGCTACTTCGCCGGACATCCCACCGTGCCGGAAACGGCCATCGTGGCCGACCTCAATATGGACATGTTCATGCCGATCTTTCCGCTCAAAAAGCTGCACGTCCAGGGACTGGCGGAGTCCACGCTCGCGGCGGACGCCCGGGCCGTCGGCGCGCAACACGGCATCGAGATCGCGGCCGATCCCGAGCCCGACCGCAATTCTTTCATCCGCACCGATCAATACAGCTTCGTGCTGGCTGGCGTTCCCGCCCTGGCCATGAAATTCGGCTGGACCCCGGGCTCTCCCGAGTACAAGGCCTGGCGTCAATGGCTGGCGCAGCGATACCACTCGAAAGAAGACAATCTGTCGCAACCCGTGGACACCGCGGCCGCCGCCCAGTTCGATTCCTTCCTCGCCGACCTGGCGCGCCGCGTGGCCAACAATCCCGGCCGCCCTCACTACGAAGAATCGAGCTTCTTTCATCGCTTCGAGAGATAGCGGCTTTGTCCAGCTCTTCCACCGATACAAACTGAGATCCGGCGGGCCGGCGCGGATGCGCGGAACGTCAATAACGTGACTAATTTTTTCTTGACACCCCCTGGTGTGAATGGCATAATTCGACCGTTGAACAAAAGGGGCTCGCGCCGGGTTTGGGCCGTGTAGAGTCGTTCCATCCGGCCTGAGGCGCGGGGTTGTCTAATTTTTGCCTCAAAGTTGAGGGGATTCTATGAAGAACGGGGTTGGTGTTGCGAGCGCAGTTCTGCTTATCTGCTTTAGCGCCTTTGGACAGGGAGGCGGCAACGCTGCCCTGACCGGAACGGTCAGCGACCCTACGGGCGCCGTGATCGCCCGCGCAACCGTGAACCTGACGCAAACGGGAACGCAGGTCAAGCGCTCGGCCGCTACGAACGAAGCCGGTCAATTTACGGTTCCTGCCCTTCCGCCTGCCACCTATCACGTCACCGTAGAGGCCCAGGGATTCAAAACCTACGCGCAAGACGTCACGCTGCTGGCCGACCAGAGCGGCACACTGCAAGTGCAAATGCAATTGGGCACGGCGTCCGAGACGGTCACGGTGGAATCCACGGCAACCCTGGTCAACACGGTGACGCCCGTCATCGGCCAGGTGGTTGAAGGCTCGCGCGTAGTGGAGCTTCCTTTGAACGGCCGGAATGCGGCCGACCTCACCAGGCTCGTCGCGGGCGCGGTTTCGTCCAATAATTCCGCGGGCACGACGCAGGGCGATACCAAGCAGGTTCCCGGCGCCGAGCAGATGTCGGTCAACGGAGCGCGGCCGGACGAGGTCAGTTATAACCTGGACGGCGGCAGCAACCAGGACCTGATGAGCAACACCAACAACCCGTTCCCGTTCCCGGATGCCCTGCAGGAATTCAGCGTCCAGACCAACAGCTTCGACACGCAGTACGGCACCAACGTGGGCGCGGTGGTCAACGTGGTCACCAAGTCCGGAACCAATCAGTGGCACGGCGATGCATTCGAGTTCGTGCGCAACCGCGAGTTCAACGCACGCAACTTCTTCGCACCCACGGTCGATCCTCTGAAACGCAATCAATTCGGCGGAACCATTGGCGGGCCAATCAAGAAAGACAACGCGTTCATCTTTCTCGGCTATCAGGGAACGCGGATACGCACGCAGGGGAATGCCAACAACACGATTCTGCCCACGGCGGCGAACCTGCAGGGCGACTTCTCCAATTACCTGACTGCCAATTCCGGCGTCAATCCGCTGGGAAAGGTAATCCAGATCAACGATCCCACCACCGGGAACCCGTTTCCCAATAACCAGACTCCGGTCAGCACGGTAGCGCTGAATTTGGCGAAGTATCTGCCGATTTCGCAGGCCTTGCCGAACGGCCGCATTACCTACGGCGTGCCTACCGTGGAGGACTTTAACGAATACATCGCCCGCGTCGACAAAGTGATGCGCGGCGGCCAGGACAAGCTGTACGTCCGGTTCTACCTGGACCGCTACACCCACCTGCCGGGCTACGACGGGAAAGATATTCTGCTGGCCAGTTCCATCGGGTCCACGGTGCAGACGCAGAACTGGGCGGCGGGATACACATGGGTCAAAACTCCGACCTTCGTCAACACGTTCGTGGCTGACGTGGTACGCGCGGCTTCGGACCGCAGCCAGGGCGGAAACGTCCCGCAGTTTAACGATTTCGGCGCTAACGCTCCGCAGTTGCCCAAATCGCAAGGCGGAATCCGCGGCTTCGGCATTACCAACGGATTCTTCGGGCTTGGCAATTTCACCGACGGCGCTTTCATCCGCAACACCGGCGAAATCCGCGACCAGGCCGTGTGGACGCACGGACAACATACCGTCAGCTTCGGCGGCAATTACGAGCGCGACCAGTCCAATGTCCGCAACACGGATTTCGAAAACGGCAACTGGCAGTTCTCCGATGTTCTGACGAACCTGGGACTGGCAAGTTTTGTCATGGGGCACATGCATGCTTACAGCCAGACGTCGGGAAATTATTCGGATTCCCGGCAGAATGTAATCGGGCTGTTTGTAGAAGACAAATGGAAGGCCCGGTCGAACCTCTCCATCACCCTGGGCCTGCGCTGGGAACCTCAGTACGTCATGAAGGAAATCTTCGGCCGCATCGAGCAGTTCCGGCCGGACATGTACTATGCCGGCGTCAGGTCCAAGATCATTCCCACCGCGCCCGCGGGGCTGGTGTTTATCGGCGACTCGTATAACGGCGTCACTATGCCTGCCACCGGACAGGGACCGGATATCGACAACCTCGCTCCGCGCGCCGGAATCGCTTGGGACGTTTTCGGTACCGGCAAGACGGTGGTGCGTGCGGGCGGAGGGGAGTTCTATTCTTCGCGCCTGCCCGGCCTGTTCCTCAACGACGCATCCATCAGCCAGCCCTTCAGCCTGCGCACAGACCTGACCGAGCCCTCGGCGCCGAACAGTCTCATTCCGTTCGCCAACCCGCTGCAAAGCGAGCCCACCTTTGCGACCCAGTTCCCGCTGCGTTATACGCTCGCCACCATCCCTCCCGGGGGCGTACCGTTTACCGGCGGCGTCTCGGTTTACGGCCTGGAGCCGGGCAAGGCCTGGGTCACACCGACAACCTTCGACTGGAATATGACAATCGAGCACCAGTTGACGGCGGACACCCTATTCGATATTTCCTACGTGGGCCTGCGCGGTGTCCATCTGCGGCAGGATGTCTACCTGAATCCGCGAGCCGCCGGAGTGGGCACGGACGCCAGCCGGCCTTACCAGGGCTTTATCGACATCTACCAGAACCACAACACCGGCATGTCGAACTACAACGCATTGCAGGTCGGCATCCAAAAACGCCCGGGAGGCGGCCGCGGTCCCCTGAAGGACCTCACGTTGCTTGCCAACTACACGTACTCCAAGGCGATGGAGATCGCTCTGGCCTCCAATGGCGGCATCACCGACGTGGGATCGAGCAAGGGGTCCGGCATGCCGTTCGGCAATCCCAACCAGGGCCACTTCGAAACCGGTCCGGCGCCCGGGCAGGACCGCACACACCATTTTGTCGCCTCCTACGTCTGGGACCTCCCGCGGCTGAGCAGTTCCAATGTGGCGGTGCGCACGCTATTCGGCGGTTGGGAATGGACCGGAATCTTCACCTACCAGACCGGAGAGGCCATGACGATCCTGGCCGGAACCGACCGGTCCGAAACCGCGCTGGGCAACGACCGCGCCAACTTTATCGGCCCCCTCAGCCAATACGGCAAGACGGCGTCCGCGGGTTCGCGCTCGGGCTGCGGCTCGGCCACCTGCGTACCGTGGCTGAATACGTCGCTGTTCGCACTGCCGGCAATCGGTTCCTTCGGGAACGTCGGTAAGGGCGCTTTCCGCGGGCCGGGCAGCTTCAATGTGGACACCGGAATCCTCAAGAACTTCTTCCCGTTCAAGGCGCATGAAAATCTGCGCTTCCAGCTTCGCGGGGAGTTCTTTAACGTCCTCAACCACACGCAACTATTCGACCCCACGACGAGCGTGAACAGCGGCAACTTCGGCGGCATCTACGGCGCCGCCGATCCGCGCATCATCCAGCTAGCCGTGAAGTTCTTCTTCTAAGTAGCGCAGGCGCCAGCCCTACCGCTGCCGCCGCTGTCTGCGGATCTCGGCGGGGTCGTCCATGGCCGGTCCAGGCGCTTCGCCCTTCACGGTATGCGCCTTGGCGGGGTCGAAGATGGCGGCGTCCACCGGGAGCGCCTCGTACGGCGTGAAGTCCGGATCCGGCGTGAAACAATCGGCCAGCGATGGCGACGCGGAATCGTACAGGTTGAGCGGCGGCAGGCGCAAGAGCCAGAAGGCCGTCTTCAGCAGGCCCGGAAAGCTGGTATTGACGTGCGACACGTAATGCCGGCGAACGTACGGCCCCGCCGCCATCAATATGGTGCGGTGCGAATCCACGTGATCCACGCCGCTCTGCGAATCGTCTTCGGTGATCAACACAGCCATGGAGAGCCACCACTCGGTATGCGAAAGATATTCGAGAATGCGGCCCAGCGCCAGGTCGTTATCCGCCACGTACGAAGCTTCCACGGGATAGCCCGCGTGCGGGCGCGGCCGGGCCGTGTGATCGTTGGGCAGATGGATGAAGAGTAACCGCGGCAGCGGTTCTTTCCCGCCGCCGAACCGGTCGCCGATTTCCGCAATGAATTGCGTGGCGCGGAACTGGTCGGGGATATTCGTGTTGAATCCGGGATACCGCCGCGAGGTGTTGCGATACAACGGATCGGGCATGGGAATGTTGGTGAAGAAGCGCCCTCCTGTGGGCTCCAGCCCTTCGCCTTCGTTCAGGCCGGCCAGTTCAAACCCTTCGCCGAAATTCAGGAAGCTGATGCGATTGCGCTCCAGGTGGTGCCACAGCGCGCCCGCTTCCAGTTGCTCTTCGGGATGCACCGAAGAATCGCTGCCCGCGAACAACAGGCGGCCCGGCGCATTGGTCGGCAGGCGAAACGATTTTTGCCCGCCGTATGCCGCCATCAGGCTGCTCTCGGTCCAGGCGTTCGGGTAAGATCCCACCAGCCAGTGATGCCCGTCCACGCTGACTTCCGAATCGGCGTAGAAGTTGTCGCTGATGCTCCATTGCGCCGCCATGGCGTGGTGGTTGGGCGTCACCTGCCGGCCCCATCGAGCCAGGGACGCGTCGCCGTTCGCGCCGGGGACATCGCCGAACACTTCGTCGTAGGTGCGGTTTTCCTTCACGATGATCACCACGTACCGCACCGGAGGCGGCCCGAGCGACTCGGTCATCGCGCCGAACCCGTTGTTGGCCATCACCGCCGCCGTCAAAGCGTCCAACTCCGCGCGCGGCGGCAGAGCGAATCGCGAGACCGAACCGCGGCGCCCGTTGGCCTGGCGAGTGGCCGGAGTGGAATTGGGACCCGTGCCCTGCCCCTTGGCGTTGGCTACGAACACTTCATTCTTCGAAACCTGCACGCGCGTGGGAAACCAGCCCGCCGGAACATGGCCGATCGCCTCGCCGGTTGCGACGTCGATCACACCCACCGCGTTAATGCCGGCCTCCGCCACTAACAGCCATTTGCCGTCCGCGGCCAGACTCATGCCAATGGGAAGAACGCCGCGCAGGGATTCGCGTCCCGGAATGCGCAGACCGATATCCGCCACCCGCGCCAGCGTGTGCGCGTCAATGACGGTTACCGAGTCCTGATTGGCATTGGACACATACACCAGCCGCGATGTGGCCACCACGCCCGAAGGACTGCTGCCGCCCATGATGTTTCCGCCGAACGGCAGGCCGGTGCGCACCAGCGCCTTGAGCCGCGGCTCGGCCGGTTTGGACACATCCAGAATCGCCAGTGAGTTGGACCCGGAAGCATTCGGATCGCCCAACTCCGGCACGTCCACCGGACCCAGTTCGGTGGAGCGCGAGACGCCCGCCGCGGCTTCCGCGGAAGGGAAACCGAACGGCGGAAATGCCAGACCCGTTTCCGGCTTCTTGGCGTCGGCCCCCGGTATCGCGCGGTACTCGAACATCCCCAGGTTGGTGACGTAAACGGTTTTGCGATCCGGCGATAACGCCACCGCAAATGGCAGGCGGCCGGTGCGGATTGAGGCGATCACGGCGCGGTGGCGCACATCCACAATGGCGATCCGGAAATTGGCCTGGTCCACCACATACAACAGGCGCCGCTCGGCATCGAAGGCCAGGTCGCCGGTGTAACTATCGGCCGCGCCGCCCTGGTTGAGATCGATAAACGGCGCGCCCTTGCCGGTTTTCAGATCCACGCGGCGAACCCGGCCCGATTCGCCTTCGGAAGCGTACAAGGCGTCTTCGCCATCGAAGGCCAGCCCCATGAAGATGCTCCGCCAATCTTCTTCATCGGCCTCCTCGCCGTTGGCGCGGCGCTTCACCACCAGGCTGGCGATGGGCTGCTCAGCCTGGCTGTCGAAGACCGTCAGGCCGTAGCGATTGGGCCCTCCATCGGCGGTAACAGCCTTGTGCCCGCTGGGGCTCACCGCCAGGCCGAAGGGGCCGGGTCCCGTGAAGTATTGCAGGCCGTACGGCGTGATCTGACGGCCGCCCGGCAGAATGGCCGCGCCCCATTCCCCTGCCCGCCCGGCGGGCCGCGTGCCTGCCGGTATCTGCGCCCAAAGGGAAACCGCCAGCAGCGCAAGGCAATAAGTTCCCTTAAGGCTGCGTCCGCGATCGCGCATGTTTCACTTTCCTTGTGCCAATTCCGCGTCTATCGAGAAGCACTTCCTGGCTGTTCACCGGATGCTTACCCGTGGTTTTCCTGCGCACGTAAACGCCGTTGGAATTCATCTGCCTCGCCTTGACATTGTCGGCGAGATATACCGGCAGCACCTGGTCGCAGATGGTGCGAATGATATCCGGATCCTTCACCGGCACCAGCACCTCAACCCGCGTATCGACGTTGCGCGACATCAGGTCCGCGCTGCCGATATAGACCTCCTCGGAGCCGCCGTTATGGAAGCAAAACACGCGGCTATGCTCCAGAAACCGGCCCACAATACTGACTACCTCGATGTTGTCGCTGATGCCGGGCAGCCCCGGCCGCAAACTGCAAATCCCGCGCACCAGAAGCTGGATCTTCACTCCGGCCCGGGACGCCTTGTAGAGCATCCGGATCAGCTTGGGGTCGGACAGCGAATTCATCTTGAAAATGAGATGGCCCTTCTTGCCCGTTTTGGCGTGGCGGATTTCTCGCTCGATCAGCGCTTCCATGCGCGCCCGCAGATTCACCGGGGCCACCAGCAGCTTCTGATAGTCCGCTTTGTAAGAGTAGCCGGTCAGATAATTGAATAAGTCACTTACATCATCGGCGATATCTTCATCGCAGGTGAAGATACCCATGTCGGTATAAGTGTGCGCCGTCACGGCGTTGTAATTACCCGTGGAGATATGCACGTAGCGCGCGATGCGGTCGTTTTCGCGCCTCACCACCAGCGCTACTTTGCTGTGAATCTTCAAACCGATAAGCCCGTAAACCACGTGAACGCCGGCGCGTTCCAGCGCCTTGGCCCATTCGATGTTGCTCTCCTCGTCAAAACGGGCCTTCAGTTCCACCAGCGCTGCCACCTGCTTGTCTTCCTCCACGGCCTCCAGCAAAGCCTCGACCACGGGGGAATTGCGGCCCACCCGGTACAGGCAGATCTTGATCGCCAGCACGGCGGGGTCGCGCGCCGCTTTGTGCAGAAATTCGATCACCGGCTGAAAGGAATCGAACGGATGGTGCACGAAGATGTCGCGCCCCCGGATGGCCGCGAACATATCGTGGTCTTCGGAGGTCTCCGCAAGGTCCTTGGGAATAGCCGGAACGAACGGCGCGTCTTTCAACTCCGGCCGCTCCATATTGTAAAGGCTGAAAAGCCGCTTCATGGAAAGCGGGCGCTGCGTGCGATACACCTCGGACTGCGTCACTTCCAGATTATTCATCAGGATGGTCAGCATCGAAGAAGGCATATCCTGAGTCACGCTCAGCCGCACCACGTGCTGGAACCGCCGCTGCCGCACGCCTTCCTCGATGGTCTCCAACAGGTCTTCCGCCTCCAGTTCCTTGATCGCGACTTCGGCATCGCGGGTAACGTGAAACGGGTAAGACTCCACCACTTCCATTCCAGGAAACAGCTTCGACAGGTTCGCCGCAATTACCTCTTCCAGCCACACCAGGTCCACCCGCCGCACACGCGCCCGCTTGGCGCCCGCCTTCATCTGGCGATTCACCGTTACCAGGGGCGGCAGCGAATCCGGCACCTTGACGCGGGCGAAATGCTCGTGGCGGTTGTTATCGCGGATCAATACCGCCAGGTTCAAACTCAGATTGGAGATGTGCGGGAACGGGCGTCCGGGGTCGAATGCCAGCGGCGTCAAAACCGGGAATATGGTTTCGTCGAAATACTGCGCGGCGCGTTTGCGCTGATTGTCCAGCAGGTCTGCATAGCTGTGGATGAGGATGCCATGTTCGCCCAGTTCCGCGGTCAGCGATTCCATGCACCGGTGCACTTCATTGAGCAGCTTTTTTACTTCGCGTCGAATCCCGATCAGTTGCGCCCGCGGGGTCCGGCCGTCGGGGCTCGGTTCGATGGCTCCGGCTTCGATCTGGGCCTCCAGACCGGCCACGCGAACCATAAAAAATTCATCCAGGTTCGAACCGACAATCGCCAGAAACTTGACCCGTTCCAACAGCGGGTTGCGCTTGTCCAGCGCCTCTTCCAGCACGCGGTGCTGAAAAGCCAGAAGGCTCAATTCGCGATTCAGATACAGCGACGGGTCCTTGAGGTCAGGCTCCCCAGGCGCCGGTTCTGCGGCCGGGGGCTTCGCGGGCTTCGGAGGCGCTAGTACCGCCTTAACGGATTTCGGCATAGGGTCGCGTCATTTACTGTCGCACAAAGCCCGGCTTGATTGGTTACAGGCGGATTAGCGTATCCTGGGAACCTATGAGGACCGCCGGACTTTTCCTCCTCTTCGCGGCCGGCGCCGCCGCTCAGGCCACCATGGCCTTCACCGTTTCCATGGACCCTCCCGCCACCCACTTGTTTCACGTCAAGCTCCATTGCGACCGGATCTCCGCCGGGACGCAGGACTTCACCATGCCCGCCTGGGCGCCCGGTTACTACCGCATCCTGGACTTCGAGAAATACGTGTCCAACTTCAGCGTACACGATGACGCGGGCCATTCCCTGCCCTGGGAAAGGGTCTCCAAAAACACCTGGCGCGTCGTCACCGCGGACGCTCCCGCCGTGACTCTCACCTACGACGTTTATGGCGCCATCTCTTTCGCCGTGCAGAATTTCCTGAACGAGAATCGTGCCCTGCTTTCGCCGCCCGGAACCTTTGTGTACATGCCGGGACAACTGGCGCGGCCTGCCACGATCCGGCTCGAGCTGCCGGCCCGCTGGAGCACGGTGGCCACCGGACTCGAGCCCGTCTCCGGCCAGCCGCACACCTTCAGCGCCTCCGACTTCGACGTGCTCTACGATAGCCCCATCCTCATGGGCGGCCAGGAACTCTTGCAGTTCGATGCCAGCGGCGTGCCGCACCAGGTCGCCATCGAAAACGTGCCTGCCGCGGTCGATCGGCCCAAGATGCTGGCTGACCTCAAGCGCATGGTTGAAACCGCCACCCGCCTGATCGGCGATGTCCCCTACCGGCGCTATGCCTTTCTGCTGATCGGCACCGGCAATGGCGGGGTGGAACATTTGAATTCCGCGTCCATCGCTTTCAACGGCAACAGCCTGACCAGCGAGAACGGCTATCGCACCTGGCTGAGTTACGTGGCGCACGAGTATTTTCACAACTTCAACGTCAAGCGAATCCGCCCCATCGCCCTCGGGCCATTCGACTATGAAGCCGAGAACCTGACTCACATGCTCTGGGTGTCCGAGGGCCTGTCGGTCTATTACGAGGACATCGTGGTGCAACGCGCCGGGTTGATGACGCGTGCCCAGTTTCTGGAGCGGCTCCAGAACGCGATCGCCAAATTCGAGAATGCGCCCGGCCGCCATTACCAGTCCGCCACCGATTCGAGTTGGCACACCTGGGGCACCTCGGGCGTAGGCAACGATCGCAACACTACGATTTCCTACTACGACAACGGCAGCATGTTGGGCATGATCCTGGATTTGAAAATCCGGCATGAGACCGGGAACCGGAAGTCGCTCGACGATGTCATGCGCGCCTTGTACCGCAAGTATTACCAGCAGCAGCGGCGCGGTTTCACCGATGCCGAGTTTCGCGAGGAATGCGAAACCGCCGCCGGTGTGGCGCTCACCGGAGAGTTTGAATACGCCTCCACCACCAAAGATGTGGACTACGCCGGATATCTGGCTTACGCCGGCCTTGCCCTCGACGTCACCTCCCAGGATGCCCCGGGTGGCGCCCTCGGAGTCAACACCCAAACGCGGGACGACGGCAAGCTGGTGCTCGTCAGCGGTCCCGCTCCGCTTGCTCCCGGCGACGAAATCGCCGGCACACCCAAGGCGCTGAACGACCTCATGTCAGCCGGCAAGCCCGGCGACCCGGTCACGCTCCACATTCGACGCAACGGCGCGGACCAGGACGTAACCTTGACGCTCCAAAAGAACCGGAAGCGCACCTTTGTCATCCAGCCCCGGCCCGATCCGGATGCGTTGCAGTCCGCCATCCTGAAGGCTTGGCTGCCGTAGCCGCGCTACTCGTACCGCAGGCACTGCAGCGGATCCACGTGTAACGCCCGGCGTATCGGACCCAACGCCGCTGCCGCGCCCGTGAGTCCGAGCACCCCGATGACCGCCGCGAAACTGGCGGGATCGGACGGGCTTAATCCTGGAACAAAAAACATGGAGAGCGGCCGCGTCACCAACAGCGCGATCGCCAACCCGATGCCGATCCCCGCAACCAGCAGCCGCGCGAACTCGCCCAGCACCATTCGCGACACATCCTTCGACGACGCGCCAATCGCCATGCGGATGCCGATTTCCCGCGTCCGCCGCGCCACCGAATAGGCCAGCACGCCATACAGTCCGATGACCGCCAGGAGTAATCCCAAGGCGCCGATGCTGCCCATCAGCGCCGCTCCGATCCGCGATGGCAGAAACGCGAACCCGATCGCCGAAAACATGGTCTGAACTTCCAAGCCCGCCGCCGGCTCCGCCTGCCGCAGCGCGCTTCGCACGGCTGTCAGTTGCAGCGCCGGAGGCGTTGCGGAGCGGACCACGAACTGAAGACGCGGCCGGTCGTTTTCAATCTGCGCCATCGGTTCGTATAGCTGTGCGCGCGCATCTTCCCCCAGCGTGATGTTCTTCGTGCCGCGCACCACGCCTACGATTCTGGTTGGCGGCCGGTCACCCCGCCAGCGGATGCTGACTCCCACCGGTTCGCGGGAGCCGAAATAGCGCTTCACGAATGTTTCATTGACGATTGCCACGTTCGTTCCACCGCTGTCCTGCTCCCCGAAGGCGCGGCCCTGCAAAACGGGGATGTCCATCGCCCGGAAATAATCCGGCGTCACCGCGTTCCAGTTGAAACTAACGCGCTGCTTTTCGCCGTTGTCGGGGAAGGTCACTTCCACCGCGAAATTGGTGGCATCGGTAAATGGAATAATGCGCGCCGCTGCCACCGCTTCAACGCCCGGCATCGCGCGGAGCCCGTCGAGCGCCCGGTTGACGTAAGGAATGACGGTTCGGTCGTCCTTATACACGCCCGGCGGCAGGTAGACCTCGGCCCGCACGGTGTGGCGAATATCGAAACCCGGCCCCAGCGAACCGGTTCGCACCAGATTTTGCAGAAACAGCGCCGCCGTGGTCAGAACCACGAAGGATGCCGCAATCTGGGCGACTACCAGGGTGCGCCGCATCCGCAGTTTGCGCTCGCGGTGCATAGCCGCGGAAAGCGATTCGCGCAGCGATTGCCACGCCGGAATCAGCCCGCTCGCCACCGCCGACACGATGGCCATGAACGCGGCATAACAAACCACTCGCCAGTCCGGCGAGATTTGCAGGCGGATCGGCACGGGAAACGGCAGCGGAATGGCCGCGGCGGCTTTCGCCGTGCAGAGGGCGAATAGAAAACCCAGCGCCGCGCCCGCCACCGATAGCAGCAGACTCTCGGAAAGCAGTTGTTGCAGCAATCTTCCGCGGCTCGCGCCCAGCGCCAGCCGGATGGCGATTTCCTGACGCCTCACCGAAGCCCGCGCCAAAAGCAGTCCGGCCACATTCACGCAGGCGATCAGCAGAACCAGTCCCACCACCAACAGAAGAATCGCGAAGAACAGACCCACCGTGAGCGCCTCTCTTTCTTTTGAGAGACGCGCGAAACCGCTCACCGGCGTCGCATTGAAGTGGTTGCCCGGTTCCCGGCTCTGTGGGAATTCCCGGTCCATCCGCTCTCCCAGCGCGGGCATCGCGGCGTTGAGTTGGCCGACGCTCATGCCGGGCTTCATCCGCGCGTATGCCGCCAGAATCGTCCCCTCAATATAACGGGGCACGAACACGTCCGGTGCGTACCCATAGCCCACCAGGCTGCGGTAATTGTCCGGCAAAATGCCCAGCACAGTGTAGAGACGGCCGTCCAGCCGGATCGCCTTCCCGACAATTGCCGGGTCGCCGCCCAGGCGCGCACGCCAGAAATGCGGATGGAGCACCACTACTTGTGTGGGGTCCGTTTCGTTCCAGCCACGTCCCTGCCCCATCGGGACGCCAAGCACGGTGAAGAAATTGCCCGAACCTTGCAGCGCATAGATGCGGCGCGTTTCCGTGCCGTCGTTGAAATTGATGAAGCTCTCCTCGTTCTCGCCCGTCACGTCCTCAAAGACTCCGCTGCGGCGAAGCGCCTCGATTGTCTCCGGCATCATGTGGCTGTTGCCTCCCTGCCGGACATACACCAGCGACCCGGCGTCCCGCACCGAAGGCGCGCTCAACAGAAACTCTACTGCCAGCGAAAAAATTGCCGTGTTGACCCCAATCCCGAGGCCCAGCGACAGCAGCGCCGTCAATACGAAGCCGGGACTCTTGCGCAGTCCGCGAACGGCATACACCAGGTCCCGCCAGAGGTTCTCGATGCCGTTGAAGCGCCACAGATCGAACGCCTGCTCCTGAATGACGCCCATGTTTCCGAAGGGAATGGGATTGCCGGCGGCGGCCGCCATCTCCCGGTGGAATGCCATCTCCGCTTCCAGGTCTTGCGCCAGGCGTCCCCGGCGAAACAGCTTCAAGAACAAGCGCCGTATCATCGGGGTTGCCTCGCCAAAACGCGATCCACGGCCGACGAAAGCCGGTCCCACGTCTCGTGCTGTTCGGCAATCAGCTTGCGCCCGCGTTTGGTGATCTCGTAGTATTTCGCCTTGCGGTTGTTTTCCGAAATGCCCCGGGTGGCCGAGATGGCGCCGTCCAGTTCCAGCCGGTACAGCGCCGGGTACAGCGAGCCTTCCTCCACTTTCAGCACTTCATCGGAAAGCAGGTGAATGGTCTGAGCGATCGCGTAGCCGTGGAGCGGTCCACGGCCAAGCGAGTGAAGAATCAACAGATCCAGGGTGCCCTGGAGCAGTGTAGGCGTCGTCGATTTGGCCATACGAATCGTTTCCTATGACCATCTACGGGAGCAGTTTTGCAAAAGTTCCCTAGATCGTCATGGGAAGCAGATTTTATTTGAGTGCCCAAGGCCGTTCATGTTTGATAGCGCCAGAGCCATTGGTAGATCAGCGGTATGGGCGTTTTACATCCAAGTGCTTCTAACATCAAGGAACGCTGTTTTCGGGCAGACCCCAGTTCCCTCGGTCAGGCGAGTTATTTCGAGCCGCTCGCGCGCCGGTGACTGGCGAGAATCCTGTCAATGGCCTGCTTCGTCACCAGCTTGCCTCGAACCACTACGTTTTCGATACGCGCAACGTTGCGGATATCAACCAATGGATTTGCGTCGAGCAGAACCAAATCGGCCCTTTTTCCCACTTCAATGGTGCCCTGAGTATCCCAGCCCAGGAAGCGGGCGGGGTTAATCGTGGCCGTCTGAAGGGCCTGAAGCGGCGAAAATCCCGCCCTAGTGAACCACTCCAGCTCATCGTGAAGACAGAACCCCGGAACAAGCCCGTCGCAACCGGCCAGGAACCGGTTACCCAGCGAGTACATGTCCGGGATGACCTGCAGACTGACTTGCCCCGCCAGCCTCATCTTTTCCAATGTTCTCGCAGGCACGTGGGAGGCTTCCACGTTATCGCGCGTCAATTTCAAAAGGGAGTCGCTGGCATACTCGGCGTGTGCAATCGGCCGACCGGAGAACACGTCGGGAATCGTCTCGAAGAACGCCAGAGTGGGCGTTTGCCAGACACCTTTCGCGGCCAGTTTTTCAAACAGCCGACGGCAGCCTGCTAGCGTGTAACTGTCGTTCACCAGACACTCGCCAAAGACGTCGTAGTTCGACAGGTGTTCAATGCTGCGTATGCCGGCATCGGCCGCTTCCTCGACCCTCACTTCTTGCGGAACGTGTCCCGCGAAGGGGAGCCCCAGCCTGGGGGCCTCCTCGGCAATGGCGAAGAAAACTTCGCGCGGAGTATGGTCGTGAACCTTGATGAAGTCGACGCCCGCCCGCTTCAGGTCGGCCACTGCTTCCCTGGCTTGTTGCGCGTTGTGCACGCGGCGCCGAAACGGAAAACTGGGCGGGGCGTCATCCAATATGGGACCTGCCGCTACGATTTCGGGGCCGAGAACCGCGCCGGACCTGACCCGTTCGCGCAGCGGCAGGATGAAGTCGATGTCCCCGCCCATATCGCGAGTCCCCACGACTCCTTTGGCGATGAACAAATCCAAACAATCCGCCCCGGTTCCCTGGTGATGGGAATGCATGTCCCAAAGACCGGGAATAAGAAACTTACCTTTTCCGTTCACTCGAGTAGCGCCGCGTGGAATGCTAACCCTGGGGCCGATTCCCACGATCCGCTCCCCATGTGTAACCACCGTGACGCCACCCTGCAGCCGGCCTGTCGCCACGTCGATCACAGTGACCTCCGTAATGGCGACGGACCCGGCCTGAGCGCTGGCAAAAAGTACAGCCCCGAGGGCCAGCGGGGCGCAGCTGATCAAGCGCCAACTCCGGCAGGGGCGATACATAGCTCAACGCTAGCATGAAAGTCGCCTATGGTGAGACTGGCCGGACACGGCGGCAGCCGTTTCGGAAGTGTAGCGAAACAGGGGTCGGCGCTGTGGAGCGGGTTTGAGTTGTAGAGGAGGCAGGGTTTCTGGGGACCGTTGAGCGACGGCGGGCCTCTGGCGGATGACTCCACGGTAAGGCGGTCGAGTTGTCAA